>JAJKJM010000075.1 GCA_021153985.1 Polaromonas sp.
AGCGTAGGGACGCAGCAAGTAGGGTCGCCTTTTCTTTTGCTTACTTTGCTTTTGGCGAAGCAAAAGAAAAGTGAGTAGCTGCCGGGCTACCCCCGGCCAGCAGAACTCAGCAGCGAGCGCCCTGCTGAAACAAACAAGACTTCGACGAGCTCAGCCCGAACGGGGATCAGGAACGCTATCAATTCAGGAGCTAATACCCAAGGTATTTATTGGGCTAGAAGCCAACTTTACTTAAAATCCCAACTACTTCAACTCAACCCAAAACACACTCCCCTTCCCACTGCGAGAAGCCATCCCCACCGGATGGCCCAGCGCTTCACTCAAGCGCGAAACAATCGCCAGGCCCAGCCCGAAGCCCTCCTCAGTGCCCTGCAGCGGAACCCGGTAAAACTCCTGAAAAATCACCTTCTGGTGTTCTTTCGCGATTCCCACGCCGGTGTCCCAGATCTCGATGCACGGCACGCCGCGCCGCCGCCGCACGGCGATCAGCACGCCGCCGCGGTAGGTGTTGCGCAAGGCATTGGACAACAGGTTGCCTACCAGCCGCTGCAGCAGCACCGGGTCGGACCTGACCTTCCAGGGTGCGGCGCGCGTGCGAAGCCGCAGGTTGCGCTCACGGGCAAAGGGTGCGTACTGCGCCTCCAGGTCCTGGATCAGCCCCGCCAGATCCACCTCTTGCGGATGGACCCGCAAGGTGTCGGACTCCAGCCCGGCCAGATCGAAGAGGGAGTTGAACAGGTCATTGACCGCTTTGGTGGAGCGGACAATCTTGGGCGCGATCTGCTCCACGAACTCGGGCTCCGTCGCCAGCCAGTCGGCATACAGGCCCAGCGCGTGCACAGGCTGGCGCAGGTCATGCGCGGCGCTGGCGACGAAACGGTTTTTGATTTCCACTGCTTCCAGGGCAGCCCGGTTGGTTTCGGTCAGCGACTTGATGAGTTCGGCGTTGTCGAACTGCAGCTCGAGGTTGGCGCGCTGCACTTCGTGAAAGCGCTGCCCGGAAATGAGGATGACGGCCCAGTAGATCAGCACCAGCGCCACCATGCCGTAGGTGTTGAATGTGGAGGGAAGCCCGTGCTCCAGGGCCAGCTGATAAATCAGCGCTGCGAGGGCGCTGCAGCCCAGGCCGTTCACATAACCCTTGAAGCAGGCAAGGGATGACGAAAAAGTGCCCACCGCGAAACCCGCCATGCCCACCAGGACGATCATGCAGACGAACTGGTCGTAGACGGGCGCCTTGAGGAAATGGACAAACATCGATGCGCCCCAGACCAGGGCGCTCATGGGCCAGGTCCAGCTGTAGCGCGCCATGAACGCATGCAAGGGCGCCCCGCTGACACCCACCAGGGTGCGGTGGTAAATGCCGATGACGTGGTAACGCACCAGGGTCACGGCCGTGGCCGCCGACGCCCACACGGCCAGGCCCAGGGGGTCCACATGGCGGTAAAGAATCAGCACCATGATCACGACCAGCACCAGCGCGGCATGCAGGGCAGGCCGGGCATAGCGCATGAAGGTATGGGTCAGGCGCATCTCGACCCACTCCTCACGCGACAGGTCTGGCACGTCTTGGGAAGGCCGGATCGCCGAGGGAAAAGCCATGAGCCTGAGTTTACGTTGCAACCCAGGGTCTGCTAACACTGTGTTCGCAGGCCTCAGGGCAATCCCCGAGGCGGGCCGATGTTGCGCGGGAGTGACGAAGCCCGGGTGCTTTGGGCCCCGCGATTGCGTACACTGGACCCGCTCACCTGGAGGGTGGCGCCCCGGCATGATGCAGCCCGCGGCGTACAGGCATAAAAATGCAGGACCATACATGCAACGCAACGGACACGTTGAGACCGCCTCCATGAACCCGGCGCCCGCAAGCCGGCCGGTCCTGGCGGCGCTGAAAAACACGCCCGCGCCGGCCAGGCTGGGCCTCACTGCCCTGTTGCTGGCCTGCGTGTACGCCCTCTTGTCCACGCCGGCCGCCTATACCTCGCGACCCGACACGCTGGCAGCCATTATCTGGCCGGCGCCTGCGGTGGCGGCCGCCTTGCTCTGGAACATGCCTTACCGCCGTTGGCCGATTTTTTTGCTGGCGGTATTTTTGGCCATGCTGTTTGTCGGCGACGCCGACCCGCTGTCGCTAGGTGCCGATGCGGCGTTCGCCCTGCTCAATGTGTTCGAGGTGGCGCTTTATGCCTTTCTGGGGCGCCGGCTGGTTTGCGCAAACGGCAACATCGACACCACGGCGCAGCTGGCGCGCTTCATGGTTTTTTTGCCCCTGCTGGCCACCGCCCTGGTGGCGGCGCTGGGAGCCACCATCGGGATGGTCACCAAGGACACCAGTTGGCTCGAAGAATGGCGCGTCCTGCTGGTCGGCAACGGCCTGGCCGTCCTGGTGCTGCTGCCCGCCTTGCAATCCTGGTGCTCGGGCCAGGGCCCGGCGGCGCAATCCATCGAAAAACCCGGTACCGCGCTGGCGGCGGCCGTGCTGTGCGCCTGCCTGCTGGCCGCTTCGGCGCTGGTCGCCGGCTTTCCTTCGGAAGTGCTGCGTGTGCTCTTGTCCCTGGTGCTGGTCTGGGCTGCCATTCGCGGCGGGCTGCGGGCGGCGTCGCTGGGCGTCCTGGCGGCAGCGACGGTCGGCGTTGGCATGGCCATGGCGGGTTACGGGCCTTACAGCGCGGCCTTTGGCCATGACGGCACCTGGGAGCTTCAGGTGGACCTGGCTGGCCTGGCGGTGCTGTCCTTTTTTGTGGCGATCGCCGTGCATGAGCGGCAAAAGCTCAACCTGCGGCTGGAGCGGGCGCGGCGGTTTGAAACCATGGGCTTTCTCACCGGCGGCATCGCGCACGATTTCAACAACATTCTGGGCGCTGTGGGCGGCTATGCCGAGCTGGCGATAGAACGCGAAAAAGCCGGCCAGACGGTGCAGGCAGCGCTTGAGGAAGTGAGTGCCGCCGTCGGCCGGGGCAAGGACCTGACCGAGCAGATCCTGATTGCCGGCCGGCGCGGCGCGCGCACCCGTGAAGCGGCAGACTTGCGCGACCTGGTCGCAGAGGCCGTGGCCACTGTGAAGCCGCTGCTTCCCGCAGGCGTCGAGCTGGCCGTGCGGGTGCCGGCGGCACCGGTACCGGTGCTGGCGCATCGTGGCCAGCTCACCCGCGCCATCATGAACCTGCTGCGCAACGCATCACAGGCCGCATCCGGCAAGGTCGAGTTGAACCTGGGCGCAGCAGACACGCATGCACCGGCTTACGCAAGAGATGCCGACACGGTGGTGGGCGACATGCTGAATGAAGGCTGCATCTGGCTGGATGTCCTGGACGATGGCGCAGGGGTTGCGCCGCAGCATATCCACCAGCTGTTCGATCCTTTCTTTTCCTCCCGCACGCAGCAGGGAGGCAGCAAAGGCCACGGCACGGGGCTGGGCCTGGCGATCGTCGCGGGCGTCGCGGCGGACCATGAGGGCGGCGTGGCGGTGTGGAGCGGCCAGGGGCAAAAGACACGGTTTTGCCTGACGCTGCCCCTTCTTGTGCACACTGAGGAAGTACCCGCTTTGCCAGCCACGCCGGCAGCGCCACTGGGCAGCGGGGAAATCGCCGTGGTCATCGCGCAAGACCCCGAGGCCCGTGAACGCGCCGAAGATGCGCTGGCGCTGCTCGGTTTTGAACCCGCCGGTTACGCACCTTCCGGCATGGCCTCAGCCGCTCTGCAAGCGCTGGGCGGGCATGCGGATCTCCTGGTATGGATCGTGTCGCCCGGCGCGCCCGACAGCCAGCTGGCCGGGCTGCGCGCGCTTGCGCCTGGTTTGCCGCTGATCCGCTGCGCGGCCGGGGGCGAAGAGCCGGGCATCATCCAGGCCGCAGGCGTGGTTACCATAGCCGGGTCGGTTGACGGGCCCGCATTGCGCCAGGCCGTCAAAATGGCAACCGGGCGATCCGACTCTCAGCCCGCCCAGCAAGAAGGCAACCTTACGCCATGACGCAGCCCAAACCCCAAGCCATCCTGGTCGTCGACGATGACGACGCCCTGCGCAAGCTGCTGATCGACTACCTGAGCGGCCATGGCCTGAGCGTGTCCGGCGTCGGCACGGCGACCGAAGCCGTCAAGGCGGTAGCCAGCAATGCCTACAGCCTGGTCTTGCTCGACCTCAGCCTGCCCGATGGGGACGGCATCGACCTGGCCCGCAAGTGGCGCGCCGAACAGCAGATTTCCATCATCTGCCTCACAGGCCGGCTGGAAGAAGCCGACAGGGTGATGGGCCTGGAGCTGGGCGCGGACGACTACATCACCAAGCCGTTTTCACTGCGCGAAGTGCTCGCTCGCATACGCGCCGTGACACGGCGCGCCGGCTCGGCGCCTGCCGATGCGCAGGCCGCCGCGCTGCCCCCGAACAGCAGCGTGCAGGTGCCGGTGACCCGAGGCAAGCACCCGCGCGCCTACCGCTTCGCCCTGTGGGCGCTGAACCTCAATACCCGCAGGCTGACCTCGCCCGAGGGCAAGCCGGTATCGCTGACCAACGCCGAGTTCAACCTGCTGGCGGTGTTTCTGGGCACGCCGGGGCGCATCATTTCGCGCGAGCAGTTGCTGGAGCGGACCCGCGCCTTTGACGACATCTACGACCGCGCGATCGATGTGCAGATCCTGAGGCTGCGCCGCAAACTCGAAGCCGACGCCAAAAACCCCAAGCTGCTGTGCACCGAACGCGGCGTGGGCTACTTCCTCAATGCCGAGGTCGAAGCACTGTGGGAGTAATGTGCACGCCAGAGTTTCAAGTCATTTTGGCTTCCAGCCCAACACCCATATGCATAAGCAGCTATCAAAACAATAGCAAATAGACACTTCCAATAGATAACTCCCCTTTCCCTGGCCCTTATGACTACTGACCTGATTTCCGAACTCGGCACACAGCCCATCCCCGGGGCGGAGCCCGTGGGCAAGGAGGTGCGCGAGGAGCCTGCGTTCGAGTTGCTGGAGGCCGAGCTCGCCAAGCTCTCGAGCGCGGTCAACAGCCCGACGATGGACTGGAACAAGGTCACCCAGCTGTCGGCCGAGCTGCTGGGCACCAAAGGCAAGGACCTGCTGGTGGCGTGCTACCTGACCGCAGGGCTGCTGGAAACACGGGGCCTGTATGGGCTGGCCGACGGCCTCAAGGTGGTGGGCGATCTGGTGCAGACCTATTGGGACACCTTGTACCCGCCGCTCAAGCGCATGCGGGGGCGCCGCAACGCCCTGCAATGGCTGATAGACCGCGTGCAGCAGCGCGCCACCGAGACGGACTGGGCCTCGCTGCCGCCGCAGGAGGGCGACCTGGTGGCGCAGCTAAACGACCGGGTGCGGGCCATCGATGCCGTCGTGGCCGACAAGGACAGCGAAGCCCCTTCCGTGCGCACGCTGCTGTCGCTGATCGGCACTCTGACGGTGATCGAGGTCAAACTGCCCGATCCGGAACCGCAGCCCGCTGGCGCCGCGCCGGCGCCCGCAACCGGAGCACCGGGTGAAGCACCTTCGTCCCCTCCGCCCGCCACCTTGCTGCTGGACTCGGCCAGCAACGTCGAACGTGCGCTGGAAGACGCCTGCAGCCGCATGGGCAGCCTGGCGGAGTGGTTCCTGGCCAACGACCCCAGCAACCCCCTGTCTTACCGATTGAACCGCACGGCCGCCTGGTCGACGCTGGAGGCCCTGCCGCCCGCCGACGCCGGCCAGACCCGGATCGCACCGCCTATTTCCCAAGTCACCGATGCCCTGGTGCGGCTGAAAGACAGCCAGTCGGACGCGGAGCTCGTGCAGTTCGCCGAGGCCCAGCTTGCCGCCTTCCCTTTCTGGCTAGACCTCAACGCCATCTGCGCCGCCGCATTGGGGCGCATGGGCAGCAGCTTCGCGACGGCCCGCCAGGAGGTCTGCAACGAGACCGCCCGTTTGCTCGCACGCCTGCCGGGCCTGGAGCAACTGTCGTTTTCCGGAGGCACACCCTTTGCCGACAGTGATACGCAGGACTGGCTGGCCACGCTGGGCATCGGCTCGTTCACCGGCTCGGGCAAGCCCGCCCCTTCCGGCCGTGAACGGGACGAAGTCACCGCGGCGATCCGCAACGCGCGTTCACTGGCCGCCAACGACGACCTCGCGAGCGCGGCCGCCTGCCTGCAGGACCAGCTGGCCCTGCATCCTTCGGCAAGGGAGCAGCTGCTGCTACAGATCCGCCTGTGCGAACTGCTGCTGCAGCACCGCCCGGGCGCCGCACTGAAGGCCTTTGCGCAAGCGGTGGTGGAAAGCATTGACCGGCACCAGCTCACCGTGTGGGACCCCGCCATGGCCCTGGACGGCCTGCAGGTGGCCTACGGGGTGATGACGCGCGACGAGGAAGACCGCAGTGCTGCGGATGCGCTGCTTGCGCGTATCGTGACACTCGATGCGGGCATGGCGGTCAAACTGGTGACTTGAGGGCTGCTCCACCGATAGTCCGCAATACACATCCGCTGTCTGTGATCTGCGGGAAGCTGCGGCATCTGGGGAGGGAGATTTATCCGCAGATTACGCAGATTTACACAGATGAAGACCAAGGCGGCTCAAGTCGCGTGATCGGCAAACGCACATGAGGCGCGAAGCGGCAAGTACAGATTTCTTGTCTTCAATCTGCGGAAATCTGCGTAATCTGCGGATAAAAAAATCTTTGATTCGAATCGCTATGGCAGCTCTTAGCGCGCGGGCGCAGCCGGTGTCGCTGCCGCCGGCGCGGCCTGCACCTGCGCCGCGGCCAGTTCCTTGAACATGGCCTGGGTGTCTTGCGGCTTGTGGGGCGTCAGGCGCGTGTCCCAGCAAACACCGATCTGCTTGGGCAGCGACACTTCAATGGCCGGCACGCTGGTGGCGTTGGAGAGCTTGGCCTGGAGGCCGCGCTCTTCACGCGCGAACTGTGCATCCTGCAAGCGCTGCTTGTCCGCCGTCTTTTCTTTTTCCTGGCGATCCAGCTGCTCAAGCTGCTGTGCCGCCTTCAGGATGGCGTCCTGGCCTTCAAAGTTGTAGCGCAGGCCGACCTGGCGCACGCCCAGCGCGTCAAGCCGTGCACGGGCTGCCGGGAATTCGTCGACGTTGAACTGGCGCGCGCCGTCCCTGAAGTCCTGCAGGAAACGCACCACGCCGCTGGAGCCGGGGTACTTCTTGGTCAGCACCACATCCTCGATCTTGATCTGCAGCGTTACGTCGCCACACTGGCGGTCGCCCAGCGGGAAGCTGTCCGTCACCGGGAAGTTGTAGTTGTTGATGACCCGCGCGCCGGACGCGCACTGCACCGCCAGCACGGTGACAAAAGGCTTGGCCTTGGCGCCGGGATTGACGCTGGTGGGCTGCGCGGTGATGGTCAGCTGCAAAGCCTGGGCCTTGATGGCGTCGACCTTTTGCTTGATGTCTGCCAGCACGCGGTCAATCTGCGCCAGCGCCTGCTGGGACTGCAGCTGCTCCTTCTGGCCCGTCAGCTTGTCGGTCTGGTCCTGCTGCTCGGCACGCTGCTGCGTCACCAGCTGCTCCACGCGCTTGCCTGCGGCGTCATTGAGCATGGGCAAAAACTGCCGCGTGAACGGCACGCTGTAGCCCATCGTCTGCACAATCGAAAACCGGTTGGCATCACGCTGCAGGAAGGGCTTGGCAGGGCCGTCGGCAAAGGCCCAGACGGTGCCCTTGGGGCCATACAGCTGGTCCATCATGGCGGTCATGTTGGTGGCGGTTTGCAGCGGCCAGTCGACCTTGGATGCCCACTCACCCTGCAAGTTGCAGGAGGCCTGCTCTTCGGTGTAGCCGAGCACAAAACGCAGGGGCCCGCCCATCAGCTGCCAGATGATTTCGTCGTTCGGGTTGTTGTAGCCCACCTGCCTGCGCAGCTGGATCAGGTTGTCGGCCGTGGACTGCAGGGCCGAGGCTTTGACGGCCGGGTCGGTCGAGAAACTGTGGAAATCCACCGCCGCCTGGTAGGCCTTGGCTGGCCCCACCACCACATCGGTGGCCACGGCATTGATATCCTTGAAGAACTTTTGCAGCGTGGCCGCCGCGCCCAGGTTGTTCTTGAGCGTGGTCTGGCCCTGCCCGGGCGCGCCGGCGAGCACTTCCTTCATCGCCTTGCCGCCTACGTTGTTGATGGCGCCCATCACATTGAGCGCATCGCCGGCCGCGCCCGAGCGGGCCGCCTGCTTGCGCAGCTCGGCCAGCTCGCGCGAGAGCTGCAGCCAGCTCGGCAGCTGCGCGGCGGTCTGGTCGCTGAACTCGTCGTTGAGGCGGTCCATCACGCGGAAGTAAGGGCTTCGCGCGCTGGTAATCAGGCCCATGGCCGAGCGCCATTCGACCTCGCCGGACAGCGTGCGTTCGGTGCCCGGAAAGCCTGCCGCAAATTTTTGCCAGGGCTGAAGGCGGTGCTCCTTGTACCAGGCCTCAAAGGCGCCGCGGTGCGTCAAGAACTTGGGGCCGTCATCGATGCTTTTTTCCATCTCGACCAGGAAGGCGTCGATTTCCTTCTTGCCGGCGACAGTGAAGGCGGCAGGCACCACAGGGAGTTCCTGCCCGGCCGCCGGCGCGCGGGCCTGGCTGGTGCCGCCCCAGAAGTCCTGCACGGTGACAGGCTTGATCAGCGGATTGCTGTCGGGCAACCCGGCCAGCCAGGTCAGCGCGGGATCATGGAGGGCCAGCCGGTTGAACAGCTGCTGCTCGAAGCGCAGGCGCACCGGTACATAGGGGTCGGCGGGCGCCGACCAGGCGATGTTGGAAATGTAGAGATCGTTCAGGCGCGTGTAGAGCTCGGGGGTGTAGCGCGAGATATGCTGGCGCTGTGGCATGGCCAGCAGCCCCTGGCGGTCGACACCGCGCTGATGCGCCTGCAGCAGGTTGATGTAGCGGACCAGGTTGCGCATCGTGCGCGGGAACTCTTTGTTGGGATCGTTCTGCAGGATCCGCTCTGAGTCTTCCTGGTAGTTGGCGTCGGTGACGGGCAGTATGTATTTGCGGAAGTTGTCGGTGAAGCTGCCTTTGAGGCGGTCTTCCAGGTCGTCCATGTTGGTGCTGTCCACCATCCACTGGCTTTTCCAGTTGCTGTCGCGGCGTTCAATCAGGGAGATGGTTTCACTCAACCGTTCCAGAGTGGCCGTGTCCTCGTCCAGGTTGCCGGTGAATGTGGCGGCCAGGCGGTTTTTTTCCTGCAGCAGCGACAGCGTCTGCATGTTGCCCACGAAACCGATGGTGATGAATATCGCCGCCGCGACGCTGAGCAGCACCCAGGCCAGCAGCCCGAGGTTTTGCGTGGCCGTGCGCCACGGGTTGCGCAGCGAAGCCGGCAGCGAGATGTTGCGGTCCTGCGGCAGCACCCGGCCGAAAAAATCATGCAGGAACAAGCCCGCGTTGGCGTTGGGGTGCTGCGGAACGGGCGGCAGCACCTTGCCCAGCAGGCTGGATACGGCGCCGCCCTGCTGCAGGCCGCTGCTGAAAAACAGGCCCCGCAGGAAAGGGGTTTCAAGGTAGGCGCTGTCACCGAAGCAGGCGCGCAGGAATACTTCCAGGCCGGGCTTGAGCTGGTTCAGCTCATTGGGGAACAGCAGCAACTCGGGTGCGACCGGATTGCCGCGCGCCACCAGCACCGTGCGCAATACCTGCAGCCGGTCATGGATGTTGCTGAAGGCCTTGTCGAGGAAGGAGTTCTCGCCGGGCTCGCCGGCGTCGGGCTCGGCCAGATAGCCCATGGCCTGCTCCAGCGCGCTTTCGTTGAGCTGGCGTGCCCACTCTTCCATGCCGTAAAGGCGGTCGCACTGCGTGACCAGCACATAGACCGGGAAACGCTTGCCGAACAGGCGTATGAGTTGCTCGATGCGCTCGCGGACCACCCGGCCTTCTTCAAGCAGGCCGTCTTTGTCGGGATGGGCCAGGCGCTCGGTGCTGATGGCCAGCACCAGGCCGTTAAGACCTTCCTTGCCGCGGTATTTGGCCAGCAGGTCCAGGCCCAGCTCCCATTCGGCGCGGTCCTGTTCCAGGTCGGCCGCTTCCACGTAACGCCCCGCGCAGTCGATGATCACGGCGCGGTCGAAGTACCACCAGTCGTAATTCGCCGTCTGCTCGATGCGGGCGCTCTGGCTGACTTTCTGGATGGACGACGACAGGCGGGTACGCGTCAACGCCGTGGTTTTGCCCGTGCCCGAACGCCCCACGATCATGTACCAGGGCAGCACATACAGCGGATTGCCAAAGCGCTTGAGGCTGGAGGCGCGCAGCGTTGCCGCGGCCGTCTTCCACTTGCGGATCAGCACCGCGCGCGGCGATGCCTGTTTGGCCACCTTGTCCTGGCTGGCCGCTGACAGCTGGGCCATGCGGCTGCGTGAACGGTAGACCTGCACCAGCCTGATGATGAAGCGCACCAGCAGGTAAAGCCCCAGCACGCCGAAGAACACCGCCACGGCCGCCCACAGCGGCCAGTCCATATAGAGAGCCAGGCCCCAGCTCAGCAACGCCAGCACCGTCAGGACCAGCAGCCACAAAAGGAATGTGCGCAGCGCCTTCATTTGATCTGCGCCATGATGGAGTTGACCGTCTGCCAGATGATCAGGTGGTAGATGCCGTAGAGCACGGCCAGCACCACCAGCGGCGCCAGCAGCACGCTCAGCGTCAGCGACGAGATGCGCCAGCCCCAGCGGCTCTCGCCCGGCTGCTTGCCGCCCTTGCCGCGCGCCAGGCTGGCGTAGGCCTGCGGGAATATCACCTTGCCGTCGCCCTGAAGGCCTTCGCCATCGCGCACCAGCTGCGACAGGCAGGCCTGCTTGATGTCTTCCAGCGTCTTGGGATTGCGGTCATGGCCGTAGCGCCCGGCAAAGCCCATGCTGAGGCAAAAGAAGTAGACCTCGCGGACCGCGAGCTGCTGCGCGCCCAGGGCCTCCAGGCGGGTGAAAAACTCCACGCCGGCGCTGGACACGTTGAAATAGCGTTTTTGCAGCAACAGGCGCTTCCATTCTTCGGCGCCCGGCCAGGCAGTGGCCAGCAGGATTTCATCGGCCCAGGCGGCCACGGCGAACATGCCGTTCAGCGTGTCGGCCTCGGAGATGCCGGCTTCCTGGGCTTTGCGGCGGGCCTCGGCCAGCAGGCTGTCAAGCTGTTCCTTGACTGGCGCCGCGCTTCCCGAGGGCTGGGCCTGGAAGTGGCGCACGAAGGCCATGAAGGGAATGAAACAGTCAACAAGGCGCACGTTATCTCCGCAACACAACAATTTCAGCCTTGAGGTCGGCTGGTGCATCCATCCAGTACAGCGCGATCGAGCCCTCGCGCTCCACCACTTCCCATTGCTGGCTCATCTGCTCGATGCGAAAGTAGTAGGAGTATGACCTGCGCGGCAGGCCCTGCGGCGCCGCCACCATGTGGATCAGCTCCAGGCCCGGCAGCGCGTGGGAAATCAGTCCCGGCATTTCGTCGGCGGCCGCCAGCCGCACGTCGCGCTGCACCGCGTCCACCACCCATTCCATGTCTTTTTCGGTGCGTATCACCAGGTAGAAGCGGTTGCGCTGGCCGAAGAAATTGCGCGGCAACTGGCCCACGTGGTAGTCGCCCTGGCGCTCCAAGATGCACAGGAACTCGGGGCCCACGGTGATTTCATTGAGCAGGTGGCTCACCATGCTGCGCACACGCTCGAAACATTTGCCCAGGTCACCGTGGTCATAGGGCGGCAGGCCCGGCGTGCCGTCTTCGGCCTCTCCCAGCATGTTGAAGCGCTCCGAAAAGGAGCTCAGCTCGCCGATCAGCTGGCGCATGGCGCCGTAGGCCAGCCAGGGGTGAACCTGGCGCGTCTCCGTCAGGTGAAACAGGTAGGGGCTGGCGCGGTTCAGCGAGCGCAGGGCCAGCAGGAACACCATGTAGCTCGCGTCGAACTCGGCCTTCTGCATTTCGCGCGGGCTTTTGTATTCCTGCAGCTGGCGCGCGCGTCCGGTCAACTCGTCGCGGATGTCCTTGACCAGCCGCAGCAGCACGTTGGAGCCGGAGATCGCATAGCAGGGTGGAATAAAGCTTTCAGACACCTTGATGGCGTCGCCGTCGCGCACCAGGCGTGCGATGGGAATCAGGCTGTAGTCCTGCAGCTTGTCGAGCTCGCCCTCGAAAAACACCTTGACGACATGCAGCAGCGTGCGCACCTGGGCCGCCGGGCCGTCTGAATACAGGTCGGCCACCTCGGCCGGGTTGGCCAGCGTGGCATAACGGGTGGACGCGGTGCCGGCCTCGGTCAGGTCGGCCGCGATGGTGACGTTGTTTTCAGTGGCGCTGAGTTTCTTCAGCCCCAGGTAGACGGTAAAAGGCTTGTCGCCCTCGACCCAGTCCACGTCAAAAGGCCGGGCCTTGATGACGGCGTTGCCGGGGTATTCAATATAGCTGCGGTCCTGGAACAGCAGCTTGGCGGACTGCACTTCAACGGTACGGTTTGCGGCAGCGGCGGCGACGATCTCCAGCTCGCCCACTCCCCAGAAATGCGGCAGGCCGGACTCCTGGATGGGCTTGTGCTGAAACTGGTTGTGCAGGTCAGCCATCTGGAAATGCTGGGACTGCAGGAACATGCCCTGGTGCCAGTAAATGCCTTGTTTTTCATCCATGTGCTGCCTGCTGTCCTTATTTGTCCAGTTTTTTCACTGCACTGTTGATGTTCGCCGCATCCTTGAGCGCATCGGGTGTCAACTTGATCTCCCGCCCTCCGCCGTCAAGCGGAACCGCTTCGCTGGACTTCTTCTCTGTCGGGTCCCGGTTAAGCCGCTGCGCATTGACCAGCTCATCCGGGCCGAAATTCAGCCGCACCACCAGGGCCGCCGGGGCCGCTTTGTAGGTCGTGCTGACCATTCCCTCGCTCTCGATCGTGAGCGGCACTTCAAAGAGCCGCGCGCTCCGGGCCGCTTCGATCTGGTAGTAACCGGCGGCAATTCCTACGAACTTCGCTTTTTGCGCCCGGTCCAGCTGCAGGATGGAGTGCTGGCCCGGGGTTACCACATACCGCGCAAAGTGCACAAACCCCTCGCCGCCCTTGCCGCTTTCCAGCGATTTTCCCACCAGGGCCGAATCCGCTATCAATTTATAGAAGGCCGCCGAATCTTCCATTTGGTAAACACCGAGCAGCAGCGTGTGGGCCTCTCCGCCGTATTCATTGAGCCGGGGATCGGCTTCGACCTCCAGCAGGATGGCGTTGCGTGCAAAACCCCAGGCGATTTCGGCCACGGCGTCCTTGCGCGTGTTGCCGCCCATCATGGAATTGGCCGTGGCGCAGCCTGACAAGGCCATCGCCGCCACGCTCGCGGCCAGGCAGGCACCGGCCACCCGCCATGTACGCACCCCATGAAACCTTTGTTCAACCAAGTTTTTGCCTGCGCGTAATTAAAGGTAATTTTGGTGAATTCATTCGGGAAGATGATAATAAGCCATGCAAATTGGAGCGGCAATTTACCCGTGGCTTGCCTGCATCGCGATGGCGCTGCAGGCCGTGCCCGCCCTGGGTCAGATCACTCCTGCCACGGCGCCGACAGAACCCGCCGCCGTGGCCGACACTGAACCGCCGCCCCCACCCGTCCTTGCGCCTGTGCTTTATGCCTACGCCACGCTGGCCAGCACCAGCACCGTCGAGTCCACCTGCTGGGAAGTGCTGATCCCGGAGCGGCAATACCTGATCCGCGAGAACAATGCCAAACCCTGGCTGCTGCGCAACGCCGTACCCCTGATAGGCGCGGCCATGGGTGGCTTCACCGGCGGTTTCCTGCTCAAGCGCCATGCCACCGCCGCTGTCTACAAACGCTGGGCCGTGCCGGTCATCCTCGGCAGCGCCGGCGCCGGCTTCGTGGTGGGCCCGGGCGGCGTAACCGGCGCCGTCATAGGCGGCGCCATCGGCGACAAACTGGGCAAGCAAAAACCTCTCATTACCGCCGTGAGCATGGTGGGCGGCGCGCTGGCCGGCAAGGCGCTCTGGGAGATGGTGTTTCCACCCGCCGTGCCGCCGGCGCCCAGCGACGACCCCCAAGGCGACATCCCCGTCGAGGTCTTTCTGCGCGACAAGACCTGCGGCACCCGGCTGCAAACCGCCCACAGCCAGTCGGTCTACCGCGTCGGCTACCGCTTTAACGATGAAGAGCGCGTCGCCGAGCTGCCCTACGACCCGGGTGAAGCCCTGCTGGTCAGCGCGGGCGGCGATATCACCGGCCCGGCCCGCAAGCGGCTGGACTAAGCGCCACTCACAAAACCCTCCTGGCGTTGTTGCGCCGCCTTGCCGTGCTGGTGCACTGTCTGCGGCGACGCGCCTAGCCAGGACCGCTTCGCTGGGTTTTGTGAGCGGCGCTAAAACCGGAAAAGTCCGCGGATTCACACCAGCCTCAGGACAGTGGCTTCCGCATCCGCTTCCTCGGCATAAGGCATAAAAAGAATCGAGTCAGGGCAACCCTTGACTTTGACGAAGTAGGAGCTGTTGCCGTCGACCTGGTTGCGCACGGCCCATGCGGCGTATTCGTTTCCGGCGACTTCGATCTTCATCCCCTCTTGCGCGAACTCCAGCGTGGTCTTTTCCGGCAGCATGGCCTTGGGGCCCACGGCCTGGAACTGGATCTCGGCGCCGCCGCCCATTACGCCGCCCGTTATGCCGAACACCACGCCCGGCCAGATGCCGGCCACGGGGCCGATCTCAAACCACTGGCCCAGGCGCTCGTTGCCCAGTACGTCGAGCCGGAATTCGGCGGACGATGCCTTGGCTGGCACATTGGCCTTGGCCACGATTTTGGCGGGCCAGGTCGCGCCCGACTCCAGCAGCAGTTCGGCCTGCGCCATGAGAGGCGGCAGTGCGGCCTCGGCGGCAGGGGCCGAGTTCCAGAGCGTCAGCATGGGGAAGTTGCCACCGCGCGCGCTGCGCAGGGCCGAGGCCATCAGCGACAGGCCATAGCGCACAGAAGGCTTCTTGACCTCATCGCCATCCACCAACACAAGCCAGACATCGGCCTTGGCCTCCAGCATGGCATCCAGCGCCACGCGCCAGGCCATCTTGTCGGGCTGGTCGGCCCAGAAGTGGCCCTTGCACTGCAGGCCGTAGCGTTTGAGCACGGCAGTGACCGCGGCGACGCGAGGCTGGTCTTCTTTGAGGGCAGTGATCCAGACAGTTTTCATTTATTTCCTTTGCTCAGCCCATGATCATGACAACGGCCTGGCTGGGCGCCAGCACCGCGCCAACCCCATTGCCCGCATTCTGTTTGGTGGGGTCGCCCAGCTTGACGGCCGGGTTGCCCTCGAGTTTGACCTTCATGCTGCCCATGACGAACTCGGTCTCTCCCATTATCTTTCCCGACACCACACCGCCCGCCACGCCCGCCTGGTCGCCATTGCTCATCGGTATCTTGGAAGACTTGGTCAGCGCCGGCATGCCGCTGATCAAGACCTTCATGGTGGACGGATTGCCCATCATGGGCATGGAGATATTCGGATAGGGAATGGGAATCGGCGGCGCCGGGGGCGCGGGCGTCTTGCAGACGTCCGGCATGGCCATGCACTGGCCGTTCTGTTTGGTGACTGCGAACATGGTGGCTTTCCTCTTCTCTTCTCTTCTCTTCTCTTTTCCGGCCCGGCTCAACCGAGGTCGATTTTTTCGGCGTCGATCTTGACCTGGCCTTCGGCGATCACGCTGGCGTGGCGCGACTTCAGGTGAAAGCGTTCGGCCACCTGCAGGCGCATACGGCCGGCACGGGATTCGTCCAGGTTTTCCGTCCAGCGAAAGCTGTTGGTCGCCTTCTGCACCAGGCGGCCCACGGTTGACGTCACCGCCTGTGCGACAGTGCGCACGCTGCCCAGGCTGGCGCTGAGCTCACCGATGGTGGACGCCAGGCGGTTAAAGCGGAGTTCACCGGCGGCGGCGTCCACCGCCACATGCGGCGCCTTCAGCGACACGCTGTTCGCGCCTTCCAGGCCGATATCGCTGGCGACAAAAGCCAGCGCCCCCGCATCGGCGCGTATCTGCGCGCCGCCCGGGAGTGCCAGCACACCATGCTGCGCATCGGCACGTGACAGCACGGCCAGGATGTAGGGAACGCTGGTCAGGCCCACGGCAACGCCCTGGCAGACCAGCACCGTGTCGCCGCATTCGGGCTGGATGAGGCAGCTCTCGGCACGCAGTGCGCGGTCGGCACCGCCGGCGCCGGAAGCCGCATCGAGAAAAAACCATTTGTCGGCCCGCCCGGTGACGACAGCGGAAACAAGGCCCGGGCTGGATTGCGGCAGGGGGAAAGCGGAAGTGGCGGAAGGATTTGACATGGTTGTGTCTTTCAAAAAAATGGTCAGGCGGCCTGCCAACGTTCGGCACGCAAAAGTTTCTCGTCGGTCTCGCGGGCGCCGCTGCGGTTGGCGCCGCCCCAGCGTGTGCCCTGGTCCAGCACGGCATGCAGGTTGGCGTGGCTCATGTCTGCGCTGCTGAAATCGGCGTTCGACAGGTCGGCATTCGACAGATCGCAGTAAACCAGGAAGGTGTTGGCAAAGCTGGCATCGGCGGCCTTGATGCGCTGCATCACCGACATGTGCCAGCGCGAGCCGTCGCAGCGTGCGCCGCTGAAGTCGGCGTCGCTGGCATCGGCCATCTCAAAGACCGCAGCGCTCAGGTTGGCGCCGGCCAGGTTGGCGCCCAGCAAGGCGGTGTAGGTGCCTTTCACGCCGGCCAGTTGGGCTTTTTGCAGCTGGGCCCCCATCAGGCTGGTGCGGTCCAGCGCCAGCCCCGACAAATCGGCGGCCTGAAGGTTGCTGCCATTGAAGATGGTCATGGTCAGGTCGCAACCGGCAAAGCGCTGGCCCTCCAGGTCGCAATCCTTCAGGTAGGCCTGCACCAGCTGAGTCCGTTCGAAACGCACGGTGCGCAGGTCGGTGCCTATCACCACCCAGCGGGTAAGGTCCGCCCCTGTGAAGTCGGCGCCGTCCAGCGTGCAGCCATAGCATGCAGCCTTGAAAAGCCTTGCGCCGGCAAACTGCGCAGCGCTCAGGTTGACGGAATCAAACGATGCGTGGCTGAAATCGGTGCCCTTGGCTTTCACGCCACTCAGGTCTGTTTTCGACCAGTTCGCGCCGGAGGCATTGGTGGCCTCCAGGTTGGCGCCTGCAAGCTTGACGTCCTGCATCTGGGCGGCCGACAGATCAGCGCCTGCCAGGTTGGCACCCGTGAGGTCGCAGCCCTGCCAGACGCTGCCGGCGAGCTTGCTGCCTGACAGCTTGGCATTTGCCAAGCGGACGTTCTCCAGGTGGCAGCCGATGAAATCCGCGCCCGACAAATCGGCGCCGGACAGGTCTGCATCGGCCAGGTAGCGGTCACTGGCCAGCTGGGCCAGCGCATCTTTTACATCCATCGCGCTTCCCCTGGGTTTACGAGTGTTTTAGGGCTGTAGCCCAATATCCATATTGGCAAGCAGCTATCAATACGATAGCAAACTGGAGACACGGGTGAGCGGGCAGCCATTCAAACCACCGGCTTTCTGACCAGCAAAATCGTCTGGTCGATGTTGGAGCCCTCGAGACTGGCAATGGTGGGCGTGGTGTCATAAAAATCCACGCCATAGAGGTTGGCCTTGCGCAGCAGCGTGCGTTCGGTGTTGGCTTTGCGCAGCGAGCCCTTGTGCAGGTTCACGCCGGTGAAGTCGGCGCCGCTCAGGTCGGCCTTGTCAAAGCGTGCGCCTTTGGCCGATGACCGGCCGAAGTTGGCGCCCGCTGCCTTGATGTCGCTGAAGTCGGCGTTGTCCAACAAGGCGCCTTCGAACAGGGCGCCGCCCATCATCGCGCCACCCCAGGCCGCCCGCTCAAGCTGCGCGCCCGGCAGCTGCGCCCCGGCAAACTGGCTGCTACCGTCGGCCCGCGAAGCACACAGGCTGGCGCCGGTGAAGTTGGCTCCGGTCGCGTCAGCCTGCTGGAAATCAGCGTTGTCGCCATTGGCGCCGGCAAAGCTCGCCTTGCCGACTTTGGCGCCGGCGAAAGCGGCACCTGTCAGCACAGCGCGGGCAAAATCCGCCCCGGCCAGGTCGCCGCCGGCAAAACTGGTGCGCAAGGCGGTGCAGCCCGCGGCTTTCAGGCCGGCCATCTTGGCGCCGTCAAAGACGGCATCGCTCAGCTTGGCGCCCGCCACGCTGGCCGCTGAAAAGTCGGCTCCCGTGAAGTCGGCGTGCGCCAGGTCGCTGGTGTCCAGAAGCGCCTGCTTGAAAACAGCCTGGCCTGCGCTGGCGCCGCCAAACTTCGCGCCCTTCAAGTCCGCCTCGCTGAAGTCACCGCCCTGAAGCAAGGCCTGGCTGAAGTTGGCGGCGGCCAGCTTGCTACCGGCGAACCCAGTGCCTTCGAGCAAGGCACCCGAGAAATCGGCGCCGGCGAGGTCAAGCGCCGACAGGTCAACGCCGGAAAGATCATGCGAGGCAAAGCCTTTGCCGGCCGCATGGCGTGCAACGACCTCCTCGCGTGTCAACTTCTGCGCCGGCGGCGGTTTCGCCGCAGGCAAGGTGGGCAGCGGCAGTGTTGGCAGCTTGATGGCCGGCGGTGCCACGGCCTGCGCAGCCATAGCTGCCCCGAGGGCCGCAAAGGCCTGGTCGATGTCCGGGCCCGGTTTGCGGAAATCTGCGGCGAGCCCGGCGAGTTCCGGCCGCGAGTCGAACTCTTTCTGGATGTCCTGCTCAGTGATGCCGTGCTTGCGCATGGACTCACGCGTGTCGGCTTCGATTTTCTTGACCATGTCTTTCAGCTCGTCCGCGCTAGGCGCCGGCTCCGGCGGAGGCTGGCGAACCGCGGCGGCCACGTCGGCCTCGCTGATGTTGTGCTGCTTCATGAGCGCGCGGGTGTCGGCCTCAAGGTCCTGAGACATCTTTTCAAGTTCGGCGAATGACGGTGCGGGCCCGTCGACAGGCGGCTTCAGGTAGGGCGCGATGTCGGCGTCCGTGATGCCGTGCTGGCGCATGAGCTCTCGCGTGTGGGTCTCCAGCTCGGCCGCCTGCTTTTGCACGGCGGCAAGCTCCGGAGGCATGGCCATGGCAACTGCCGGCACTGTGAGGGCGGCGGCAGCGGCCGGCATGGCAGCGGCCGCGACGGCAGGCACTGCCGGCGCCACAACCGGCGGGAGATCGGCAGGGGCAACGGGCGCTTGCGGCAACTGGGCCTTAAATGCGCGATAGTAATGATCCAGCGGCAAGGGCGCGCTGCGCAGGTCTTCCCAATCGGCCAGCAGGTGCAGCACATCATCAGCATCTTCGTCGGCCACCTGGGCCAGCGCGCGGAACAGCACGACGCCGCAGCCCTGCCCCGGAAACAGCCAGACGGTTTCCGCACGCGAGGTGACCTCGACAAACTCCTCGCCTCCACCCGCCGTGCGCCGGTTGATAAAGCATCGCGCGCGCACTTGCGGCAAGGCCGAGCTGATTAAAGCGCGTTGCGGGTGCATGTTGTGCACCACGATCTTTTCGTCGCCGCGGAAAAATCCGCCCAGGCGCTGGTCGGGCGGCGCCACATTGAAATAAGCGGGCTGCGTGTCGTCGGGCAGGTGCGGCCAGCTTGTTTTGAGCCAGGCGTCGTTGAACGTACCGAGGTGCTGCTTGCGCAGCGGTGAATCAGGCGGCAGCGACCAGAAGCCGGCGGCGGGCGCTTCGTCACCGGGCCGCAGCACCAGCTTTGCCATGTGTTCCACGTTGGGCAAGGGCAGGCTTTCGCTGCCGTCGGCGTTCTTCAGTTTGACCAGGCCCTTGCCGGCGGGGTTGTCGGCAGAGCCCGCGCCGCCAAAAGCCGTCTGCGGGCTGATCGCCATGTGAGTGAATGGTTTGGGCCCGCTGATCACGCCCAGCGCGTTGAAATGCCGGTCACCGCTGACACGCAGTGTTTTGGACAGGCTGCCCACCTGCGCGCTGACGGCCACCTCGGGGGCGGCCACACCCGAAGGCGCATGCGCGGCGCCGAACACAAGGAACTCGCCAGCCGGTTTGGGCAGGCCTTCGTCCATGACGGCGTCACTGCCGATCGCCTCGGCGGCGGCCTTCCACATCTGGGCTTCGGGCAATAGCGCCGAGCCCGGCGTCTCGTCCAGGGGAAAGAAGGCCATCATGCCTATGGACAGCTGGTTCTTGCGCGCGAAACGCATGCCGCGATGCAGCAGGCCGAGCGAGTCTGGTTTGAAGATTTTCATGGGGCGTGCACCAGGTGCCGGTTATCCGAGCTGGATCAACATGCCTTTAATGGCAACCGTACCGGGCGAAACCGATATCGCGTTTCCACCGGGCGCAAAAATCCCGCCGCCTGTTGAATCGACAATCAGTCCGCTGCCCGGGGCCACCGATGCCTGGATATTTGCCGCGGTGACGGAGATCTTGGCGGTGGGTGTCGCCTGCAGAGTTGCGCTGCCTATCAGCTCCAGCGCCAGCTCGGCAGTCCCCGAGGTGGCAGTTATGCCGGCGCCGGCGAGCGTCACATGGCCGCCGGTCACGTGGTTCAGCTTGACTTCGCCTCCCGGGTTCAAGGTGGCAAGCGTCGCGGCCGTGGCCTCCAGTTGCAACGAACTCGGCGGCGGGACCGCGATCATGCTATTCGTCAATTTGATGCGCGTGCGCGTCAGCTCTATCGCCGAACCCATGGTTTCCGCAGGCGGCAATATGTGCGGGCCGGCCACTCCACCGGGCAATACCGGCGGGGGCAAAGGCATGGGCAAGCCGGCATGCAGGGTGACATTACCCGGCGAAAGCATGATGCGGCCCTGGCTGAGCGGCGGCAAGTCGGTGGAGTAAATTTCCGCACCCGAGGTGTCAAGCTTGATATTGCTCGCGAAAGCCAGCGACGGTTTGGTCAGCTCGGCAAGCGTGGTCGCCAATCCATTGAGCACCCTGTTGATGGCGATGGCCGTCAGGGGCCCGGAGACAATGCCCAGCGCGCGTGCGGACCAGTTGCCCCAGCTGTTGTCCTTGAATTTCGCTTTTCCCTTGTCGTCAAGATCGGCGCCCTGATTGATCAGCGCGCCGGCGGCAACTCCGGCCGCGACGTTGAGGCCGGTCGCCAGCAGCACGGCTTTCTTGACGGTGGTCTTGGCGGCCTCGGCCGCAGCCGCAAGCGGCGCCGCCTGGCCACCGGAAATCATGACGTCTTTGTTGCCGCTCAGCTTGCCTGAAGCCTTCATGGAAATGGCTTCCGAGTCGTCCAGCGTGATGCTGCGCCCGAGCTTCCACGCCACATCGTTGCCGTAACTCAGCGTTGCGCTGACGCCCAATGCGACCTTGTTGGCAATGGAAGCGCTCACCGAGTTGTCGATCGACAGGCCAAGGGTATTGTTGTAGCCGACCTTGATCGCATTGGTGGTGCCGAACGTGATGCTCTCGGAACTGCCGCTGGTGGATGCCCAGATGCCGGGGTAGCTTGGTTTGGGGGCTTCCGGTGGAGCAGCTCCGGTGGCGCCCGTAGCACCTGTAGCTCCGGTATCGCCTTTGTCGCCCTTGCCTCCCGTCGCGCCGGCCGTACCCGTTGCGCCGGTGTCGCCCTTGGCGCCCGCAGCTCCGTCCTTGCCGTCTTTGCCATCCCGGCCCACGGTGCTGCGTCGGCCCTCCGGGTTGCCGATCACCAGCGCGCTGTTTTGATAAGGCGAGGTGATATAGACCACCTCCTTGCCCTTGGTGTCGTCCATCAGGATCTGGTTGCCGCCGGCGGTCGTGATCAGGCTCTGTGCCGGGTTTGCGTTGTTCACCACGCTCGGGTTTTCCGAGTTGGGCACCGCGCTGACGATCACAGGCTGGTCGGGGTCTCCGTCGATGAACGACAGCAGCACCTCGGCGCCTTTGTGCAAGGGGAAGTTGATGCCATGGTTGCTGCCCGAATACGGCGTGGCCATGCGGATGCGGGCGGACCCCTTGTTAGCGGCCTTGCCGGTTTTGCTGAAGGGCAGTTGAACCTTGTACTGGCCCAACGTATCCATCTCGGCATATTGGCCCGAACCTTCGGCATCCACGATGGCGCTGACCGTGCCGGCGATAAAGGGCCGGATCATGGAACGCGCCGGGCGGAACTGCACGGCGGAAGGAATGGCCCTGAATTTCAGGTGGTAATCGGTCTCACCGGGGGTTCCACCAAATGAATTGGCAATACCCGCCAGCAGCACGCCGGCCTGGGAGCCATAGTGCTCTACCTCGGTAACCAGGTACTTGCCGTTAAAGTCCGTGCGGTAATGCGCAGCCATTTGCATGAAATAGCCGCTGCGCACCCCGACGGCCGTGGCCTCGCCTTTGAACACCTTGCCGCCACACAGGATTTCCTGGGCACGCAACTTGGCATAGCGCTGGCCCTCTTCCTGCGTCAGGAAGTTTTCGCCGTACAGCATCACGTCGCCGGCGCCGCTGTCCGACACGGGCGCCGTCTGCTTCAACTCCACGGCGGCGCTGCTGTAGTTGAAACCCTGCAGGATCACCTGCTTGGGAAGCGGCTTTTGCCGGCAGACAAAATTCTGGATGGAGTCCTTGGCGGCGCCGCTGGCCATGTTTTCAACCGGCCGGTAAGTCACCCCGAGCACGCCCGCGGGCTGGAGTGTGGTGTCGTCGACCATGACCAGCTTTTCCGCGCCGCCGCTGTGGTCGAAGTAGAAGTACATGCCCTCTTTTTCCATCCAGCGCATGATGAAGTCCAGGTTGGTTTCCTGGTACTGGCAAACAAAGCTGCGTGGGCGGTAACTTCCCTTCAGTTTCTTTTCGTAGTCTGCCGAAGTCAGCCCGCTTTCCTTGCTGTCTTTGATGACTGCCTCAAGAACATCGGGAATCGTCTGGTCATTGAGGAAAACGTCGGACGTGCGGTAAAGGGTCAGGCGCTGCAGGCGAGGCGCGAGCACCGCCCGGTAAAAGACCAGATCCCCGGACTGGTGCAACTGCTCAAACTCGGACAGCACGCCGTGGTAAGGCGTCTCCATATTGCCGCCCGCCGCGTACAAGGTGAAAGTCGCCGGATTCGACAGCATTTTTTCGAAGTCAACCGACACGTCGTCCGACACCAGCGTCAGCTCAAACGAGAAATTGGCGGAGATGGCTTCGTAGCCTTCCATCTTGACCACGGAAAACTTGTCCGCCGGATAGGCTTTGGAAGCGAATGAAAAACGCTTGTTGCCAGCGTTAAGGTTTTTATCAAGCGAAGTCATTTCAGTTTTCCTCTATTCCTCAAGTACGTTGCACGCGTCAATGGCGCAACAAGCGCGTTATGCCGCGGCCTTGTCTAAAAATTGCACGGTAAATTCGTTCTGGGCGTCGATGTCCAGCTTCACGCTGCCGGGCTGTTCGCCCGTGCTCATGCGCGACAAAATTCCCTGCGACATCAGCGGCATGACGCCGCTGCGCAGGATGAAGTCGACGTTGCGCGCGCCCGTTTCCACTTCGGTGCAGCGCGCGGCGATCTGCTGCACCACCGCATCGCTGTAGGTAAAGGCCATCTTGTTGTTGTGCGCCAGGCGCTGCACGATCTTGTTGAGCTTCAGGCGCACGATGCCGGCCAGTGCGTCTTGCGCCAGGGTGAAGTAAGGTATGACCGTCATGCGCGCCAGCAGCGCCGGCTTGAAGTGCGCCGACAGAATAGGCCTGATGGCGGACAGCAGCGTCGCCGCATCGGGCTTTTCGTCACCTGCCGTCATTTCGGTAATGACATCGGTCGCCAGGTTGGAGGTCAGGAAGATGACGGTATTGGAAAAGTCGATGTCCTTGCCTTCGCCATCCGACAGCATGCCCTTGTCGAAGACCTGGTAGAACAGGTTGAGGACATCGAGGTGGGCTTTCTCGACCTCGTCGAGCAACACCACCGAATAAGGGCGCTGGCGCACCGCCTCGGTCAACACACCGCCCTCGCCGTAACCCACGTAGCCGGGCGGCGAGCCGATCAGGCGGCTGACGTTGTGCTTCTCCTGGAACTCGCTCATATTGACCACGACGGTCGATTTTTCGTCGCCGAACAGGATGTCGGCCACCGACAGCGCCGTTTCGGTCTTGCCGACGCCGGATGGGCCGGCCAGCAGGAACACACCCAGCGGCTGCTGCGGATCGCGCAGGCCCGATTTGGCCGTCTTGAGCACTTCAGTGATCTGGTGCATGGCGTGGTCCTGGCCGCGAATGCGGGCCGTGAGCACGGACTCCATGCGCATGACGCTTTCTGCCTGGTCGCGCAGCATCTTGCCGACCGGAATGCCCGTCCAGTCCGACACGACCTTGGCTACCACGTCCGGGTCCACGTCGACGCGCACCAGCGGGTTGGCGCCTTGGGCCGCTTCAAAGGCCTTGCCGGCCTCGCCTACCTTCTGCGAGAGCGCCTCAAATTCGGCAGGTGTGGCGTTGGCGGCCTTGGCGGCCTGGCAGGCGGCGCGTGCGGCCAGCAGCGCATCGGCGGCGCTCTTTTGCTTGCTCCATTCGGCCCTGAGAACCTCTGCCTCGGCGGCCAGCGTGACGACCAGGCCGGCAATGGCGCCCAGGCGCTCGGCATCCACCGGCTGGTGGTTGTCGCGGTCGCGCTCCAGGCCGCGCTGCTCGCGCTCCAGGGCCTGCATCTGGCGCTCTTTGTCTTCCAGCACATCGGGCTTGGCGCTTTGCAGCACTTTCACGCGCGCGCAGGCGGTGTCCAGCAAATCAACGGCCTTGTCGGGCAGCTGGCGGCCGGTGATGTAGCGGCTGGAGAGTTCAGCGGCGGCCACAATGGCATCGTCGCGCATCACCACGTGGTGCACGTCTTCGTATTTTTCTTTCAGGCCGCGCAGGATGATGACGGCGGTCGCCAAATCGGGCTCGTCGAGCTTGACGGGCTGGAAGCGTCTAGCCAGCGCCGGGTCTTTCTCAAAATACTTTTTGTACTCAGCCCAGGTGGTGGCAGCGATGGTGCGCAGCTCGCCGCGCGCCAATGCGGGCTTGAGCAAGTTGGCGGCATCCGAAGTGCCGGCCTGCCCACCTGCCCCGATCAGGGTGTGGGCTTCATCGATAAACAGGATGATGGGCTTGGCCGAACCCTTGACTTCGGTGATCACGCCTTTGAGGCGGTTTTCAAATTCACCCTTGACGCTGGCGCCGGCCTGCAGCAGCCCCATGTCCAGGCCGAGGATAGTCACGTCCTTGAGCGAGTCGGGCACATCGCCGTCGACGATGCGCAGCGCCAGGCCCTCGACCACCGCGGTCTTGCCGACGCCGGGGTCGCCCACGCAGATGGGGTTGTTCTTGCGGCGCCTGGCCAGGATGTCCACCATCTGGCGGATTTCTTTGTCGCGGCCGAAGACCGGATCTATCTTGCCGTTGCGCGCCTTGTCGGTGAAGTTTTCACAAAAGCGCGCGATCGCGCTGCCTTCGCCGCCGGCAGCCGCCTGGCCGCCGCCCGCACCGCCGCCTTCGCCGGCACCCGGGGTTTCTTCAATCGAAGCGCCGCACGCGGCGCCGAAGCCGCTGAGCAGGCTTTCACGGTTGAGCGCGCGCAGCGGCTCGGCGTAGTCGCCGGTGGCGTAGTAGCTGGCGCGAGCCAGGAAGGCCAGCAAAATCGCGCCGGAACGAATGCGGGCCTCGCCCAGGTTGACCGAGGCGATCAGCCAGGCATCCTGCATGAGCTCAAGCAGCAACGGCGAGAAAGCCGGCTTGCCGGCGTTGCCGGTGCGCATGTCCTCCAGGGCGCGGTCTATCCCGCGCTTGACGAGGGCAGCGTCCACGCCGTTCTGGCGCAGCAGCAGCGCCACGTCGGCCTGGACGTTGTCGAACAGCTTGGCCAGCAAATGCTCGACCGTGATTTCGTAGTGGCTGCGGGACACGCAAAGGCCCACACCGTCTTCGAGCGCCTGTTTGGTAAAGGCATTCAGGCGTCCGACCAGGGGTTTCAGTTCGACCAGCAACATGATTTTTCTTTCTCTATTTATGAAGAATGAATGCCGAAAATTACAGGGTGAATTCCACACGGGTAGGCTGGTGCACGTGCTCCGGCGTCAGCCAGGTATCGAGCCCCAAGCGGGTCCAGTTTGTCGTGCTGGACTCGGGTGTGGCTTGCATCGCGCCTAGCCCCTTTAAGGTGCGAGCCGCCCGTGCTTCCTCGTGCCTCAGTTCCAGGACGACCCTGACTTCCAGCGGATCAATCAGGTAAAAGCGGGTGAGGAACTCAAGCCGCTGATGCCCTGGTGTTCCGGGCAGCAGCTGGTGAAAAGAATCCTCAGGCAGGTCACTGAGCGTGATCGTGATGCTGCCGCTGTAGTCATCGACCTGGCTGCCTAAATAGGTATCCTCGCCCAACTGATGCGCCTGCAGACCCAGATGAAGCCGCTGATCAGCGGGGATGGGAACATACTGAAGCGTGCAGCACTGCACCTGGACTTTCGCGGGCCTGAACGCGTCGGCCAGCAAGGTGTTAAGGCCAAGCGCCGACCGCGGGTGCAGGTTGAACAAGCCCGCATAACGCAACAAGCCGTCGCTGACCGGCAGCCCGTCCCGCAGGTCGCTGGCATGCAGCCCAATAAATGAGTAGAACAGGTCAAGGACGCCCGCATCGCCATCTTCCAGCACGCGGTCCTGCAGGCGGTGTTTTCTCCACGCGTCGAACAGCAGCGGGTAGGTCGCGTAATGGACGACATCCAGAAAATCGCGGGTGGCGTGGCGCCCCTCGCGCTCTTCTTCAAAAAGGTCTTCGGTGTAATACGTCGGCAGTGGCGAGGCCACGCCGTACAGGCCGAAAAAATTCGCCGTGATCCGGTAGCCGCCTTCGGGCAACGGCTCAATGCTGTCGATGTCGTTTTCAGGAAAGCCCAGGCTCAGCTTGGGGCGAATGCGCAAGCTGCCCGTTTCCATCCCGCGCGCCTTTCCAAACAGCCGCAGCAAGCGGATGGCCTGGAAGTAGGAGAACCTCTCGCCATGGGCGAGGAGTTGCTCCTCTACAGCAGCGGCTGCTGACCCAATCTTGGCGGCCATTTGAAGACTGCTCCTGTGAAAGCGTCTTCAAGTTCGACGCGGGTATATGAATTGATGCCGGCGTAGTCGCCGAGAAAACGGTCAAGGACACAACCGAAAACGTACATGTCGCCAATGCTGGCGAAAAAATCCAGCCGGCACTTGATGCGTATCTGCTGGCCGCGCAGAAGGCTGCCGCGCCCCACCAGCCGCGTCTCGCGTGTCGCGGTCACTTGCTGGATGCTGTCAATACGCCGGCGATTGGCGGTCTCCTGGCCTTGCTCTTGCCGCTCGGAGAAAACATAAAGTCCCAGCAGCGCGCGCAGGTTTTCGGCATTGGCGATCGACAGAAAATTCAGCGAGACATGCGAGACCAGCCGCCAGAGCAGCGCTTCACCCGAGGGTGGATTGAGCGGGGACGTCATGGGCCGGATGTTGCGGAAAGTCATGCGGTCGGGTGAGCTGCTGGTCGGCTTGCTCAGGTCGCCCAGCTTGAGGCTTTCCGGCAGCTGGCGATTGGTGCAGGTGATCTGGACCGACAGCGTCTCTGGCAAGGGGACATCGCCGGGAGGGTAGGCCACCGAAAGAAATACATCGCTGCCCCGCCCCACCGTGGCGGAACGCAAGGTGGTGCGGTAGCTGAGCGTGTTGCTTCCGTCGTGCTGCAACATGCCGAACGGCACATAGGCGCGCTCCCTGGAGGCGCCTTGCTGATAGCCCACGACCTGGTCGACGGAATAGATCTGGTAGTGCTGCCGATTGGCTGCCTCGGGCATGAGGCGGTATTCACTCGCCCGGTGTTCATGATTGACAGGGTCTGCGGCATGCTCAAAGAGGTTGACCGCAGGCACGATGTTCAGCATGAAGCTGTCGGCGCGTATGTCCGGCATCCAGTCGGGAAGGTGATCCAGCAAGAGCGAAACTTCAAACGAGGTTCCGGTTCCTTTTGCCAGCGCCTTGTCCAGGCCTTCGATGTCCACAAACAGGAGTTTCTCGGGCAGGACAAAGAACTCCTGCAAGGCGCGATAGCCCTGGAAGGCATGGCTGGGATAAGGCAGCAGTTCGCTTTCAAATCCGGAATGCCGGATGGCTTTCGGCCCAAGATCCGACGCGACACCATCACTCTTCACGCTTGCTGTTTTGACATGGTTGGCGAGCAGCAAAAGCAGCTTGGAAGCCTCGGTGTAGCCGCCGCCAAGGAACAGGCGAATCGCAGGCACTGTCCATTGCGTCAGATCAAGCCCGCCCTGGATGTCGAACGCCAGGACCAGCCGGGGCGCCTGGCCGGCTCCGCTGACAAGCCGGGCCGCCGACAGACTGAGAGGATGGACCACCAGCTCGGTGCAGGTGCGAAACCGGCAGGGCGTTCCGTCCACTGGAACCGAATCAATTTTGGAACCCGCCGCTACGCTCACGCTCTCGGCCAGCAGGCCTTTGGGGGCAAAGCTCACCAGCGTGCTGGCAGGAATCGGACGCAGGTAGTGCGGAAAAAGGAGGTTGGCAAGTTCCTGGACGAACTCGGGGAATTCATCGTCCAGCTTCTGGCGCGTAAGGCCCGTTAAAAAGGCGACGCCTTCGAGCAGACGCTCCACATCGGGATCGGCCGAAGCGCCGGAGAGCATGGGCGCCAGCGCGGGGTTGGCCCGGGAAAACTCGACCGCCAGTCCCTTGAGCTTGTTCAATTCATCTTCATAGTACCGATTGAACATGTTGATCTTCTCGCTCAAGGAACAATTAAAGGGCCATTAAAAATCAGTTGATGTTGACCTTGCCGCTTGCGCCAACCGTTGTAGATAGCTGGAGCGGGATCTCCCGGTCATCCACTTCGAGCTTGCCCTCAAGTGCGAACCTGATGGACAGCACATCTGTCGATTCACGGCTCACCACCACCCTGGGCGATTTGATCCGTGGCTCGTACTTCAACACCATGCGGCGAATCTCTTCTTCAATATCGCCGGTGGAACCCGCTGTGAGTCCGCCGGCGATATTGGTGAAGTCGGGTACACCGAAGAGCGGATCAAGCTGCACGCTGCCTTGCCGCGTATTGAGAAGGCGCCGAAGATGGTCGGTCACCGACCGGACAAGAATGTCGACCTGCGTCTGGTTGGTGCGTTGTTCACCATCTTCCCAGGCCGCTATTCTTTCCAGCAGGCGCCGTTCCTTCATCGCTTACTCAACACTGAGCCGG
>JAJKJM010000076.1 GCA_021153985.1 Polaromonas sp.
CAGCGCCTCGGCGTCAAGGGTCAGGCTGCTCATGGAAAACTCCTTAAAAACTGCTCGAGGATGATGCAGGCCGAGGCGGCGTCGGCGTCAAGCGCGCCGCCAGCCAGTGCCTCGGTGGTGCTGTAGCGTTCGTCCACCTCAAAGACCTGCAGGCCAAAGCGCCCGCGAAGCTGGCGAGCGAACTTCTGCGCCCGCACGGTATTGTCGTGGCTGGCGCCGTCGGGGTGAAAGGGCACGCCAACCACCAGGGCGTCAGGCTGCCACTCCTTGATGCGCGCCTCAACGGCTTTCAGGCGGGCGTCGCTGCCTTCAGCATTGATGGTGGGCTGCGGTGTGGCGGTGCGCGTCAGTATGTTGCCGGTGGCAACGCCGGTGCGCTTGAGACCGAAGTCGAAAGCCAGAAAGGTTTGGTGGGCAGTGCCCCGGGAAGGCATGGCCGCAAGGCTCATGCGTGGCCGGCCTCGGGTGAGAGCATCCAGCTTTGCAGGCCGAGCAGCATGAGGGCCTTGTCGTAGCGCTGCTCGACCGGCGTGTCGAAAATCACGTCCAGGTCGGCGGCGACGGTGAGCCAGCTGTTGTCGGAGATTTCGGATTCCAGCTGGCCCTCGCCCCAGGCCGAGTAGCCGAGCGAGACAAACACCTTGCGCGGGCCGGCGCCGGTGGAGAGCGCTTCGAGCACATCTTTGGAGGTGGTCATTTCCAGGCCGCCGGGAATGGTCATGGTGGAGGCATAAACGGATTCATTGCCGGGCATCATGGACTCGTGGAGCACAAAACCCCGCTCGGTCTGGACGGGGCCGCCCTGGAATACGAGGGCCTGCGACAGGTCGTCGCGGCGCAACGGCAACTCGACTTTGTCAAACAGGTTCTTGAGGTTGATGTCGCTCGGTTTGTTGATGATCAGCCCCAGGGCGCCCCTGTCGCTGTGTTCGCACATATAGACCACGCTTTTGGCAAAAGCTTCGTCGTCCATACCGGGCATGGCGATGAGGAAGTGATGCGTGAGGTTGATCGATGCGGAATCCGTGGCCATGGGAGGATTTTACGCCGGACGGACCGGCGCAGGGAGCCCGCCCTGCCCTGCGACCCGCCAATCTGCACGGGATAAAAGGCCAATGGCCGCTTTTCGCTACCATGGCCCGATGCAAAAGAAGTATGAGACAGGGCTGATGTGGTTCAGGCGCGACCTGCGGGTTCAGGACAATGCGGCGCTGTACCACGCGCTGAAGTCCTGTAAGCAGGTGTATTGCGCGTTTGTTTTTGACCGGGGCATTCTGGACAGCCTGCCACGAATTGACCGCCGTGTGGAATTCATACGGGAATCGGTGTTGAGCCTGGATGGCCAGCTCCAGGAACTGGGCGCCTCGGCCGGCCGTCCTGGCGCCTGCCTGCTGACGGCTCACCACGGTGCCGTGGATGCGGTGGTGCGGCTGGCGGCGGAGCTGGGCGTCAGCGCCGTGTTCGCCAACCACGATGACGAACCACAGTCTCTGGCGCGCGACGCGGCCGTACAAGCGACGCTTGAAGCCGAGGGCAAGGCCTTTCACAGTTTCAAGGACCACGTCATCTTTGAGCGCCAGGAACTGCTGACCCAGGCGGGCAAGCCCTACACCGTGTTCACGCCTTACAAAAATGCCTGGCTGAAGAAGGTGGACGATTTTTATCTCAAGTCTTATCCCGTCGAAACGTATGGCGCGGCCCTGGCGACGGTTTCGGCAAGCAGGCGGCCTGTCCCGTCGCTGGAGGAGTTGGGGTTTGAAGCCAGCAACCTGTCGGTGCTGAAAATTCCCACAGGCAGCGAAGGGGGTGCTCAGCTTTTTGAAGATTTCATTGCCCGCATGGCGCAGTACCAGGAGACGCGTGACTACCCGGCCATCAAGGGCCCCAGTTATCTGGGCGTGCACCTCCGGTTCGGCACCGTGTCGATCCGGCAGATGGCTTCAGTGGCCTTGAATGCGGCAAATCTCGGAGGCGAAGGCGCCGCCACCTGGCTCAGTGAGCTGATCTGGCGGGATTTTTACGCGCAAATCCTGAGCAACTTCCCGCACGCCGCCGGCAATGCGTTTAAACCGGAATACGACGCCATCAAGTGGGAGAGCGGCGAGAAAGCCCAAGTGCTGTTTCAGGCCTGGTGCGATGGCCGCACGGGCTACCCGCTGGTGGACGCCGCCATGGCCCAGATCAACCAGACCGGCTATATGCACAACCGCTTGCGCATGGTGACCGCCAGTTTTCTGGTGAAAGACCTGGGGATCGACTGGCGCTGGGGTGAGCGCTACTTTGCCGAAAAGCTCAACGACTTTGACCTGTCGGCCAACAACGGCGGCTGGCAGTGGGCAGCCAGCACCGGTTGTGATGCGCAGCCCTATTTCCGCATCTTCAACCCGGTCAGCCAGAGCGAGAAATTTGACGCCGACGGCAAGTTCATCCGCAAGTACGTGCCGGTGCTGGCGCAGCTGCCCGGCAAGGCGCTTCACAGCCCCTGGCTGGCGAAACCGCTGGAGCTGGCCAGCGCGGGTGTGGTGCTTGGCAAAGATTATCCGCTTCCGATCGTGCAGCATGACGAGGCGCGGGCGCTGACGCTGCAGCGCTACGCGGTCGTGAAAAAGGCCTGAGAGGGGACTCTCAGGCCTTGGGTTTTGCTATTGTTTTAGGAGCTGCTTGCCCACATCCCACCTGGGCAAAAGCCCGATTGGGCCAATTATTTTCAGGCGGATGCGGCAGTCTCTGCGGCGCAATAGTGGCGAACCAGGCTCATCAACTCCTCTTCAGAGAACGGCTTGCCCAGGTAGTGGTCAACGCCGAGCTCCTTGGCATGTTCACGGTGCTTCTCGGCGATGCGGGACGTGATCATGATGATGGGCAGGTTATTGAGACGCACGTCAGCCCGGATGTTGCGCGCCAGATCGAAGCCGTCCATGCGCGGCATTTCGATGTCTGACAGCACTACGGCAGGCCGCTCTTCTTGCAGGCGTTCAAGCGCTTGCAAACCGTCGGCCGCCATGGCAACACGGTAGCCTTCACGCTGAAGCAGGCGCTGCGTGACGCGGCGAACCGTAATGGAATCATCGACCACCAGAATCAGCGGAATCTGCGGAGCGGCGGGCATGGGGATCTTCGCGACGCTGCCGGAGCCGGTTGCCGCTGTGTCGGCAGAGCCTTCGAGCATGTGCGGCTCTGCGCGGTCTGAGCTCCAGGCGCGTGCCTGCTGGCCGTACACGGAAGCCAGCGCCACCGGGTTGTAAATCAGCACGACCGCGCCCGAAGCGAGCACCGACATACCGGCCAAGCCGGGCAGACGGGACAACTGGGGGCCCAAGTTCTTGACCACAACTTCCTGGTTACCCAACACTTCGTCGACGTGCAGGGCAATGCGCTGTGCAGCGCTTCGGAAGATCACAACCGGCGTGGTCTTACCCTGGGCTTCAGCGCTGTGGTGCGAGGCCTGCAGCAAGGCGCCAGACCAGAAGAAGGGAATCGATTCGCCGGCGACCTCAAGCGTGCCGGTGTTGTAGGCCTGCTGCAGCTCTTTGGCCGAAGCGCGCCTGACGGTTTCCACCACGTTGGCGGGAACGCCCACGGAAAGGTTGCCCGAGCGGATCATCACCACCTGCGTCACAGCCGTGGTCAGGGGAAGCACCAGCTTGAAGTGGGTGCCCTGGCCGGCGACCGTGGAGGTTTCAATCCGGCCACCGAGCGCATTGACTTCCGAGCGAACCACGTCCATGCCGATGCCGCGTCCTGCCAGCTCGGTCACCTGAGCGGCCGTGGAGAAGCCCGGCATGAAGATCAGGTTGGCAGCGTCCTGGTCGGTAAGCGCCTGATCTGCCGTCACCATGCCGAGGCTGATGCCTTTTTCACGGATGCGTGCCAGGTTCAAACCGGCGCCGTCATCGCTGAAGTCGACGGAAACGTCATTGCCTTCCTGGCGGAGGTGCACGGTGATCAGGCCGACCGGATCCTTGCCCGCATCGGTACGAACCTGCGTGCTTTCAATACCGTGGGCCACACAGTTACGCAGCAGGTGCTCGAAAGCGGGCGTCATACGGTCCAGCATGCCGCGGTCCATTTCCATGGTGCCGCCCAGCAAGTCCAGGCGGACCTGCTTGCCGGTTTCCTTGGAAGCCTGGCGCACCACGCGATAGAGACGCTCGGAAATACCTTCAAACTCCACCATGCGCGTGCGCAGCAGGTCGCGCTGCAGTTCACGGGTCTGGCGGGCCTGGGCGATCAAGTCGTCTTCGGTGGCTTCCACCGTGCGCTGCAGGGTGCGCTGCACGGTTGCCACGTCATTCACAGACTCGGCCATCATGCGGGTCAATTCCTGCACGCGGGTAAAGCGGTCGAATTCCAGCGGGTCGAACCCGGCCTGGGCTTCTTTGGCCTGGGCCAATCGCGACTGCATCTGGGTTTCAGCCTGCAGTTCAATGTCTCGCAGCTGCTGGCGCAAGCGGTTCAAGTTACCGCTCATGTCATTCAGCGAGCCGCGAAGCTGGCTGAGCTCGGCCTCCAGGCGGGAACGCGTGATCATGACCTCACCGGCCTGGTTGACCATGCGGTCAAGCAGCTGGGAGCGGACGCGAATCGAAGCGGAAGCCGCTTGACGCAGCGGCTGCATAGCCATGGTCTGCGGCGCGGGAACCGTGAGCTTGCGGGAACCGCTTTCGGCGACCGGGGCCGCAGTTTGTACAGGCGCCTCCTGGACAGCCGGAGCGGCTTCTTCTACAGGCGCAGATTTTGGCGGGGGCTCGGCCGCAGCGATAGGCGCCAGCACCACAGGCGCGGCAGCCGCCGCCGCGTCGGCGTGGCGCAAGGCTTCAAACGTTGCTTCCATCGCATCGAACCGCGTCAGGAGAGGATCGAACGCCTGGGATGCTGCCGCATCGGAGCCGAGAAACTCAATCTCGGATTCGATCCGGTGGGCCATTTCACCCATCCGCATGGCGCCGGCGAGACGGGCGCTGCCCTTGAGCGTATGCAGCGCACGCAGTACTTCCATGCGCGCACCCTGGTTGTCGGGACGCGCGGACCATTGCCGCAGCGCGCCACCCAGTTGAGGCATGAGTTCGGCGGCTTCCTCCTCGAAGATCGGGAAGAGGTCCGGGTCAATGGCATCGACCGCATCGATTTCGTCGTCTTCATCTTCGTCGAATTGCGACGCAGCAGGCGCTGCGGCAGGCGCAGCCACAGGCGTGACAAGCCGCACCGGAGGCGCGACAACCGCAACAGGCGGCGGCACTGGCATGGCGCGCACCGGAGCAGGAGCGGGAACCTCTGGCACCTCGGCCTTGATAATGATCTCAGGTTCGGGTTCGGGCTGAGGTTCGGGCTGGGCCTGGCGCTGGAGTTCAGCCTCCAGTTCAGGCGGAAGCACGGAGTCCACAACCGTTTCCACGGTTGGTTCACCGGAGAAATCAAAATCGGATAGGTCGCTGCCGGGTGCCAGGATCGAATCGGAGAAATCAAGGTCTCGCAGGCGGTCAAGAGTGTCCGCATCCGGCTCTTTGAGGAAACCAGCCGCAAACTGGTGCAGAAGCCGGCGAATGTCTTCCGCTGCATCGACAAAAATCTGCCCGTACCTGGCAGCGCCATTGCTGTGGTGGGCCCTGGATTGCTGTAGGGCTTGTTCGAAGGCGCGGGCCATTTCAGACAAGGCGTCGAACCCTACGGTCGCAGAGCTGCCGGCGAGGGAATGCGCCAACGCGACCGTGGAGTCGCTGACGGGCTGGTTGCGCTCCAGCGACCATTCGGCAACTTCGGTCACCAGCCTGCGCGACCATTCGTCAGCTTCGTTCAGGTAGACGTTGTAAAGGGGGATACCGATGCGCAATGAGCCGATGACCTTCACCTGCTCGTCGCCACCTTCCGCCAACAATACGCTGTCAGTCGCCTCGGCAACGTTGTCTGCAGCAGCCGCGGCCTCAACAGCCGGCGCCTCCTGGAATTGCACGGGCTCAGCGAATTCAAAGGTTTCGGGCACAACAGGCGCCGCCGCCAGAGGCTGCACCACCGGCGGCTCAGGCGCGAAATCGAATACGACAGCCGAGCCATCGGGCTTTGCGGCCTCGGCGTGGAAATGCTTTTCAAAGTCGGCATCGGACAACTCGATCGCTTCTGCCTCATCCGGGGCGGCTGGAGCGGACTGCTCTGCCACAGCGGATTCAACCGCCACTGGAGAAACATCGGCACCGCCAGAAATCGCGGAAAGGCTGTCAAAGTCGATGCCTTCGATCTCAGCGGCAGGCTCACTCACCAATGCCGCAGGCTGGATGGTTGCGGCGGCCGGCGCAGCGGCTGCGTCTTCAAAAACGAGATCAAAGTCCAGATCTTCTGCCGGCGCCGGCGCGGGCAAGTCAACACTGGCCGCGGCGGATACACCGGCGTCCAGCTCGAGATCCGGCAAAGAAAACACCGCTGCCGCAACAGGCTCTACAGCGGGAGAAGGCGGCGGAGAAGACTGAGCAGGCTGCGCCGCAGCAGGCTCGGCGGAAAACTTCAACGGGACATAGCGCGCTTCGGTTCGCATCGCATCTGCACTGGCACGGAAAACCGAGGCCGACCATGCGCCGTCCTGGTTTGCTGCGATGTCTGCAATCCAGCTCGAGAAACCATTCATGGCCTCGGAAGACAGCGCCCGGAACTCGTCGGTGGCGGTCTTCTGGTCGGCCAGCCAGCTATTGAGCATCTGCTCGAGCGACCAGGCGGCTTCACCGAATTCGTTGAGGCCCACCATCCGCGAGCTGCCCTTGAGCGTATGAAAGGCACGCCGAAGGACTGTGAGTTGCGACACATCGGCAGAGTCGCCGGCCAGCGCGGCCAGGGCCTCAAGGCCGTTGCCGACCACTTCACGCGCTTCTTCCAGGAAGATATCGCGCAGGTCGTCTTCTTCGAAGTCGGCGGCATTGTCCTGGCTTTCAGCCGCGACAGAGGCCGCCGGCGTTACGGCAAAGGCCAATGTCGTCATCGCGGTGGCGGCCGCATCGGCATTGCTGCCCGACACGGCGGCCGATGCATCGCGAGCGGTCTGGGCGAGGGCCGGCTGTTCGGCAAGCGCCGCATGGGTTGCCAGGGCATCCAGCTTGACGGTGAGGCTTTCACTTTTCTCGCCGAGACCGGCATCCTGCACCACGGAGGCAACTTCCTGGGACAGCATGTCGCTGTTGACCGTCACGGAAGCGGCGGCGGCAGTAGACACGCTCTGCGCACGTCCCATTAGGGGTTTGAGTTCGCCCTTTTCTTCGTCATAGACAAAAAGCTTCTTCGCCAGCGCAGGCTGGTAGTTCAGCATGTCGATCAGGAAACTCAAGGCACCCAGGTTATTGCCGAGGTGTTCGAAGGTTCCGGCGGCGCGTGCCATTTGCTCATCGATTTCGGTAACGAGCATTTGCTCCACGCTGTCGCGCATACGCAAGACTGCATGAGATGCCTGGTCAAGCCCCAGTACCGAAAGCACACCGCGCATTTGTGAAAGTTGGCCAGGGACCGACTGCAACGCGACCTTGTCTTGCGGATTGCGAAAGAAAACGTCGAGCGATTTTTCAAGCTCGCCCAGGGACACGCGCAACTCGCCCACCACACTACCCATGGTCTGCTTGTCGCTGACGCGGCGATACAGCTCTTCCATCCAGCCTTCGAGCGGCTGGGGTTGACCGCCAGCCCTGACACCTTCAAGGCGTGAGGCCAGATTGGCGGTTCTCACCGCCAATTGCGGGTCATTGGGATCCAGGTCATCAAAGGCAGCCTCAAGGTACAGCACCGAGGTCGCCACTTCCATGGCCAGCTCAATACCAGGCGCCTGGCCGGAGCGAACTGTCATCTCGACGGCACGGGTCAAGGCTTGCGCAAGTGGCTCGCTGGGCGGATGCAACTTGAGCAGGGAGTCGGTCACGAGGCTGAACTGGTCGGTTACCGTTTTGAATTTATTGGCGTCCCCAGCGGAAAGCGAAGACCAAGTTTCCTTGGCCGATGTGATCCGTTTGCGCGCCTGCGCCAGCAAGGCTGGGTCAAAACGTCCGAACTGAACCAATTCATAGTCCACAGGCTTGAATCGATTGAGCCCGTAAGCTGACCGTACCGCCGACAAAACGGGGGTGTCACTGGCACGCGCAGAAACCGCCTGGGCACAGAAAAACAGCAGGTCCTGGGCCAGGCGCTCGGACACGGCCAGATCGCCCTTGGCAAGCAAGGCGTACTGCATCAGGATCCGGGAGGCGGCGCGGCGGACATAAATATCCGAGCCGAGCAGATCGTGAGCGACCGCCTCGAAGTAAGCGGCCGCAATCTTCCAGAATATTCTGGGCTGCTTCTCGGCCTGTCGCGCAGCAAATCCCAAGCTGAGTTCTCTCAGGTTTTTTGCGGCTTGCGGCGCCTTGCCCTTCATGAGCTGAAGCACCGACTGGTCCAGCACAGCTCGTGCGCCGTCGTCGTAATTCCGGGGCTCCGCCCGCTCGGTCAGTTCCGCCTCCAGCCAGCGCCATTCAAATGGCCACAGGTCGGCAGGGTGGATCCGGTCAGCCTTCACCAGCTCCTGTACATCACGGTACTGGGGGAACAGGGAAACCGCGGAAACGGGTTTGTCCGCCAACACGCCTTCCAGATATTCGGTCAGCGCGTAGCTCGCCCGTTCGATTTTTCCTGCAGCATCCTGGCTGCACTGTTCAGGTTGTTGTACAAATTTTTGTACAGCCGCTTCCATCGAACGAAGCACCAACGCAGGCCCCGCAAGGCCGACCATTTCCAGCGCACCCACCGCCTGGTGCAATTGCTGGCGGGCAATCCGCAGCTGGCTGGCATCAAGGGCTGCAAGATCGGACCCGCGCGCAGCCTCCGCATCACGCACGAAACGCTTGAGGGCCTTGGCTGCGCCGTCCAGCGACTTGCGAAGCTCGTCAAGCACCCATGCGAGGGGGCCCAGATCATTCAGGGCAAGATCGGGTTCAACAGCTGTTGAATTCGAGGCGTTGGATTGCATAAATAACGGGCCGGTTCAGGAATCGGGATTCGCGGTCAGCGCACAACAGACTGGCATCAGGCGATCTTGAATCGGGACACCGACTGGCGCAATTCTTCAGCCATGCGGGAAAGATCCCGCACCTGCTGCGCCGTGGAACGGGTACCTTCTCCGGTTTGTTCCGTCACCGCGAAAATGTGCTGAATGTTGCCGGCCACCACGTTGGCCGATGCGGCTTCGCGGGAGGCAGAGTTCGAAATCTGCTCGATCAGATCAGCCAGCCGGCGTGACACCTGGTCAATCTCGGTCAGCGCGGTACCCGCGTTATCGGACAGTTTGGCCCCTTCAACCACACCCTGCGTGGAGCGCTCCATAGCAGCTACAGCATCCTGTGTGTCGGTCTGAATGGCTTTCACCAGGGCCGAAATCTGGCGCGTAGCATCTGCGGAACGTTCAGCCAGTCGCTGCACCTCTTCCGCAACCACCGAGAAGCCTCGTCCGGCTTCACCGGCTGACGCGGCCTGAATAGCTGCGTTCAGCGCCAGCACGTTGGTCTGTTCGGTAATGTCTGAAATCAGTTCGGTAATTTCACCAATCTCCTGCGACGATTCACCGAGCCGCTTGATCCGCTTGGAGGTTTCCTGGATCTGGTCGCGGATGGAGTTCATACCGCCGATGGCGTTCTGCACGGCCTGCA
>JAJKJM010000077.1 GCA_021153985.1 Polaromonas sp.
CCAAAACTCGATAACTATCAGGAGAGATACCCCATGGATCGTCGTTCCCTCATCAAAAATGCCGGTATCGCCGGTGTATTGGCCGCCGGTGTGGCGCCGGCCGTTCATGCGCAGGCAACCATCCGGTGGCGCCTGGCCTCCAGCTTCCCCAAATCGCTCGACACCATCTATGGCGCGGCGGAGGTGTTCGCCAAGGCCGTCAAGGCCATGTCGGGCGGCAAGTTCGAAATCTCCGTCCATTCGGCCGGCGAACTGATGCCCGCCTTTGGTGTAGTCGACGGCGTGCAGCAGGGCACTGTCGAGGCGTGCCATACCGCGCCCTATTATTTCTTCGGCAAGGACGAATGCTTTGCGCTGGGCTGCGCGATTCCCTTCGGCCTGAACAGCCGGCAGATGAGCGCCTGGATGATTGAAGGCAACGGCCTGAAGCTGATGCGTGAGTTCTACGCCAAATACAACATCGTCAATTTCCCAGGCGGCAATACCGGCGCCCAGATGGGTGGCTGGTACCGCAAGGAAATCAAGTCCGTCAAGGACATCAAGGGCCTGAAGATGCGCATTGGCGGCTTCGCCGGCAAGGTGCTGGAGCGCATAGGCGGCGTGCCGCAAAACATCCCCGGCGGCGAGATCTACCAAGCGCTTGAAAAGGGCACCATCGATGCCGCCGAGTGGGTCGGCCCGTATGACGACCAGAAGCTGGGCTTTAACAAGGTCGCGCCCTTTTATTACTACCCCGGCTGGTGGGAGGGCGGCCCCGAGCTGGACTTCTTCATCAACAACAAGGCCTTCGACGCGCTCACGCCCGAGTACAAGGCCATCGTGGAAGCCGCCGCGGCCCAGGCCCACGGCGAGATGCAGGCCAAGTACGATGCGAAAAACCCCGGCGCGCTCAAGCAGCTGGTGGGCGCGGGTACCAAGCTGCGGCCTTTCCCTACCGACGTGATGAACGCCGCCTTCAAGGAGTCCATGGCCCTGTACGACGAGCTCAGCGCCAAAAATGAAAGCTGGAAGAAAATCTACGCCGATTACTCCAAGTTCCGCGCCGACCAGAACCTGTGGTTCCGTTTCACCGAGGCGACCTTCGACCGCTTCATGCAAGCCCAGAAGCTCTGAGTTTTTGAGCCTGAAGCTGCAGCCTTTCGGGGTTGTCAGCTTTCTGCAAGCCGCCTCCCAGAGGCGGCTTTTTTATTCCTTGAAACACTACGGGTAAAAACGGGTGGGAGCGCGTGTGAAAACTGACAGAATCTGCGCCTGACCTTCGCTTGAGGGCGCGGCCTTTGCGGGCCGTGTTGGCTTGAGCAGTCCGGCCGGTCCTGAATGTGGGGCCTGCAAATTCGAAACCTTTCAGGAGATAGTATTTTGGATCGTCGTTCACTTATCAAAAACGCCGGCATTGCCGGCGTTCTCGCTGCCGGCATCGCCCCTGCAGTCCACGCGCAGGCCACCATCCGCTGGCGCCTGGCTTCCAGCTTCCCCAAGCCGCTTGACACCATTTACGGCGGCGCCGAAGTGTTTGCCAAGAAGGTCGGCGAGATGACTGGCGGCAAATTCCAGATCAGCGTACACGCGGCCGGTGAACTGATGCCCGCGTTTGGCGTGGTCGACGGTGTTCAGCAGGGAACGGTCGAAATGTGCCACACCGTGCCTTACTACTACTTCGGCAAGAACGAGGCCTTTGCCATCGGCGCGGCCATTCCCTTCGGCATGAACTCGCGCCAGATGTCCGCCTGGATGTACGAAGGCAACGGCCGCAAGCTCATGAACGAGTTCTACGCCAAGTACAACATGGTGAGCCTGCCTGGCGGCAACACCGGCACCCAGATGGGTGGCTGGTTCCGCAAGGAAATCAAAACCGTGACCGACCTGAAGGGCCTGAAATTCCGTATCGGCGGCTTTGCCGGCAAGGTCGTTGAAAAACTCGGCGTGGTGCCCCAGAATCTGCCCGGCGGCGAGATCTATCAGGCCTTGGAAAAAGGCACGCTGGACGCCGCAGAGTGGGTCGGCCCGTACGACGACCAGAAGCTCGGTTTCGCCAAAGTGGCGCCGTTCTACTATTACCCCGGCTGGTGGGAAGGCGGCCCTGAGGTTGATTTCTTCATCAACAACAAGGCGCTGGAAGCCCTGCCTGCGGAGTACAAGGCCATCGTCGAGACCGCTGCCTCGCATGCGCACATCGACATGCAGGCCAAGTATGACGCCCGCAACCCCGGCGCGCTGAAGCAGCTGGTCGCTGGCGGTACCAAGGTGTTGCCTTTCCCCACCGCGGTGCTTGAGGCTTCTTTCAAGGCCTCCATGGAGCTGTACGAAGAGATCGCCGCCAAGAACCCGGACTGGAAGAAAATCTACGGCGACTACCGTGCTTTCCAGCGCGACCAGATCCTCTGGTTCCGTTTTGCCGAGTCGCGCTTCGATACCTTCATGCAAAGCCGCAAGATGTAAGAGCTGGAGACCTTCCGCTCACAAAAGCCCCGCCTGGCGGGGCTTTTTTTTGGCCGGCTTTTCCTCGCCGGCTGCCTGCGGGTATTCCACGGCTCACACCCTGGTTCGAGGAGGCAAAAAAAAGCCCCGTCGGAACGGGGCTGGGGTTGGGAGGGGAATGAATCCGCTATTTCTTCTTCGCGGCTTCTTCAATCGCCTTCATGGGATCAATCTCGGGGGCCGCTGCTGCGGGCTCCGGCGCGGGCATGCCGCTTGTGGCGTCCGAAGCGCCCGGCTCCGGTGCAGGCGCGAATGGATCGGTTGCCGGCTCCACGGCGGGCATGTTGTTTTCCATCTCGATGCGAACCTTGTCCAGGTCATAAACCTGCTTCTTGTCCAGGCCGCTGGAGACGATGCCGGGGAACGCAATGATCAGGCCGACCATGATGATCTGGATCAGCACGAAAGGCACGGCGCCCCAGTAGATCTGCATGGTCGTCACCGGCTCGATCAGCTTCTTGCTGACCTTGTCGGTATAGGCCTTGATAGGCGCCACGCTGCGCAGGTAGAAGAGTGCGAACCCGAACGGCGGATGCATGAACGAGGTCTGCATGTTCACGGCCAGCAGCACGCCGAACCAGATCAGGTCGATGCCGAGCTTTTCCGCTACGGGCGCCAGCAGCGGCACCACGATGAAGGACAGCTCGAAGAAGTCCAGGAAGAAGGCCAGGAAGAAGATCAAGAGATTGACGACGATCAGGAAGCCGGTCTGGCCACCGGGCAGGCCGGTGAGCAGGTGCTCCACCCATTTAGGGCCGTCAACACCCTGGAAGGTCAGGCTGAAAATCGTGGAGCCGATCAGGATGAACACCACGAAGCAGGACAGCTTGGTCGTGGTGGCCAGGGCCTGCTTGAGCAGCGAGAAGCTGAGCCTGCGCCGCACCATGGCCATGATGAAAGCACCCAACGCGCCCATAGCGCCACCTTCGGTCGGCGTGGCGATGCCCAGGAAAATCGTGCCCAGCACCAGGAAAATCAGCAGCAGGGGCGGGATCAGCACAAACGTCACGCGCTCCGCCATACGCGAAAGCAGGTTCATGCGGGTGACCTTGTTGATCACGGCGATGACGAAGGCCAGCATGACGCCCGCGCACATGGAAACGACGATGGTTTCATCCGTCGCCACAGTGGTGACAGTCACGCCGGTCGCCCAGCTTTGCACGGCGGCATAGTGTTCGCCGAAGTAAAAGGCGATGCCGGTCGAAATAACCGTCAGGATCAGCAGCGACAGCAGGCCGTTTTTGCCGTTGTCTTCGCGTATGGTGCGGGCTTCGGCCGGCAGGGCGGGCACCCAGTGCGGCTTGAAGACGGCCAGGCCCACGATGTACAGCACATACATGCCCGTCAGCGCGAAGCCGGGGATGAAGGCGCCCTTGTACATTTCGCCGACGCTGCGGCCCATCTGGTCGGCCAGCACGATCAGCACCAGCGACGGTGGGATGATTTGCGCCAGGGTTCCGGATGCGGCGATGACGCCGGCGGCAATGCGCCTGTCGTAACCGTAGCGCAGCATGATGGGCAATGAGATCAGGCCCATGGAAATGACGGAGGCCGCCACCACGCCGGTGGTCGCAGCCAGCAGGGCGCCCACAAAAATCACGGCAAGCGCCAGGCCGCCGCGGATCGGGCCGAAGAGCTGGCCGATGGTGTCGAGCAAGTCTTCCGCCATGCCGCTTCGCTCAAGAATCAATCCCATCAGGGTAAAGAAGGGAATGGCCAGCAGCGTGTCGTTTTGCATGATGCCGAAAACGCGCAGCGGAAGCGCCTGCAAAAGCGCTTCCGGCAACACGCCGAACTCCACGCCGATAAAGCCGAAAAACAGGCCGCAGGCACCCAGGCTGAAAGCGACCGGAAAGCCCATCAGCAGGAAGACAATCAGCCCCAGAAACATGATCGGGGCGAGGTTGTGTATGAAAAATTCCATGAATGTGTCTCCCGATCAGCCGGCGTTGGTTTTTGTTTCAGCTAGCCTGCGGATGGCTTCAGCCAGTTCTTCTTCGGCGGTTTTTTCCACCTTCTTGACGGTCGGGTCTTCAATCAGCCCCTTGAGGAATGCGATGCGCTTGATCAGCTCCGACCAGCCTTGCAGCAAGAGCAGGCTGAAACCGAGCGGGATCATGGCGTAGACAGGCCAGCGGATCAGGCCGCCGGCGTTGCCGGAGACTTCACCGGACTGCAGGCCGCGCACGAAAAACGGGATGCCGTAGTAGAGAAGGGCAAGGCACACCGGCGTCAGGAAAATGGTGAAACCGATGATGTCCACCCAGATCTGCCCGCGCTTGGACAGCCGGCTGGAGACCACGTCGATCTTGACGTGCTCGCCTTGCAGCAGGGTGTAGCCGGCGGCGATCAGGAAGGAGGCCGCAAACAGGTACCACTGCACTTCCAGGTAGGCGTTCGAACTCACGTTGAACACTTTGCGGACGATGGCGTTGATGCCGCTGATCACGGTGGAGGCCAGGATCAACCAGATGACATGCTTGCCGATCTGTGTGTTGAGCCAGTCCACCGCATTTGAAAATTTCAGTAATGCGCGCATTGTTTTGTCTCCGGGGTAAAGGGAATCCGCATAAAAATTCATCCGGAGTC
>JAJKJM010000078.1 GCA_021153985.1 Polaromonas sp.
ACAGAAAATGCCGGCGCCAGCGGCCCCGCACCCGCCTTGCTGACGCGCGCAAGGCCGCTCCCTATAATGATTTTTCACGCGGGTGTAGTTCAATGGCAGAACTTTTGCTTCCCAAGCAAATAGCGTGGGTTCGATTCCCATCACCCGCTCCAGATTTCACAAAAAGGCCTCCGACGAGGCCTTTTTTGCTTTCGGGCGAGCGACTTCATTTTTGGCTTGGCACTGTAGCGGGAATTTTCACGAATTGGCCACCGCCAGCCGTTTCATCCCGATTGTTCCAAAAATAGAACGCAGACATGCGGTTTTGACACCTACCGCAACCTCCTGGCGGCCTCACCTGACGGAATGACCCGGTTTCACCGGCATCACCGCAGCAAGCAAGGAGCATCACGATGAAGAACATTCAAGGGATCTACAGCAACCCCCATGGCCACTGGGTGGGTGACGGCTTTCCTGTGCGCTCGCTGTTCAGCTATGACACGCTGGGCGCGCAGCTCAGCCCCTTCCTGCTGCTGGACTACGCCGGCCCGGCGCAGTTTGAGCCTACCGTTAAACCGCGCGGCGTCGGCCAGCACCCGCACCGCGGCTTTGAAACGGTGACCATCGTCTACAAGGGCGAGGTCGAGCACCGCGACTCCACCGGCAACGGCGGCGTGATCGGCCCGGGCGATGTGCAGTGGATGACGGCGGCCTCTGGCATTCTGCACGAGGAGTTTCACTCGCGTGAATTCACCCGTACCGGCGGCCCGTTTGAGATGGTGCAGCTGTGGGTCAACCTGCCGGCCAGGGACAAGATGGCTGCGCCCGGCTACCAGGGCATTTCAGACAAGGACATCCCGCAGGTGGACCTGCCTGACGGCGCCGGTTCAGTGCGCGTGATTGCGGGCGACTACAGCGGCCACAAAGGGCCGGCGCACACTTTCACGCCGATTGACGTGTGGGACCTGCGCCTGAAGCGAGGCAAAACCGTGGCGCTGACTGTTCCCGAAGGCCGCACGGCAGCCGTGGTGGTGCTGCACGGCACCGTGCTGGTGAACGGCAAAGAGGTAGTCAGAGAAGCGCAGATGGCGCTGCTGGACCGTGCCGGGGAAGACCTGCAGATTGAGGCCAACAGCGACGCCACCCTGCTGTTGCTCAGCGGCGAGCCGATTGACGAGCCCATCGTCGGCCATGGCCCCTTCGTGATGAACAGCCGCGAGGAGATCATGCAGGCGATGAAAGACTTCAACGCCGGCCTTTTTGGGCAGATGGCGCACTGAAAATCGCACAGCTCCGTGATGGGGCTGTGCGGGTCTCGTCTCCACCGGTCCCGGCCTGCGGCCCGTCAGCGCATCACGATGATGAAAATGCCCAGCAAAGTCAGGCCGCTGCCTGCCAGCGTGGTGGCGGTGATCTTGTCATCCTGCCTGAACAACAGGTGGCTGAGCGGAAACACCAGAATGGGCGTGCACAGGGTGACGAGTGTGGCGACGGACAGCGGAATGTAGCGCATGGAACCGATCACACACATCTGCGCTGAGATGGTCGACACGCCGATCAGCGCGTACAGCGCCATGCCGCTGCGGCTGGCCGAACGCAAGCGGGCGGCGATGCCGTTTTTTTCTGAACTGAAAGCCAGGTGCAGCGCCAGGCCGCACACGGCGCCGACCAGCGCCCCTAGCACCGGCTCGTTCCAGCTGCGCACCGCGGAGCCCCGAAGCACGTTGCCGATCGCATAAGCCAGGGAGCTGCCCATGCCCAGAAAAAGCACCGATTGCAGCAACTGCTGGCGCAAGCCGAATTTCATGGCGGCGGGCGCAGGCCCACCGTCGGGCGGGAGTTCGGGCGTCGGGCCGCGGCGCGAGAAAAAACCGGGCTTGTAGCTCACCAGGATCAGGCCGCCTATGGTCATCACCATGCCGAAGGCCACCAGCACGCTCAGCCGCTCGCCCAGCAGCAGCCAGGCCATCAAGGCGGTGAAGAGCGGGCTGCTGATCTGGAAAATGCTGGCCTTGGCGGGGCCGAAGCGCACCACGGACTCATAGAAAAACCACCGCCCCAGATAGGTGGCGAAGGCGCCGGCGGCGGCGAACAGCCAGAACGCCTGCGCGTTCCAGGTCACAGCTTCGGTCCTGAGGCTGAGCTGCACACCGAACGCCAATGCGGAGAACGCCACATTCATCGACGTGGCGATCAGGAAACCCAGGCCCAGCTCCATGCGGCCGGACGCCACCTTGGTGACCAGAATGGACACGGTGAACAGCAGCAGCGCGCTGGTCGCCAGCAAGTAACCCAGAAAGGTCTCAGACATCTGAATCAAGTATCAAATCGGCCTCCAGCCCATACAGGACATTGGCAGCTAGCTATCAAAACAGGAGCAAACCTTCCGGCGTCAGATTTTGAACGCTTCCAGCGATTCTGGCGCAAAGAGTTCCTGGGGCGTGAGCAGCCGCTTCGACAGCCCCTGCTCAAACGAGTAGCGCAAGAAGGTCTGCAGCGTCGCTTCGTTCTTTTCAAAGCCGTAAGGCCAGAAATCTTCACCCATCTCGCGCTTGACCTGCTCGACGTGTGAGGTCAGCCAGGGCAGCATGGCTTTGAGCGCGGCGGTTTCATACAGGTCTTCGTAGGTGCGGCGCTGCGATTCTTCCAGCGCTTTCATCATGGAGCGCGCCACCCAGCGGTTGGCTTCATACACATCGCGGCGAATCGCCACCGTGTGCATGATGGGGAAAATTTTCGTTTCCTTGAAGTAGTTGCGCTCTACCTGCTCGTAGTCTTCAAAGAGGCGCTTGACCTTGCCGCCGCCTTTGAGAAAGCTCGAAGGCATGCGCGCGGTGTAGAGCGCATCGATCTCGCCGTCGAGCAGCATCTGCGCCAGCGTCTGCTCGGGCCCTATGCGTTCGACCTTGATGTTGGCCGGCAAATCGAGCTTGATTTTTTCGGAGCGGCCGGGCTCCTCTTCGCCGCCGGTGAAGTAGGTCACGCTGTCGACGGGCACGCCGTAGTGGTCCGACAGGATGCCGCGTATCCACACCGGCGCCGTCATCTGGTACTCCGGGTTGCCGACGCGCTTGCCGATCAGGTCTTTGGCCTCGCGAATGCCGGAGTTGGCATTCACATAGATGCAGGAATGGCGGAAGAAGCGCGAGGGAAACACCGGAATCGCCACAAAGGGACGCGACTCATTGAACATGGACACCGTGTACGACGAGAGCGACATTTCTGCCACATCAAACTCCTTGTGCCTGAGCATGCGGAAGAAGGTTTCTTCCACCGGCATGTTCAGGTAGTTCAGGTCGATGCCATCGGGCTGCACGCTGCCGTCCATCAGGGCGCGGGTGCGGTCGTAGTTCCAGCAGCCGAAGGTCAGTTTCAGTTTTGACATGTCGCGAGTTGTTCCTTGGATAAATAGAAGAGGTTTATTCGGGTTTGATGCCCGAGGCGACGATGGCTTTTGCGAGGCGTTCGTTTTCACCAAGGATGGCCTTGCCGTAATCAGCCGGGCTGCTGCCGATGGCTTCAATGCCGGCGTTGCTCAGCGTAGCGATCACTTCCGGCATCTTGGCGATCTGCGCCATTTCTGCGCTGATGCGGTCAATCGCACTGGCGGGTGTGCCGGTCGCAGCCAGCACGCCGACGATAGGTGCGAAGTCAAAACCTGGAATGGTTTCGGCAATCGCCGGCACGTTGGGTTCCTGCGCCGAACGCTGCGCCGCATTGTTGGCCAGCAGTTTGACCTGCCCGGCCTTCACAAATCCCGCCAGCGAAGGCAAGGCGGAGAACAACACATCGACCTGGCCGCCGATCAGCGCAGGCACCGACTGGCCGGTGCCTTTGAAAGGCACGTGCGTGATCTGCAGGCCCAGCGATGCCTTCAGGGCCTCCATGGTCAGGTGGTGGGTACTGCCGATGCCGGAGGAGCCGTAGTTCAGCGTGCCGGGCTTGGACTTGGCCAGCGCGACAAACTCCTGGAAAGTATTGACCGGCACCTTGGGGTGCACCGCCAGGTACAGCGGCGCGCGCGCCGCCAGCGACACCGGCATGAAGTCGCGCTTGTAGTCGTAACCCAGGCTCTTGTAAATGGCCGGGTTGATGGAGAACATGGAGCCGTCTGTCACCAGGAAGGTGTAGCCGTCTTTCGGGGCGGTGGCGAGGGCCTGCGCAGCCACCACGCCGTTGGCGCCGGGGCGGTTGTCCACCACCACCGACTGGCCGAGCTTGTCGCCCAGGCGCTGCGCAAAAATGCGCGCCACGGTGTCAGGCAGCCCGCCGGCCGCATAAGGCACGACGAACTTGATCGGGCGGTTGGGGTAGGTGCCCTGGGCATTGGCGAATTGCGGCAGCAGCATGCCGGCGGCCAGCAGCGCACTGGCCAGTAGCAGGCGGCGCGGGGTGTTGATGGAATTCATGGCACTCATGGGATTTGTCTCCTGGTGGTTTTATAGGCTAATAGCTTTGCGTGGCGGGAACATGAAACTCTGCAAACTCAAACTCAAAATCAGAACGGCAAAAACTCAGGTCGAATACGAAGGCTCCAACGCGGGCTCACGCGTGTCCCACACGTACGAAGCCTGGTAAGCGCGCCAGTCGGTGGTCTTGGGAACGATGGCCTGGAACGCGACGATGCTGGCGGGAATGCGCGCCGCGCCCGTACCGATCGCGGCTTCGCCCGCCTGGAAGGCGCGCACTGCTTCGAGCATCTGCTTGCGAAACTCCACCACTGCCATGTCGCTGGCGCCCAGCCGCTCATGCGTGCGGTCGGCGATCGGGCCCATGGTGACCCACATGGCGATGTCCTGGTTCGGGAAGCCAGTGATACCGGTGAAGTTGCCGGCCTTCATCGCCGCGCGGTCTTGCCAGAATTTATTCTCGCGGTTGCGCAGCGGCGCGTAGTTGGCGTCCAGATCGGGGCCGAGTTGCTGGCCCAGAAACTTGCGCCATGTGTCGGTGTCGGGCGTCTGGTCCGGGTGGCCCCAGGCGATGAAATAGAAGGCTGTGTTCGTGTCGTCCATCGGCACATTGATGTTGGCCACGTTGTAGAGGTTGTTGGGCGGAATCAGCGCGGTGGAAGGCGCCACAAACACCGTGGAGCGGATGTAGTCGTTGGCCGCCGCATTCTTGATGGGCCGGCGAATGGCCGCGTAGCGAAAACCGTAGCTGCCCCGCTCCACCTGCATGCGCGGCGCCTTGTCGGTCGAAGGGCGCAGCCAGTTCGTGTCGGTGGCCTCGGCCCCTTCCACACGCGCCGGCACCATGTCGGACGAATGCAGGCTGGAGCTGTGCGCGGAGTCGATTGCACCTTCCAGAATCTGCGCCCAGTTGCAGGGGATCAGCGCCTTGGCAATCGTGACCTTGGCATCGGCCGTGGGCGCCCAGGCCGGCGGCTCAAATTCAGGCTGCGTTTCTTTGGGGCCCATGTAAGCCCAGACAAAACCGCCCCATTCTTTGACCGGATACGCCAGATGCTTGACCTTCTGCGCCATGCCGCTGGCCGCCGGCTCGGACACCATCTCCAGCACATTGCCTTCCACGTCCATCTTCCAGCCGTGGTACAGGCAGCGCAGGCCGCAGTCTTCATTGCGACCGAACACCAGCGACACACGCCGGTGCGGGCAGTATTCGTCCATCACGCCGACCCGGCCTTTGGTGTCGCGAAACACCACCAGGTCTTCACCAAACACCCGCGCCTTGACGGGCGTGCCGTCGGGCTCGCTGACCTCTTCGATGAGGCAGACGGGGTCCAGTGGCGGCGCATCAACTGCCCCATGGGGGCCTGGCCTTCAACGCGGCAGAGCAGGTCGTTTTCTTCAGCGGTCAACATCGCGGTATATCCTTCAAATCAAAGGGCGGCCCCAAGGCTGGCCCACCTACAACGGCATCAAAAAGCTTGCAAATCCGGATCGATCAAATTATTCTTAGATGACTAAGATTAATCCGATTTGGCGATTTGTCAAGAAAATTTTGTGGAGACAACGATGAGCGTTAACCCTGGCGCACCCACGGGCGGCCTTTCCGTAGAAGAGCCCGACTTCTTTCCGTTAAAGGTTGCGCGCAAAGAAGAAGTCGCGCAAGGCATTTACCTGTTCGAACTGCGCCACCCGGACGGTGCCTCCCTGCCCGCCTTCACGCCGGGCTCGCACCTGACGGTGCAAGTGCCCAACGGCGTGCGGCGCAATTATTCGCTGTGCAGCGACCCG
>JAJKJM010000079.1 GCA_021153985.1 Polaromonas sp.
GACCCCGCCATGTGCGAGATCTACCTGGTCGAGGGTGACTCCGCCGGCGGCTCTGCCAAACAAGGCCGCGACCGTAAATTCCAGGCCATCCTGCCCCTGCGTGGCAAGATCCTGAACGTTGAAAAAGCCCGCTACGAAAAGCTGCTGACCAGCAACGAAATTTTGACGCTCATCACTGCGCTCGGCACCGGCATCGGCAAGGCCGGCGGCATTGGCGGCACGCCAGGCACTGACGACTTCAACGTCGCCAAGCTGCGCTACCACCGCATCATCATCATGACCGACGCCGACGTTGACGGTGCGCACATCCGTACGCTGCTGCTCACCTTCTTCTACCGCCAAATGCCTGAGCTCGTTGAGCGCGGCCACATCTACATCGCGCAGCCACCGCTGTACAAGGTCAAGGCCGGCAAAGAAGAGCAGTACCTTAAAGACACCGCCGCACTCGACGGCTTTCTACTGCGCATCGCATTGAAGGATGCGGCTGTGCAGCCCGGCGCCGACGAGAAGACCGTGCTGACAGGTGAGACGCTGGCCGAACTGGCCCGCAAACACCAGCTGGCCCAGTCCGTCATTGCTCGCTTGCGCGGCTTTATGGATGCAGAAGCCCTGCGCGCCATTGCCGACGGCGTGAGCCTGAACCTAGACACCGTCGCCGACGCTGAAGTCTCAGCCGTGACGCTACAGGCCAAGCTGCGCGAGCTCAACACCACCGGCGCCCCCGCCGAAGTGGCCGGCGAGTTTGACACCCGCACCGACAAACCCATCCTGCGCATCAGCCGCCGCCACCACGGCAACGTGAAGAGCAGCGTGCTGACCCAAGACTTCGTGCACGGGGCCGACTACGCCACCCTGGCCGAAGCCGCCGCCACCTTCAAGGGCCTCGTCGGCGAAGGCGCCAAGGTGATGCGCGGTGAAGGCGAGCGTCAGAAGGAAGAAAAGATCACTGACTTCCGCCAGGCCATGGCCTGGTTGATCGGCCAGGCCGAAAACGCCACCGCACGCCAGCGCTACAAAGGCCTGGGCGAGATGAACCCCGCCCAGCTGTGGGAAACCACCATGGACCCGACCGTGCGCCGCCTGCTCAAAGTACAGATCGACGACGCCATCGAAGCCGACCGTGTCTTCACCATGCTGATGGGTGACGAGGTGGAGCCGCGCCGCGAGTTCATTGAACAAAACGCATTGCGCGCTGCGAATATTGATGTGTAAGGGCGGCCATGGGGTCGCCTTGTGACTCGTGAGTTGATTCTTTATTGCGACGAGTCCGACTCTTCAGGAAAGCATTTCGCCAATTTTTATGGCGGCGCACTGGTGGAGTCGAAACATCAAGCGGAGGTGATAGCTCGCCTGGAAGGCTGCAAAGAACGCCTAAATCTTTATGGCGAACTCAAATGGCAGAAGATCACTGAGCCGTATGCTCAGAAGTACATGGATTTCTTGGAAGAAGTCTTTCTCCTGGTTAAAGAGGGAAAACTCAAATTCCGAATCATGTTCACGCAGAACTATTTTTCAGCACATCGGCTGACCACCGAGCAGCGGGAGAACGGGTTTTTTCTTCTGTACTACCAATTTATCAAGCACGCTTTTGGGCTACGGCACGCAGGACTCGCTGGCGTTAAAACTGGAGTTCGAATCTATTTTGATAAGTTGCCGGATACCTCTGAGAAATGTGCGGCATTCAAGGGCTTTGTTACGGGGCTTAATAGCAGCTCGGGCTTCCGCCGAGCGAATGTGTACATACGCCCCGACCAACTTGCCGAGATTGACTCGAAGGAACACGTCATCCTTCAAGCATTGGATGTGATCCTCGGCTCCATTCCGTTCAGGCTCAACGACAAGCATAAAGAAAAGCCAGAGGGATCGAGGGTGCGGGGCAAAAGAACAATTGCCAAGGAGCGTGTTTACAAGAGAGTACTTGCCGAAATCCGCGCCGCATATGGAGGCAAGGCGTTCAATATCGGTATTTCGACAGGTACAAGTCCTGGCTTGGAAAGCAGGTGGGATGACCCATACCGGCACTGGATTTTTAAGCCCGCGGATGGCGTTGTGAAACCAGAGTTCGCTAAAAAGCGTGGCGGGAAAATAAAAAGCCCCGCAGGCACTACATAAAGGTCCCAAGTGAAACTTGGGCGTTCGCGCGCTGAAGGGCAGTTAAATTATAAGTGAAGAGAGCAAAAGCATGCAAATTCGACATTTTGGGTAAAAAATGCACCCGTACCCGGTCCTGAATTAGTGGTTCGTGCATTGCGCAGAATCACCGGTGCAAACCGGACCACCTCCATAAATCTATTGCCAAGAAGATTGTTATGACCGAAACCACAGAACGCCCAGCGCTGCCCGACCACCTCTCGACCGACGAGCGCAGCCCGCACTTCGTCCGCGCCATCTTTGAGCACGACATCGGCATCCGCTTCAACGACAAGGAACGCACCGACGTCGCCGAGTACTGCATCAGCGAAGGCTGGATCAAGGTACCCGTCGGCAACAAGGTAGACCGCAAAGGCAACCCGCTGATGATCAAGCTCAAAGGGCGTGTTGAGTCGTTTTATAAATAGGCCAGTGAACAGCCCAGCCGGTCAGCACATTCATACACAGCGCTAACCGGACCCGATCAACACCATGAAGCATCAACCTCCCGCAGGTGAACTTCATGGTGTTTTTTATTGCGGCCCTGGCTTAACTTTGCTACCTTCACCGACCGCAAGCCTCAACCACCACCCATGACCCGCATCGCCGTCATCGACTTCGAAACCACAGGCCTCTCCCCCGCCATGGGCGACCGCGCCACCGAAGTCGCCATCGTCATGGTCGAACACGGCCAGATCGTCGACAGATTCCAAAGCCTCATGAACGCAGGCCGCTTCATCCCGTCTTTCATCGAAAGACTGACAGGCATCAGCAACGCCATGGTCGCCGCCGCACCCGCAGCTGAGGAAGTCATGGCCGAGGCCAATCGCTTTGTAGGCAACGCGCCCATGGTGGCCCACAACGCCTCGTTTGACCGCAGATTCTGGGAAGCCGAACTGAGCCGCGCAGGCGAGAAGGTAACCCAGCCCTTTGCTTGCACCATGCTGGTCGCCAGAAGGCTCTATCCCCAGGCGCCTAGCCACAAGCTGGGTGTGCTGATTGATTACCACCGCTTGCCGAAAGCGGGCCGGGCTCACAGGGCTATGGCTGATGCGGAGATGGCGGCGTCTTTGCTGGGGCAGATTCAGGATGATCTGCGTAGTCGTCACCGCGTGACCCGGCCTGATCATGCTTTGTTGCTGGCGCTGCAGCGTTGTGCGAAACCAGCCGTGTCTGTATTGATGTCGAAGTATGCTGATGCGTGAGGAATGGCTTGAGTCGGCTGAAATAAGTCTGAACCCGGAGAACAATGAAAATGACTGATCGGGCGTTTTACTCAGACTCAATTGAAGATTTCTTTCGCCGAGCGCCGGACGAGATTCTTGGAATACTTGTTAGGGGTGGCATTGCTTTGGAAGCGCCGCAACGCGACGCTTGGCTGTCTCAAATAGCATTGTTGCGGGACTGTCTCGGAAGTTTCTTAAAGCGCGGGAATATCTACTTTGAATACGTAGTGCCGCGTGTGGGACGCCGCATTGATGTAGTTCTTCTGATTGATCATATTCTGTTCGTGCTTGAATTTAAGGTGGGCACCGCAGCTTTTTCAACTGCCGCAATTGATCAGGTCTGGGACTATGCACTTGATCTGAAAAACTTCCACGAAACAAGCCATGCAATTGCCATTGCACCGATCCTTATTGCCACTCAGGCTAGGGACGTATTAACGCCACTTAGGGCTACAAAACACGCGGATGGGGTTTTGCTTCCGGTTTGTGTATCCGCAGATCGTTTGGCACTTGCAATAGATGAGCTGCTCGCACACTGCGAAGGTGAAAAACTAAACGCGCTTGAGTGGGAACGAGGTAGATATAGGCCCACGCCGACAATCATTGAGGCGGCAAAAGCGCTCTACAGCAAGCATTCCGTCTTAGAGTTGTCCCAAAGCGGAGCAGATCGAAAAAACTTAGCAGAGACTTCAGTGACCATCGCGAGCGTTATCCGTCGAGCACGGGAGCAGTCAAGCAAAGTTATCTGTTTTGTGACAGGGGTTCCTGGAGCAGGGAAGACTTTAGTTGGATTAGATATTGCTGCGAAAGAACGAGATGAAAACAGTGCGCTGCATGCTGTTTATCTTTCAGGAAATGGCCCGCTTGTAGCAATTCTTAGAGAGGCGCTAACGCGCGACAAGGTACAGCGAGATTTGGAAGCGGGGAAAAAGACGAAGAAAGGTGAAGCGCGTCGACCAATTGAAACTTTCATTCAGAATGTTCACCATTTTCGGGACGAGTGTTTAAAGGACACCGGCCCGCCGAGAGAGCATGTTGCGATTTTTGATGAGGCTCAACGAGCATGGAGTAGAGAACAGACGGTGTCTTTCATGGCTCGAAAGAAGGGACGACCCGACTTCAATCAATCAGAGCCGGAGTTTCTGATTTCTTGTCTTGATCGACATCCGGATTGGGCAGTCGTTGTCTGTCTCGTGGGGGGAGGTCAGGAGATAAATACAGGGGAGGCGGGTATTCGTGAGTGGATAGACGCAATCAACCGATCCTTTCCTCTTTGGCGCATTTGCATTTCTCCTCAGCTGGAAGGGGAGGAATATTTAGCGAAGGACTCCCTGAAAACATTGAGTGGAACTGGGCGTATTGCGTTCGACGGCGGATTGCACCTTTCCACTTCCATGAGGTCTTTCAAGGCAGAAACAGTTTCTGATTTTGTTAAAGAGCTATTGGACTTGAAAGCGGACAAGGCGAGAAGACTACTTGCCGACTTTGGCGGACGCTATCCGATTCTTCTTACTCGTAATACTGCAACGGCTAAAGAGTGGCTAAGAGAGCAAGCACGAGGAACCGAGCGATACGGAATCATGGTTTCTTCACAGGCACAGCGATTGAAGCCGCATGCAATTGATGTTCGTGTACAGATCGATCCTATCCACTGGTTCCTTAATGATAAAGAAGATGTGAGGTCGTCCTTTTATCTAGAGGACGTAGCAACTGAGTTTCACGTTCAAGGCCTCGAAGTTGACTGGGGTTGCGTCGTATGGGACGGCGATTTTAGGTACGCAAGCGAGGGGTGGTCGCAACATTCGTTTGTGGGTAATAGTTGGCAACGGATTAGAAAACTGGAGCGCCAAAGCTATCTCAAAAATGCTTATCGCGTATTGCTTACTAGAGCACGTCAAGGAATGGTTATCGTCGTGCCGGAAGGCGATGAGCGTGACGCGACGCGACAGACTTCCTTTTACGATCCCACTTTTGAATATCTCCGTAGCATCGGCCTCTCGGAAATTTAACTCGCCTGGTTACTAAGGCAAAACTCTGCGGCTATGTAGCAGATGTCCCAGTCGCCTTAACATTCTGTTGTCATACACGAGCGTTCCTTCGACTACCTCAAGCGAGTTGATTGAGATGGTCGTATCCGGAAAGAAGCGTCGCGCATCACGACGGTTTTGAAAGCGCAAGGTGACTTGCTGACCGTAGTGAGTTTTCACATATAGAAGAGGTCCTAGCTTGGGGCCGGGGAATCCCCTTCCTTTCATTGCTTGTTGTGGAAAATCTCTCCCGTGTGAGAGCGACAGATACAGGCCCGAGCATTTCGGCATCCCGCCCCATTCGGGAAGGGCCTCGAGTAATTTATTCATTCACTGCTCGCAATCCAAAATGCACAGGTTATCCATGCGCTGCAGCGTTGTGACCCAGGGCTTTACCTGGGTGGGGCATCCCAGTAGACTTGGAACGGACAATCCCAACTTACCTATCCCCAATCGAGTTTCCAATTCACTCGAATTTCCTGAGTCTTCTTGACCATTTGGATCTTGGCGATCAGACCTGCTCGGTGAGCAGACCCGAATAGAAACAGTCCTTTGTTGAAATTATTGAGTCGACAGTACTCATAGACATTGGCAATCATTGCGTCTTCACGCTTTGAGTTGTATGCCTTCCATTCGGCATACGCTATAGAGAGGGTTGCGTCGTTCAATTTCTGAAGCGCCTTCGTGATAACGAAATCTGATTGCCGGAGCGTGCGATCACTCAATCGGCTATTGAGATATTCAAATCCTTTGTTATGTTCAAGGTAATTCTGCTGGTACAACACCGCTCCAAGTTCCGGGCCGGTGCGTCCAACTTCGCGAATAACCTGATCAAACTTTATCTGTTCGAAAGACGACGGATCAACGGTATCAACTGGAATCTGGAGAACTGAGTGGTGTTTCAGATACTCATAAATTGCTTTGATTTCCAATTTTCCTCTATGGAATGCGTCGTTCTTTTCCATGAATTTAAAGTACGAAATTTCTTGAAACAGAACATCTGGCTGGATGAGCTCAAGAATGCGAGTTAGCTCACCGGCGTTGCATCTGCCGGTCTCTGTATGGACTGACCCAAGCAATACTATTTCAGGCATATCTAGCAGTGCAGTGCAGTGCAAACTGACGATCACGATCCTTCTTTCTTTGGTCTTTGATCCAGTCTTGCATTTGTCCGGTTTGTGGTTGACGAGCCATGACATCAAGCGATTTGATGTGCTCGTCCAGTGCCTTGCACTCACTGCGCTGCTCGACGGTAAGTTTCCTGCTTGCGCGGAAGCGGAAGGTAATGGCGCCACCGGCTGAATACGATCTGCGGCAGCCATCTGCGAAGGCGATAGGCCAGTCATCAGGTTGTGATCGGCCTTGGTGACGACTTGCGCACCTGCCGAGCCTTGTGGGCAGGCGTTGTCGCTGTAGATGGTCTTGCCGTTGACCACGCACTTGGTGACGATGCGGTTGCCCGGTGCTGGAGTCGCGGGTACAACTGGCTGCGGCTGCGCTGATGTTTGGGGCGGCGGTGAGGGTTGGCTGGTGGCTGGCACTGCCTGCTTGGTCTTTGCTGGTAATACCCGATCGCTCCGAGACTCCCACACCCGATAGCTGGCATAAATGAGCGTCAGAAGAACGAGCAGGAAGCCGATCCAGCGTAAAAGCGGTTGTTCTGGAGCCGGACTGAATGGTCGCTCACGGTCACCACTTTTCATGAAATCCTGGTCCATTGGTTTCCCGCCCCCCGCCTGTTGTTTGCATCAACGATACCGCATGAATATGCTTTGGTGAACAGGGGTCTTCGTTGCTTGAGAAGAATTGGCTGGCTAAGCTTCGCTTCTCAATCAACAAGGAAGCAGCCCATGCCCACCACCCCCTCCCTCCCCGAATCCATCATGTCCCACGTCTCCATCGGCACGAACGATTTCGAGCGTGCCAAGGCGTTCTATACGGCTGTGTTGGGGGCGATGGATATCAGGGTGGTGATGGAGCACCCGGGCGCCGTGGCTTTTGGGCGGGCCTATCCGGAGTTCTGGGTCGGCGTACCGCATGACGGGGGCAAGGCGTATGTGGGCAATGGGTCGCACTTTGGTTTTCTGGCTGTGTCTAAAGCGCAGGTGGATGCGTTTTATGCAAAGGCGCTGGAGATGGGAGGCATTGGCGACGGTGCGCCTGGGCCTCGGCCTTTTTATGGGCCGCAGTATTACGGGTGCTTTGTGCGGGACCTGGATGGGCACAAGATTGAGGCGCAGTTTTCGGATGCTTCTGCGGGCTGACCTCGCCGGGCTTGGTCGCTGCCTTGTTTTAAGCCCAGCCTTCCGCGCATCCGCCTGACCCCCCGACCACCGGGCCAGCTGGTTCAATTAGCTGGGGTGGGCCTCTGCTTCAGCCTCAGCCTCGGCGTCTGACTTCACCTCTTGTTTTGCCGCGCGGTCTTTCTTCTTCTTGCCGGTTTTGCCGGCCTCCAGAAACTCGAGCAGCAGTGCGTTGACTTGCGCGCTTTCTTCGTGGTGCAGCCAGTGGCTGGCGCGGGGCAGGTGGATGGCTTCGCCTTTGTCGCACCAGGTGATGGCTTCGTCGGCGAGGCCGCGCTCTAGGGCGGTGTCGCGGTCGCCCCAGATGACTCTGACGGGCACGGTGATGCGCGCTGGCGGTTTGAAGGCTGTTGGCAGCGGCAGGGCGCGGTACCAGTTGAGCATGCCGGTGAGGGCGCCTTCTTCGGCCCAGGCCTGGCGGTAGGTGCTGAGGTCTTCGGCGCTGAAGGTATCGCGGCGGCTGGTGGTGGTAAGGGCCCAGCGCAGGGCCTGGTAGTGGTTGGCGCGCAGCATGAGCTCTGGCGCTATGGGCAGCTGGAAGAGGCCGACGTACGCGCTCCTGACGAGCTGCAGCGGGTTGCGCATGGCGTAGCGCAGCATGGTGGCGGGGTGGGGCGCGTTGAGGATGGCGGCGCGCTCTATGTGCACGGCGTGGTGCGTGGCCAGGTGCCAGGCGACGATGCCGCCCCAGTCATGCCCTACGACGCTGAATTGTTGCCGGCCCAGCGCCCGGGCCAGGCCGATGACGTCAAGCGCGAGGGTGTTGAGCTGGTAGGCGGGCACGCCGGCGGGCTTGGCGGAGCCGCCATAGCCGCGCTGGTCGGGCGCCAGCACCCGAAAACCGGCGTAGGCCAGCGGCGCGATGTGGCGGCGCCAGGCGTACGCCGTCTCTGGAAACCCGTGCAGCAAGATCACGAGGGGGCCGTCTTCGGGCCCGGCGGCCGCGACGTTAAAGCGCAGGCCCTGGGCCTGCAGGCTGAGGGTTTCGGTGGGGAGTGCGGCCATGGTGTCGTGGGTCCTCTTGCGTTGGCGGGTGGGGCAATGCCTTGCCGATGGGGCGACTTTGGCGGGCTCCCCGGACGGTGTGTGCAGGACAGGGCCGCATGCGCTTGTCGCCCGGGATGTGGACCGGGCTACCCGGGTGCCGGGGTGCACGGGGAGGCGACACGGGGGCAGGCTGCGGCGGTGGGTCGGCGGCCCCGACGGTTTTTAAGTAAAAAGTGCCTCTAGCCCAATCAGGGTATTGGCTGCCAGCTCCTGAATTGATAGCGCGGCAACCCTTCGCCTTTTCGCGCTTGGGTACGGGGCGCTGTCTGACATGGATGGGTGGGGGTGGTTTCCAGAATGGGTTGTATGTGGCTGGCGCGGTGTGCTGCGGCGCGTTTTGGCGCGTTTTGCGTGGCCGGCGCCGGCTTTCGTTCAACCCCCTTCTTTCTGGAGACACCCATCATGGAATCTACTTCGCTTCGCCCGCTGGCTATCGTCACGGGCGCTTCTTCGGGTATTGGCTATCACCTGGCCCGTTGTGCGGCTGAGGCGGGCTATGACCTCATCATGGCGGCAGACCAGCCGCTGGACGGCGCCGCCGCCGACGTGCGTGCGCTGGGCGCGCAGGCTGAGACGGTGCAGACCGAGCTGGCCAGCCGTGAGGGCGTGGACGAGCTGTGTGCCGCCGTCAAGGGCCGGCCGGTGTCGGTCTTGATGGCCAATGCCGGGCATGGCTTGGGCAAGGCCTTCCTGGAGCAGGACTTCAAGGACGTCCAGCATGTGATCGACACCAACATCACCGGCACGATTTACCTGCTGCAAAAGGTGGCCAAGGACATGTGCGCGCAGGGCCAGGGCCGCATCCTGGTCACGGGCTCGATCGCGGGCTTCCAGCCGGGCGCCTTCCAGGCCGTCTACAACGGCAGCAAGGCCTTTGTTGATTCATTTACAGCGGCGCTGCGCAATGAGCTGAAGGATACCGGCGTGACGGTGACCTGCCTGATGCCGGGCCCGACGGACACCGAATTCTTTGCGCGCGCCGGCCTGCTGGACACCAAGGTCGGCGCCGATGAGAAAGCCAAGGCCGACCCGGCCGAGGTGGCGAAGATCGGCTTCAAGGCCATGATGGACGGCGAGGCCGATGTGGTGGCCGGCATGAAGAACAAGATGCAGGTCATCATGTCGAAGATGATGCCGTCGCAGGTGGTGGCCGAGCAGCACCGCAAGATGGCCGAGCCCGGCACGGCGCAGAACGTTTAGCCGGCATTGACGCCGCGCAGGGCCATGCCGGCACCCGACTTCCCGCACATCCAGCGCGCCAACAAGGCCAGGCGCCGCCGTGGGCCTGTTGCGGCCCTGGTGGCGGCACTTCGGGCGCTGCTGGCCAGAGCGCTGAGGGCAGCGGCCGGGCGGCACGAACCCGGCAGGCCCGCGCATTCCCGCCACCCCCGCCGCAGCGTGCGAGCCCGCGCGCGGGAGCTTCATCCTTCTCAATCAGGAGATACCCATGAGCAAGAAACAGAACACCACCACCAACAAGCAAGACCCAAGGGCTGACACCGGCACGCAGGGCCAGCCGCAAGACAGCGCGCCCAAGGCCTCGGGCCACGGCGGCAAGGTTGAAAACGATTTCAACCAGATGGGTGAGCAAAAGCCCACGCAGCGCAATGAGGGCCAGCGCACGGCCAACAGCCGCAATGACCGCGAGTCGCATGTAGGCGGCAGCAACCAGCTGCAGTCGCGCCGCGGCACGACGGGACGTTGATGTGTCTGCGGACACCTTCAGCGCGGGGGCCGGGGTAAGCGCGGACCTGTTTGACCATCAGAGCGGCGACCACCTGGCACTGGACAGCGCGAAGATCTACTTTGAAGTGCATGGCGGCAGTGCCGACCCGCCGCTGCTGTTTCTGCACGGCGGGCTCGGCACACTCAAGGATTTCAACGGCGTTATGCCGCTGCTGACAAAGCGCTTCCGGGTGATCGGCATCGACAGCCGCGGCCAGGGCAAGTCAACCCTGGGGACGGCGGACCTGACCTATCACCGGCTTGCGCTTGATGCTGCCGCGGTGCTCAAACACCTGGGCGTTGGCCGCTGCAGCGTGGTGGGGTTCAGCGATGGCGGCATCACGGCGCTGCGCATGGCCGCAGAATGCGGGCCGCTGGTCGACAGGCTGGTTGCCATTGGCACCGGCAAAAAGCTCAGGGCCGATGACCCGGTGCGCAAGCTGCTGGGCAGCGTCACGGCGCAAAGCTGGACCGAGAAGTTTCCCGAGTCGGTGGCGCTGTACAAGGCGGTCAACCCGCAGCCTGACTTTGCGGCGCTGATCGATGCCGTGGTGCCGATGTGGCTGGACGACAGCGCCACCGGCTACCCGGCCGATTGCGTCACGCGCATCACATGCCCGCTACTGGCGGTTCGCGGCGATGAAGACCACCTGGTGTCGCGTGCCAGCGTGTTTGAGCTGGTGGAGCAAGTGCCCGGGGCGAAGCTGCTGAACATCCCCTTCGCGGGGCATGAGGCGCACAAGGACCAGGCGCAAGCGGTGATGGCCAGCGTGAACCGGTTTCTGGAATAGGGCGACCGCCAGTTTTTTATAGCGAAAAGTGCTTGAAGCCCAGGTTCTACATGTACTGGGTGCTATTAATACCATAGCGTGAAGTGCTCCCGGCCCCGGCCTTGTACGCGTCTTTACCTGCCATTGAGGCATTTCGTTACGTAGCGCAACACGGCAGACGCACAGCTCTAAGGTTGGGGGCGCAGGATGAACGCTTGTTTTTTTGCTGCAGGGCGAGCCCCTGCTGACACCGCCCTGAAAGGCCCGCCATGAAAAAGATCGCCGACTTCCTGTTTCACCCGCGCTATTTGCGGGCCATTCCTTCGCTGGTGGTGTTGACCACCGCCATGGCCTGGAGCGTGGCGCCGGACCCGGACACTGATATGACCGACGCGGTTCAGAAGCGGGCCAGTGTGACACTGTCGCTCAGCCACACCGCCGTGGGTGGTAGCCCGGGCAGCCTTGGCGATAAACCGCTGGAGCCGTCCGAGGAAGCCTGAGGCGTGGTGCGCCGGGCGGTACGGACCACCGTGGATGATTTTGACCGCAGGTACAGTGGCAACTAAAGTCGCAAAAATATCCGCAGAAATTGCAAAAAACTGTTTGCTGACATAGACTTAGGAATGCCTGAAAAGTCGCAACAATTCCTGCTCTATGACGACCCCGCGCAGATGGAGCCCCTACTTCCGGGCGAACACCGGCTTGCGCCGCTGCTGGAACAAGCCCATGACCTGCAAAAGGAGGCCGGCAGCTTGGCGGGCAAGGGTTCACCGGCCGACCTTCGCCAGCTATTGCGGGCGATGAACTCCTACTACAGCAACAAGATCGAGGGACAACACACTCTGCCGTTTGAAATTGAGAACGCACTGCGCAACGACTATTCGCGCGATGCGGACAAGGCGCGGCGCCAGCGGCTGGCGCTGGCGCATATGCAAACCGAGCGCGCCATTGAGGCCGGCTGGAGCGGATGGTCTGGCGGCCAGGTGTGGTCTGCACAAATGGTGCAAGACATTCACCAGGACTTGTTTGCACGTCTGCCGGACGCCGACCGGGTTTTGGCTGAAGGCGACGTGTTGGTGCCAGGCGCATTGCGCGACCGGGACGTCGGCGTAGGCGTGCATGCGGCGCCCGCCCATGCGGCCATTGGCGCCATGCTGGCGCGATGGGGCAGTGTTTACGGTGGCGTTCGGCGCGGAGAGTTGCAGATCGTCGCGATTGCTGCGTCCCATCACCGGTTGGCCTGGATCCACCCGTTTCGTGACGGCAATGGCCGGGTAGCGCGCTTGCACACACACCTTGCCTTGGGTGCGTTGGGGTTGACCAATGGGTTGTGGTCACCGTTGCGCGGTTTTGCGCGCAGCCATGAGGCTTATTACGCCCGCCTGGCTGCCGCCGACGAGCCGCGCGCCGGCGCGCTTGACGGGCGCGGCAACCTGTCGGAGCGCGCATTGATTGACTGGATCACGTATGTGCTGGCGCTATGCCTGGACCAGGTGCGCTTCATGACAGGCCTGCTGGACATGGCCGGGATGAAGGATCGCATTGCCGCCTGCCTGGCCTTTGAGGAAAACGTGGTGCGGCAGGGGGTGCGCAGTGAGTCGCTGCGGGCATTGCATTACCTGCTACTCACGCAGTCCGAGCTGGAGCGAAGCGAGTTCAAGGCTTTGCTGGGCCTGGGCGAGCGTCTTGCTACGGCGCAGGTCACGGCCCTGCTCAAGCGCGGCCTGTTGGCCACCGATTCACCTCACGGAAAATTGCGGTTTGGTGTGCCTCAGCATGCCTTGCGCTTTTACTTTCCCAACCTTTGGCCGGAGGCCGAGGCAGGGGCTTAGAGCAGCTTTCAGGGCTAGTCCGCGCTCACTTGGTTGTGATAATCCAGCGGCTGATCTTGCCGACCACATCGGCTTCGATGCCGTTGTAGCCGTGGTACGCCATGGCCTCGCAGGGGTCGCCCTTACTTTGCCCGCCGGTCACGCTGATGAGCTCGGCCCTGGGTGTTTTGGCGAGCAGGCCCATCAGCTGCGGCGTCTCGCTGAAGGCGCAGAGCTTGCAGCCGTCTTGCTCATGGTGCACGACCAGTACGGGGATCGTCAGCTTTTCCATCGGCATTTTGGGCACGGCGCGGCCGGCAGGGTCGGTGAGGATGGTGGAGGTCAGCACGATGCCGTCGGGCCCGCCTTGCGCCGGCGTGGCCTCGGTGGCGATGTAGGCGGCGCTTTGCGTGCCGCGGCTGGTGCCGACCAGCCACACGGGCACGGGTGCCTGTTGCTTGAGCCAGGCGATGACGGCCTTCACATCGGCGGTGTGCTCAGGCAGTTGCCGGTTGCCTGAGAGGTAGGGCGGCGACTGCTTGTCTGACGGCGCGTCGATCACCGCGACGGCAAAGCCCGCGTCGGCAAATTGCTGGCGCGTGCGCACGACGAAATTGCCGTTGCCCCAGCCGAAACTCCCGCCATCTTTGATCTGCAAGCCGCCATGGCCGCCGGCCAGGAGGATGACCGTTGCTTTGGGCTGTGCGCTGGCGATGTAGATAAAGCGCTGGGTGACGCCGGGCCGCGTGGGGATGTCGACCACGCGGGGTGCGCCTTGCGCCTGGGCGCCCTGGCTGGCCAGGCCCACCCATGGGACAAGCAGGCACAAGAACAGATGCTGGGCGAGGCGCTTGCAGGAGGGGTAGTTCATGGCGGAGTCCCTGGTGGAGTTGTTGGTGGAGTTATGAGTCAAATCGGCCTCTAGCCCAGATGGTACCTTGGCTTGCAGCTATAAAAGTGATAGCGAATAGTGGTTGGAGGCCGCTGGCCCTCACCCCCGCCCTCTCCCAGAGGGAGAGGGAGTGAAGAGCGGCGCTTGCTTTTGCCAGACTCTTCGCCCGGGTTTATGGCGCCGTCGCCGCCTTGATCCACTGCACCACCGCTTCGCTGGCCACCACCGGCGTGCTCAGGTGGTTGGCCTTGACTTCGAGGTACTGGCTTTTGGGATTGGCCGGGAACTTGTCGGCAAAGTAGGGCTTGGCGTATTTGCTGATGCCGTCTTCGTCGCCTACCACCGTCAGCACCGGCGTGCCTGCCGGGATGCGTGGAGCCGTCACGCCCATGTCGGCGTCGGAGGCCGGGTCAAAGTAGCTGAGGTAGTCCTTCGCGGTAGCCGTCACGGGCAGCTGCTTGCCCTGGTTGATGTCGGAAAAGCGTTCACGCGAATCGCCTTTGCCGTCGGCCACCAGCTTGCGGGCTTCGTCCACGCTGTCGCGCACCGAAGTGTTCTGCTGAGAGGTGTAGTAGCGCGCGGGCGTATGGCCGGGCGCCAGCAGCACCAGCGCCTGCACGTCGCCGCCGCGCGCGGCAAAGCTCATACCTGCGGGCACGCCCAGGCTGTGGCCGGCGATCACGATTGTGGTGGCGCCCTGGCTGCGCAGGGTTTTGACGTGCGTGGCTATTTCGGCCATGGCCTTGTCCCAGTTGCCGTCGAGGTAACGGGTGCGCGACCAGGGCATGTCGGGGTAGAGCACCAGCATGCCGGCGTCTTCCAGCACGGGTTTGAAGCGGCTCATGTTGGGGTCTCTGTTGCTGCCGGGGTTTTTGCCATGCAGCATGAGGACGCCGATCTTGTCTTGCGCGTGGGCGATGCCGCCCAGCAATGCCGAGGCTGTAAGCAAGGCGATGGTGACGAAGCGGCGGGTAAATGGACTGCGCATGAGAGGCCTTTTTCTTTCAAGGTTGCCGGGGGGGGAGTGAGGTATGGGCATCGTACCTGCGCGCCCGCAGCCCCGCAGCCGGGTTTGCACCCAGCGGCGGGCCTTTCTACAATGCCCTGATGATGAACGCCACGCCGCAAGCCGTCGCCAGCCCTTCTGCCCACACCGCGCTGCTTGCCAGCGAGCCTGAGCGCGCCGCCTACCGCGACTACGCGCAGCCGGGCATTGACAGGGTGCGCACGTTCTACCGCAACAACCACCAGCACCAGACGCTGGACTTTGTGCGGGCCAAGAAGGCGCAGTGGCTGACGTTTTCGCAGCGCGAGATGACGCCCTGGGCGGCGCTGGAATTTCTGAACACGCTGGTGGACGAGTCCGACCCCGACATCGAGTTGCCGCAGATCAGCCACCTGCTGCAAACCGCCGAAGCGATACGCGCCGACGGCCACCCTGACTGGTTTGTGCTGACGGGCTTTATCCATGACCTGGGCAAGGTGCTGTGCCTGTTTGGCGAGCCCCAGTGGGCGGTGGTGGGCGATACCTTTCCGGTGGGATGCAAGTTTTCAGACCGGGTGGTGTACCCCGAATACTTTGCGCTGAACCCTGACAGTGCGGATGCGCGCTACAACACTGAGCTTGGCATCTACACGCCTGGATGTGGGCTGGATGCGGTGCATATGTCGTGGGGGCATGACGAGTATCTTTATCAGCTGATGAAGGCGCATTTGCCGCTGCCTGCGCTGTACATGATTCGGTATCACTCGTTTTATGCGTGGCATCGGGAAGGGGCGTATGGGCATCTGGTTGATGCGCAGGATGTTGCGCATCTGGAGTGGGTGCGCAAGTTCAACCCTTATGACCTTTATTCGAAGAATGACAGGCCGCCTGTGCTGGCGGAGCTCAAGCCTTATTACGAGGACTTGATGGCTAAGTATTTGCCTGCCTCGCTCAAGCTCTAGTTTTCTCGGTGCCTGTTCCGGCGGGCGCTTACTCTGCGGAGTTTTGCTGGCCGGGGTTGCCGGCAGCAAGTAACTTTCTTTTGCTTCGCCAAAAGAAAGTCACCAAAGAAAAGGCGACCCTACTTGCTGCGTCCCCTGCGCTTCGCTCCGGGGCAGCCTGCGGTGCTCGGTTCAGGCGGGGTCTCGCTAAACTCGCCTTCGGCTCAGACAACGCGATCCCTGATCCGCCTGAACCTCCGCTCCTCGGCGCATCCAGAAGGGGTGGGGACAGAAATACCAATACCAATACCAAAAACAGCCGGACCCCCAACAGCCGAAGTCAAACCTCCGAATACCTGAGGGGGCAGGGCCCAGCGAACCTCAAGCAGCCACTAAGCGCAGCACGGTAATCTCAGAAGGCGCCCCAAACCGCTTGGGTGGCCCCCAGTAGCCCGTGCCACGGCTGGTGTAGACCCACAGGTTTTGCAGCTTGTGCAGGCCCGCCGTGAACGGCTGCTGAAACCGCACAAACAAATTCCACGGATAGAACTGCCCGCCATGGGTGTGGCCTGAGAGTTGCAAATCAAACCCGGCTTTGGCTGCCGCTGCGGCGCTGCGGGGCTGGTGTGCCAGCAGCACGCGCACGGCGTTGAGCGGGGCGCCGCGCAGGGCTTGCTCGGGGTCGCTGCGGTGCGCCGGGTCGAAGTGGCCGGCGCTGTAGTCTGTGACACCGGCCAGCACCAGGGGCATGCCACTCAGCGCGGCCTCTGCGGGCGGGCGGATCACCACATGCTGGTTGAGCAGCACGGTCAGCCCCAGGCGGCGCAGCTCGTCGATCCAGGCATGGGCGCCGGAGTAGTACTCGTGGTTGCCCGTTACGAAGTAGGTGCCGTGGCGTGAGGTCAAATCGGCCAGCGGCGCAACATGGGCCGCAAGTTCGCTTACCTTGCCGTCGACCAGGTCGCCAGTAATCGCCACCACATCGGCGTTCTGCGCATTCACCTTGTCGACAATGCGGCGCAGGTACGCTTCTTTGATGGTCGGCCCCACGTGGATGTCGCTGATCTGCGCCACGGTAAAGCCTTGCAGCGCGGGTGGCAGGCCTTTGATGGGCACGTCGACTTTCACGATGGCGGCTGTGCGCCGGGCGTTCAAAAAGCCCAGCACGGTGATGACCACGCCCAGCAGGGGCACGGCTTCGGCGGAAGTGCTGTGCAACCAGGCCATGGGCAGGTGGCCCGGCGCGGCCAGGTCGGCCAGCCACAACAGCAGCAAGGCCGCATCGCGCGCCAGCGTCAGCACCAGCATCGACGAGAACAGGCCCATGAAGAGCAGGCCCACCCAGGTCAGCACATCGGCCAGCGGTTGTTTGGCCACGCGCCCGGCCATCAGGCCCAGCGGCATCAGCAGCGCTGAGAGCGCCAGGCCCGCCATCAATAGCCATTGGCCGGTGGGCCAGGCCCCTAGCCCGGGCACAAGGCGTGCGCCAATGTAAACATGGAGCAGCGCGGTTACAAGCGCCAGGGGCAGGAAGTTCATGAAAGATGTCCAGGGTGAGGAGCCCTGCATATGGGTGCGTGGCCCGTGCATTCAATGCCGGCGCGGTTTTTTAGGGTCGCGGCGCCGCACCACATCAGTGCCGCTTCGCGCTGCTTCTCGCCGCATCAAGCGCGTGCAGGCGTTTCACCCGCTCACAAGTGCGACAAAGCGTGCGCCTGAATGCGCGGCTTTGGCGGCTACCCTCTGCCATCTTTTCATGGCTTCTTTCCTTTGGCTCTTTTGCGAGGCTCTCGCTGGCAGGCCGTTTTCTTCTTTTCATATGACTCCATGACCGTTGCCATTCAGGCCACTACCCCCGCCACCTTTGAAATCAAGAGCGCCAACCTGCCCCTGGTTGCTTTGTTGCTCAAATCCACCGACCTCATCGCACTGGCGCGCGAGCTCGAAGCCCGCTTCGGCGACATCCCCGACTTCTTCGACCAGGACGCGTTGATGATTGACCTCTCGCCGCTGCAGGCGGCGGCGCAGGCCGGCCAACCGGTGGGCGAGATCGACTTTCCCTCCCTCATCAGCCTGCTGGGCAGCTACCAGCTGGTGCCCATTTCTGTCAAAGGCGGCAGCCCCGCGCAGATGGCCGCGGCACTGCAAGCCGGTTTGCTGCCTGTGCCTGATGCACACCTCGTACCCGCACGGCCCGCGCCTGCGGCGACCCCCGCGCCCGCCGAACCCGCACCTACGCCCTCCGCCACACCACCCCCCGCGCCGCAAGGCGCCATGGTCATCGACAAACCCTTGCGCTCAGGCCAGCAGGTCTATGCGCGCGGCCGCGACCTGGTGGTGCTGGCCATGGTCAACGCCGGGGCCGAGGTGATTGCCGACGGGCACATCCATGTGTATGCGCCGCTGCGCGGCAAAGCGATGGCGGGTGCCCGCGGCAATGCGGATGCACGCATCTTCTCGCTGGCGCTGGAGGCCGAGCTGCTGTCGATTGCCGGGGTGTACCGAACCAGTGAACACCCCTTGCCGCCGGGCATGGCGGGCAAACCCACCCAAGTCCGCCTCGTCCCCGGCGACGAAGGCGACAAACTAGTGATGAATGTGATGACAGCGTGAACACTGCCACTTTGCTTCCCCCTGCTCCTACTCCCTCTGCTCCCGCTGCACTCCCAGCGTCTACCGAACACACCTCTCCTGCTCCTCAAGGAAATATACGAATGGCAAAAATCATTGTGGTCACCTCCGGCAAGGGCGGCGTGGGCAAAACCACCACCAGTGCCAGCTTTGCAACCGGCCTGGCACTGCGCGGGCACAAAACCGCCGTCATTGACTTTGACGTGGGCTTGCGCAACCTGGACCTCATCATGGGCTGCGAGCGCCGCGTGGTGTACGACCTCATCAACGTCATCCAGGGTGAAGCCACGCTCAACCAGGCACTCATCAAAGACAAGCAATGCCACAACCTTTTTGTGCTGGCTGCCTCGCAGACCCGCGACAAGGATGCGCTCACCAAAGACGGCGTGGAGAAGGTGCTCAAAGACCTGGCCGCCATGGATTTTGAGTACATCGTGTGCGACTCCCCCGCCGGCATTGAAACCGGCGCGCTCATGGCCATGCACTTTGCCGACGAAGCGCTGGTGGTGACCAACCCCGAAGTTTCATCGGTGCGCGACTCCGACCGCATCCTCGGCATGCTGTCGAGCAAGACCAAACGCGCCATCGCCGGCGGCGACCCGATCAAGGAGCACCTGCTCATTACCCGCTACAACCCCGGCCGCGTCGACCAGGGGCAAATGCTTTCGCTGGAAGACATCAAAGACATCCTGCGCATCAAGCTCATCGGCGTGATCCCCGAATCCGAATCGGTGCTGCAGGCCTCCAACCAGGGCGTGCCGGCTGTGCATATGCAAGGCAGCGACGTGTCAGAGGCCTACAAAGATGTCGTCGACCGTTTCCTCGGCGACAAAGACAAACCCATGCGTTTTATCGACGCGCAAAAGCCGGGGATCTTTAAACGCTGGTTTGGGGGGAAGTAAGGCATGGCGTCTTTTTTGTCCTTTTTGCTTGGCGAGAAAAAGAAAACCGCCAACGTCGCCAAAGAGCGGCTGCAGATCATCCTGGCGCATGAGCGCACGGACCGCAGCCCCAAACCCGACTACCTTCCGGCGCTGCAGCGAGACCTCATTGCGGTGATTGCCAAATACATTCCCATCAATCCTGACCACATCAAGCTGCATCTGGAGCGGCAGGACAACCTGGATGTGCTGGAAGTGAAGATTGAGTTGCCGGATAAGAAGTGAAGGCGGGTTCGTTTATCCGCAGATTTCGCAGATTTACGCAGATTGAATACAAACTCAATGCAAGGTATTTTGATTCGAGTACGGAAACAAGAGTGATGAGTGAAGAGTGAAGTCTGGAATACAAAGCTCTGGTATTTATCTGTATTCAATCTGCGTAAATCTGCGTAATCTGCGGATAAATCCTGCTCCCCCTTGAACTCCGCCAGCGACCCCGTTACCCTCGGCCCATGTCGCAAACCCTAGTCCTCCGGCTGACCCCAGGTGAAGACCTACGCTCTGCCCTGACGGCAGCATTCACCCAGCTGCAAACAGAACACAACACACAAGCCGCCTGTGTCATCTCCGCCGTAGGAAGCCTCTCCCGCGCTGTGCTCCGCTACGCAGCCGAGCCAAACGGTACGGTGCTGGAAGAGCCGCTGGAGTTGATCACGTTGTCCGGCACGCTGAGCGCGGATGGCGCGCATCTGCATGCGAGCGTGGCTGACGCGCGGGGGAACGTGCGGGGCGGCCATGTGATGCCGGGTTGCATTGTGCGGACGACTGCCGAGATTGTGTTGGCGCCTTTGCCGGGGTGGACGTTCAGCCGTGAGCATGATGCGGCCACCGGTTACAAGGAACTGGTCGCCACTGTCCGGCCGCTGCCGCCCTCGGCTCCGTAAAGCCGCCGTGTAGGCCTCTTCGCACAGACGTATCGGCTTGCCTGACGTGGCGGGCACCGCTGCCGGGCGTAAATTGACTTCAAAGTCCGCCGTTTTCTGGCCTCTGTGGCAAACGGTGAATTGTCTAATCCTGCCGGGCTGTCCATCTGTGATCAAAAGTGTGCGGCTTCAGCGGCTTTCAGGAGAACATCATGAAGTCATCGCATCGTTATTACCGTTATGGCGTGCCGGCCCTGCTGGTGGCTGTGCTGGGCCTGCCATCGGCCCTTGCGCAAACCGGCGGTAGCGCCGGAGGGTCTGCTACTGGCGGCGCAGGTGCCGCTGGAGCGGGTGGTGCGAGTGTGGGCAGCCCTGCCGCCGGCACCACGGGTACCAATACCAACACAGGCACCGGCACGGGCGGCACGACCATTAACGGCAACAACACCGGGACGGGCGTGACCAATACCAACACCGGCCCGGGCACTATCGGCACCACGACCGGCAACGCCAACGGAACGGGGACCACGACAACAAACACCAACACAGGCACCGGCACTGGCGGCACGACCCTCAATGGCACCAACACCGGGACGGGCGTGACCAGCACCAATACGGGCACTGGCACGGGTGGCGCGGTAGGGACGGACGGAACAGGCGCCGGCGCCAGGGCCCCTTTGGCCAACCCGCTGAACCGCAACCCGGCACGCCGGGCACTGCCTGTTGAGCCGGCACAGCCTGCGCCAGCTGACCCGCGCGACTCGACCGTGCGGCCGGCCACGGTGCCGGGTACGCCCGACCCACGCGACAGCACGCGTTAAAACGTCAAGAGAAGAGGCTGCCGCTGTGCGCCGCTGTAGGCCGCCGTACGTCCTTACGTCTGTACGTATCAGTGAGGGTTGATGCGCGAAAGGTCGTGCAGCCAGTCGTGCCAGGCGGCTTCGCGGTCTGGCGGCAGCACGCGCAGCAGCGCCGAGGGGTGCAGGGTGATGAGCACCTTGCGGCCGTCTTCGCGCTCGAGGATCTGGCCGCGGTTGGCCATGACGGGAACGGCTTTGCCCAGCAGGGCCCGCGCGGCCGTTGCGCCCAGCGCGACGAGCAACGCGGGTTGCACCAGGGCGATCTCGTTTTCAAGCCAGTGGGAGCAGGCGGCGATTTCGCGCTGTGTGGGTGATTTGTGGATGCGCCGCTTGCCGCGCAGTTCGTACTTGAAGTGTTTGACGGCATTGGAGACAAACACCTGGGCGCGGGGAATGCCAAGCTGCTCCAGCGCGCGGTCCAGCAGCTTGCCGGCGGGCCCTACAAAAGGCTTGCCGGCCAGGTCTTCCTGGTCACCGGGCTGCTCGCCCACAAGCATGATGCCGGCCTTGCGCGGGCCTTCGCCGCAGACGGACTGCGTGGCGTGTTCGCCGATGGGGCATTCGCGGCAGTGGTCGGTGGCGCGTTTGAGCGCCGCATGTGAACGCACCACTTCAACCACCCCCTCGACCACCTCAGGCCCGGCGGCCGCTATCGGTGCGCGCGGGGATTTTCTGGCTTGCGCCGCGGTCAGGGTCAGGGGGCGGACATCACGCCCATTCGCTGTGCCTTTCATCTTCAACACCTGTCTTCAGTGGTGTGCTGCGAAAAATGGCCTTTCGTTCCAACACGCGTAGGCAGCTTGCGCTAAGCGGATGGCGAGCGGCTGGAGGCCTGGGCGGCGCCTGATGTGCTTGCCACGCCCGGGCTCCTGCCTGCATGGGTCTTGCGCGCGCCAGCTGAGGCGCCTGGCTTGGCGCGTGGCCGGCTGTTGCGGTAGTGCGGAGCTTGCCCCTTTTGCATCATGCGGCGGCGCAGGCGGTCGGGGTGAAAGACCTGTTCGTACAGCGTGAGCCAGCGCTGCTCGCCGGCGTCGTCTGAAGGCACGGTGGTTTTATCAGCGCCGGGGCGAAAGCGAAGCGCGAACACCGCTTCCTGGGGTTTTGCCGCCAAGGGCTCGGAGGCAGCATGCCGGGCATGGCCAACGTTTTGCGGGCCCAGGTAATCGGCCTCGACGCTGCATTCAGGCGTGAGGATGGCCCAGCGCATGTGCGCAAAGCGTTTGGCAAACAGCGGCGCCACGGCGTCCATGATGTGGTGCTCGGGCTCAAACCAGGCCACGTGCAGCGGCCCGCCCTGGGGCCGGCTTTTGAAGGTGTCGTCTTGCACCGAATGAAAGCGCAGCTGGGCCTTCATTTTCTGCATGTCGTGGCGCACTTCCTCGGCCATCTGCCGGGCCAGCGCCATGTCGGCGTCGAGCTGGTTGTGCCGCAGATCGGGCTCGTGCACCAGGCGCCAGAGCAGGCGATACAGCAGGTTGAAACGCTGGGGGTTGTTGTGCATGACGGCGGCCTGGCACAGCGCCACGTATTCAGGCGGAACGCTCACGGCGGGGGCGTCGCCGAGCGCTGGAATGGGGGCGGCGCCAGCGTCTGCGCCTGCACCCGGCGTGCTGCTGCATTGCCAGTTGACTTGTTCGGGCAGGATGTTTTGCGCGAGCAGGCCGCGGGCGGCACGGCGGAAGCCCTCGTAGTCTGCCTGGCCCTGCAGCGTGACGGGCAGCAAAGCCTGGGGAAAGAGGTCGTTCGTCAGCAGGTCATTCATCACACCCATGCGTACATCCTTTCTTCTTTCTTCTCGTCAGACCCATGGTGCGGCTGTGGGTTGTACCGCGCCTGTAGGTAAAGAGGCCGAGTTCCCGGGGGCGCACAACGCGCGGGCGGGAAGGAGAAGGCTCAATGGCCTGAAACACTGTATCAATATACAGTGTTTGGCGGGTTTTGGGGTAAAAGTGGGTGCATGGCCCTCGCCAACTTGTGGCTTTGGCGCCTAAAAGCTGCCTAAAAGGCCTCTTTCTCCTTCCCCGCTGGGGGAAGGAGCGGGGAAGGGGGGGAGTTAGCGCGCCCGCCGGCGCAGTTGCCTGGCCCTGGCTTCCATTGCCAGGTAAGCCGCCGACGCCACACCCAGCGGCACCAGGTAATAAACCACGCGGTAAGCCACCAGCGCCGCCAGCAGGTCGGCCGTGGGCATCAGGTGCGAGAGCAGGGCGACAAACACCGCCTCCAGCACACCCAGCCCGGCCGGGATGTGGGTGATGACACCGGCTATGGCGGCCAGCAGCAGCACGCTGACGACGGCTGAAAACTCGATGCGGTGCTGGAACAGGATGAAGATGATCGACGACATGATGAGCCAGTTGCCCGCGCCCATCACCAGCTGCAGGGCGGCCAGGCGCAGTGAGGGCAGCTCGATCTCATGGCCGCGCAGCCCCAGCGTGCGCTGGCGCGAAAACGCGCAGATGGCGAGGTAGCCGCCGGCCACGGCCAGCAGCACACCACCAATCAGGCGCAAATGGTCACTGGTGAGCGCCCAGCCGGGCGGCAAGGTCGGCGGCTTGAGGCTGAATACCAGGCCTGCGAGCAGCAGGTAGCCCATCCAGTTGGCGAGCATGCTGATCGACATGATGCGGGTGATGGCGCCGTTGCGCAGCCCCAGCCGCGAATAGAGGCGAAAGCGAAAGGCCACGCCGCCGACCAGGGAGCCGAGGTTGAGGTTGAAGGCATAGCTCACAAAGGTCACCAGCATCACCGTGGGGGTGGGTAGCTGGTGACTGGTGTAGTGCCGCCCCAGCAGGTCAAAGCAGCTGTAGAGCGTGAAGCTGGCCAGCATGAGCGCCACGGCGCCCCAGGCGGCGGTGAGGGGATAGTCCTCCAGCGAGGTCAGCACCTGGCCCCATTCGATATTGCGGGCCTGCGACACGAGCAGGCCGGCGACGAGCACGAAGAAGACAAAGGTCGCGCCGCGTTTAAGCCAGGTCCACCAGCGTTTTTCGCTGTGGGTGGGCCGGGCTGGCCGATGGGGCGGCGTGAGCGGGCCGGGGCTTGGCGTGGGCAAGGTGCGGCTTTCGGCCATCAGGGGCTCACACGGGTCAGGCCTGGCTCACCGGCTCGGAGGACTCCGAAGACTTCGAAGATTTCGAAGAGGCCGGGGGCGGAGCGGCACGGCGGGGCAGCAGGGTGCCTGCCGGCGTGAGGCGCGGTGCATGCGCCGGCAGCCAGCCGGCCCAGGCGGGGTAACGGCGCAGCAGGTGAAACACAAAATAGCTGCGCAGCTTGCGCCACCAGGTCGACTCGACGAGGTCTTCGCGGTTGATCTGTCTGCAGCTGCGCTGCATGAGCATGTCCAGCCGCCCGCCCAGGTCCTGGTTGAAGGCACGGTCGCGGATGACGACGTTGGCCTCCAGGTTGAGCGAGAGGCTGAGGGGGTCGAGGTTGCTGGAGCCCACGGTGGCCCATTCGTCGTCGATCACGGCCACTTTGCCGTGCAGCGGCCGGTCGCAGTATTCGTAAATGCGCACTCCGGCGTCCAGCAGGTGGTGGTACAGCATGCTGGCGGCGGTCTTGACGATGGCCATGTCGGGCTCGCCCTGCAGGATGAGGCGCACATCGACGCCGCGCCGCGCGGCATGGCGCATTTCACGCAGCAGTCGGTAGCCCGGGAAAAAGTAGGCGTTGGCGATCACCACGCGCTGGCGCGCCGTGCGGATGGCAGCACGGTAGTGGCGTTCGATGTCGTTGGTGTGCTTGCGGTTGTCGCGTGTCACGAACAGCGCGGAGGCCTCGCCGACAGGCGCGGGAACGCTGTCACCGCGCCAGGTGCCGGCCAGTGAACGCGCGCGGTCGGAAAAACGCTCACGCAGGCCGGGCGGCGGCGTTGCGCCGGCGTTGCGGTGGCCTGCGGCCAGGGCCTTGTGCACAAAGGTATTGATGTCGGCAACGATGGGGCCTTCGATTTCGACGGCGTAGTCCTGCTTGGCCTCGGGCCCGAAGTCGGCCAGGTGGTCGGCCGAATAGTTGATGCCGCCGACAAACGCGCGCTCGCCGTCGACCACCACGATCTTGCGGTGCATGCGGCGAAACACATTGGTGCGCCAGCCCCAGAGCCTGGGGCCGGGGTCAAACACATGGATGCGCACGCCGGCGCGCGTGAGGGTAGAGATGAATTCGGGCGAGAGATCCGGCGAGCCGAAACCGTCGATGGTCAGGTCAACCTGCACACCGCGCCGCGCCGCGCCATGCAGCGCCGCATGCAGCCCTTCACCGACCTTGTCTTCAAACAGGATGAAGGTTTCAACGATGACTTCGCGTTGGGCCGCGGCGATGCATTCAAAAACGCGCGGGAAAAACTCCTCGCCGTTTTCAAGCAAACGAAACTGGTTGCCGCTCACCCATCTCGACATACATCCTCCAAGGCCAGCAAGGGCGCATCTGTTCCAGCAGGGGCCGCGGAACCGGCTTTGCCGGGCCGCAGGCGCAGCGCCCCCTCGGGGGGCAGCGAAGTACACGCAGTGACGAGCGTGGGGGCCATATCTAAAGCTCGATTTCCGCCGCCAGCGGCGCATGGTCAGAGAGGTGCGACCAGGGCCGCAGCGGCAGCACCACGGGCGCGTGGCCGATGGCGTTGCGCACATAGATGCGGTCCAGGCGCAGCAGGGGCATGCGTGCGGGGAAGGTCCTGGCCGCCTTGCCGTTGGCCTGCACAAAGACTTCATGCAGTTCGGCGCCCTGTTCAAGCCGCGCATGGGCGCGGTGCCGCCAGTCGTTGAAGTCGCCGGCGACGACGACGGGCGCATGCGCCGGGATGTCTTTGCGGACCAGTTCGCAGAGCATGTCCATCTGCTGCTCACGGTGCGACTCCATCAGGCCCAGGTGCACGCAGATGGCGTGCACGTTCACGCTGCGGCCGGGGATTTGCAGCTCGCAATGCAGCAGGCCCCGGCGCTCGGGCCCGCTGATGGAGACGTCGCGGTTTTCAAAACGCACGATGGGGAATTTCGACAGCACCGCGTTGCCGTGGTGGCCGTTGGTATAGACGGCGTTGCGGCCGTAAGCGAACTGCGGCCAGATCGTATCGGCAAGAAATTCGTAGTGCGGCGTTTCAGGGTAGTTGTCGAACTTGTCCTGGTGCTTGACGTGGTTGCCGGTCACCTCTTGCAGGAACACCACGTCAGCGCCCACGCTGCGCACCGCTTCGCGCAGCTCGGGCAGGATGAACTTGCGGTTGAAGAAGGTGAAGCCCTTGTGGATGTTGACCGTGAGCACCTTGAAGGAGAACGAGGACTCGGCGCTCGCCGCGGCCAGGGCGGTCTGCGTGTCGGCCTCGACGGCGGCCATGTCGACCTGCGTGCCCGCTTTGGGGCGCCTGGCGGGCGCGGCAACCGTCAGCCCGTCAGGCGTATTGCGGCGGGAGGCGTCGGAGGAGTCAGGAACAGAAGGCTGCATAAGAGAGAGGGCCGAAAGTGGCGGTGCGGGCGGTGCGCGGTGGAAAAAGAAATAGAAAGAACAGGATACGCGCCTGCCGGGCACTTGGGCATTGGCCCTGGTGTTGACCTTGGCGTTGATTGTGTCTTGGGGACTTTTCCCCCAGGTGTAGGACAGAAACTTATTTGCACGCCCGGCCAGTGCGCCTTGTTGGCCCCTTGTTGGCCCTTACTGGCCGGTCGTTATCAGGGTGCGGCACAACCACAACTCTCGGGCGCAGTGTCCTACATGGCTGGGCGGGGCTCTCCGGCACGTTGGCCACAGCACGCCGCTTAAATTGAAATCAGCCCCGTCATCACATCAGGGCATGTTTAACCAACGCGCCTTATTCAAGGGCCAACCGAAGAGGAAATTGACCATGACGAAGTTCTCAATGAAATCCATCCCCGCCGCCGCGGCGATCGCCACCGCCTTGTTGATGGGCGTGCAAGCTCAGGCGCAGACAGACACCACCACGCCACCGGGCAGCACCAAGCCGAAGGACCAGACCACGGCAGCGCCCAACACCAACAGTGCGGCGCGTGCAGGCGCTGATGCGGGCAACAGTTCGGGCAACCCTGTAGCCGCCAGCGCCACGCAGACCCCCGGCACCACGAAGTCCAAGGACAACGTCATGGCCGCCCCCACGGGCGGGATGGCCAAGGATGCGGATACGCGCACGGCCGCCAAGGCTGAGAAGCGCCAGAAACGCGCCGCCAAGAAGGTTCGCAACCAGGCCGCACGCGATGCTGCCGCGACCGCCAACGCAGGCGCCCCGCCCATGACCGGCGGCACCAAGTAAGACAAGAGAACCCGCTTCAGGCCATGGCCTGGCCGCGAAGGCCGTTGCCATGACTTGAGGCGCTCCCGGTCCTGACAGGCCAGGAGCCCGGCCAAAGCGTTTCGCCGCGGCCTTTTCCGGGTGTGCGGGCCTTTTGACACTTTTGACAATTTGGCAAGCCCATCGTTTTTTCAAGGAGACTGATATGTCCAGGTTCACTATTCGTTCGATTCCCGCTGCTGCCGCCCTGACCTTGGCGGCCGCGTTTGCCTCGCCTGTTGTGTTGGCACAAGGCCTTGGCGTCGGCGTGGGTGCCGGGGTCGGCGTCAACGCCGGCACCGGTGCGCGCACCACAGGGGGTGCGGCCAACACGGGCGCGGGCTTGGGCGTGTCGCTCGGCCAGAACACCAATATTGACGCCGGTGTGCGCGCCAATGCGGCTGCGGCTGCAAGCGGCGGCGGCGACAGCGGTACCGGCACCGGAATGGCCAGCGGCCGCGCCGGCGTGGGCGCCAATACCGGCGCGGGTGTCAATGCGTCGGGCGTAAGCCAAGGCGCCAGCAACATCGGTGGCCAGGCCGCAGGTGCGGTCGACAGCACGGGCCGTGCGGTGTCCCGCACAGGCCACGCTGTGAGGAGCGGCGCCAAGCGCACCTATAACGGCGTGGGCAATGCCGTGAGCGGTGTACAGGGTGGCGTGCAAGGCAGCGTGCAGGGCGGTGCGGCCGTCAGTGGCGGTGCTCACTAATCCACCCAATCCATTGAAGGATGAACAAGGCCGGGCGCGGGTATCCCCCGCGGCCCGGCTTTTTTTGCGCCCCGTCTTAAACCTTGAACCCTTAAACCTTTAACCGTTTGACGCTTATTTGGGACGCGGCTGCCGCAAGCCTTTGTCGGGTTGCGACAGCGTCCCGGCGCGCAGCGCTTTCACCGCGTTGGCCACTGCCTTTGCGGCGTTAGCTACCTCGGCCAGCATGGCCTGGTCGGCGTCCAGCGTGTCGTGGCTGGTGGCATAGGGCTCGTAATAGCCGATGTAGCGGTCCAGCCGGGCCTGGTTGCCGGCATCGATCAGGCCCATCCAGTCCAGCCAGTCGCACAGGCCGCGGCGCGTGCCCTCGATGCCCGCGACATCGCCGTGCACCACCACCCCGTAGGCCCGGCCGGCCAGGTGCTTGGGATAGTCCCAGCCCTTCATTTCAATCGCTTTGGCTTCCTCGGGCTTTTTGCCGTGGGTGCTGGTGGGGTCGGGGTTGCCGCCGTCGGCGCAGACCAGGCGGTCCATCATGAGCTTGAGGGGGCTGGGCGACTGGTACCAGTACACCGGCGTGAGGATGATGACGCCGTGCGCGGCTGTCCAGCGTTCGTAGATCTCGGCCATCCAGTCGCTGGTTTGCCCCAGTGAGTGGTTGGGGTAGCAGCTGCAGGGCCAGTGGCACAGCGGCATCGCGGTGGCAACGCAGCCCTTGCACGGATGAATGTGGAGCTGGTAGCTGGAGGTGAGCAGGCTGAGGTCGAGAACGTCGGTGCCCATGCCCGCGCTTTCGAGCGAGGTTTTGGCGGTGTTCAGCAGGCGCCAGGTCTTGGAGATCTCGCCGGGGCAGGTGCCGTCGTTGCGGGACGAGCCGCAGATGAGCAGCACGCGTGAGGGCGTGGCGGGGTCTTTCCACGCGGCTTCGGCTTTCTTCAGGCGCTCGCGGGTTTCAAGCCACTCGGTGGACAAGTCGTAATCGGGGTCGGCAAAGTCATTTCCGGCCTTGCGTGTGATGGGCGCCTTGCGGCCTTCCTGGTAGGCGTCCCAGGCCAGCGCTTCGACCCGGGCGAGGGCCTCGTCTTCGCGGCGGAAGGCGGGGTCGACAAAGGATTGCATGAAGCGTTCGTGGAACGCGCTGCGCGACAGGACGGCCGGCGCCTGGCCTTTGCGTACGGTGGTCATCGAAGCAGTTTAGTCAGGCGGCGCAGCCCGAAGAGGTGGTTTCGAAGTCGTCCTACGCGGGCTTTCGGCGCTCTCCGGCAGGGTGAGAATCATGAAGAAAAATGCCTCCAGCCCAAGCTGCGTATGGACAAGCAGCTATAAAAACCATAGTAAGCGCTTTCTGGGGCCGGCCATAAAAAAGCCCGCAAGGCCGCCCTTGGCGGGCTGGCTTGCGGGCGGGCGCTGCTTCAGTTCAGCGTGCTGGCTTAGCCTTTTTGCGGTGCGGCGCCACCTTGGCCGCGCGGGCCACCGTGGTGAGGGCCGTGCTTTTTGTGCTCGGCATCAAAGGTTTTTTGCTGCTCGGGCGTGAGGACTGCGTAGAGGGCCTTGGTGGCTTCGCCGCGCTTGTCCATCGCCGCGCTCATTTCGGCCATGCGCTGGGCGCGCATTTCCTTCATTTTGTCGATGCGCTGGGGTGTGGTCAGCTTGTCGAACTCGGCGCGCTGCTCTGGGCTGGGACGTGCGCCATGGGCGGGCGGCTGCATGGCGGCGGTGTAGCTGGTCCATGCGCCTTCCTGGGCGGGCGTGATCTTGAGCTTGGCCTTGAGTTCGGCCTGGTGCTTGGCGATCATGGCCTGCATCTTGGCGGGGTCATGGCGGGCCATGCGGCCTTCATGCGGGCCGGCGGGTTTGCCTGCGGCAGTGGGAGCGGCCGTGGGTGCTGCGGGGGCTTGCGCCATGGCGCCGGCGCCAGCGGTGGCCAGCAGGCCCGCGAGGATGAGGCTGTTCAGGGAAGCAGTGCGGTTGAATGCGAATTTCATGGGGGACTTCCTTTCAAAGAGAAGATGCCTGAAATCCATGGTCGTGACATACGGCTTTTGGCTTCAGGTTGAAGGCAAGTGTGGCGGCCGTCTGTTTCCGAGCCATTGCCGGAAGGTAAAGATAAGGGATATACGCTCACCCCTGTTGAGGCTCACTGCGTGTAGCCTCCTTTCCCCTTGCAAGGGACGGCGCCTGCGGCCTGGCAAAGCCAGTTCCGCGGGGAGGTAGGTACACCCCTATCGGTACTCACTTCGTGTAGTACCTTTTCCCCTTGCAGGGGACGGCGCCTGCGGCCTGGCGAAGCCAGTTCCGCGGCCCCTGCTGGCTCACTCCTGGGGCTCTGCTAGCGGCGGGGCCGTGCCGTGGAGGAGGGTTTCGAAGAGGTTCTCGCCGCCCATTTGCCCGCCTTTGAGCATGACCTCCATGCCGTCGAGCGCGGCCTCGTCGCTGTGCAGGCGGCACAGGGCGACGCCGGGCGCGAGTTGCGCCGCATACGACAAGCCCCAGGCGTTGAGTGCCTGCACGGCGTGGCTGGAGGTGTCGCCGCCGGCAATGCCGAGGCGGCGCAGGGGGGCGGCCTTGAGCACGCGCGCCAGCAGCTCGCCAGAGGCTTGTGCCAGCGCGCGGCTGTCAACGGCGGCGCCCGGCGCGGAGCCTGGGGCCGAGGTGCAGGCCAGCACGTGACGGCCCTGGGCCAGCAGTTCGGAGATTTGTGCCGCCATCTGCTGCGCATACGCCGCATCGCCGGTGAGGCGCGTGGCGTCCAGCGCGACTTGCCGGTAGGAGCTGGCGGCCCGGACCTGCAGCGCCGTCATGGGCGACAGGCTGCCGGCCAGTACCAGCACGGGGCCCGTGGCGGCGTCGATGCGGGATGTTGTTTGTATTGCGGCTTGCCAATGCGCAGCCAGGGCCTGTACCACGCTGCTGGGCCCGACGGCCAGCAGGCGCTGGTGTTGCGCGCGCTGCCAGATGAGCCGGCCCACAGTGGCCAGGTGGCCGGTGTGGGCGACGTCGAGCAGAACCGCGTCGGGCTTTTGCGCCATGAGCGTGTCGAGCTGCCGGTTCAGCGCTTCGGCGTCCTGTTCGTAGCCGGGGTAATCAAGGCCTGCGACTTGCGCCAGGCCCTGCGCGGCCAGGTGCTTGCGCAGGTCGGCTTCGTGCATGGGCGTGACGGGATGCCGGCTCATGGTGGGGTGGCGGTCTATGCGGTAGATGCTTTCACCGGCGCGGGCAAACAGGTTGCCGAAGACGCAGTAGCGCCCGAGGTTCGGCTGGCCGCCCACGATGGGCACCAGTGTGTTCCCGGCGTGCGGCTGCAGGATGCGGATGGCCGCGCCTATGCTGCCGACGTGGGGTGCGCTGTCAAAGGTCGAGCAGGTTTTGTAGTGCATGACGGGCGCGCCCAGTGCGGCGAAGAGCCGCCCGACCGGTTCAAGCTCCGCCCGCATTTCGCCGGGGCTCATCGCGCGGGCAGCGCCGGCGATGCCCAGGCAGTCCAGCGGGCCGGCGCGCTGCAGTTGCGCGTCCGTCGGCAGGCCGAGAAACAGCAGCGTGCGAAGCCCTGCGCGTGCGGCTGTGGCCAGCGTGTCGGTGGCGCCGGTGAAGTCGTCGCCGTAATAAGCCACCTTGAGCCGGCTGTCGTGCAGGACCATCGTTTACTTGCCAAAGAAGGCCAGCGCCGCCGCCAGTTCGGGCGCCTCACGCGCACGGTCGGCCAGCGCGACGCCATCGCGTGCGGCCGCCCAGGCCTGGCGGATGCTGGCCACGCCCGCCGCAGGCCCGCCCGGGTGCGCCAGGATGCCGCCGCCGGACATAAAGAGCAGGTCGTCGCTTTTCACCGCCGCCCAGGTGGCAGGCACGGTGCCGGCCCATTGGCCCGACGAGAAGGCCGGCATGACGCGGTCATCGAACCCATCGGTTAGCGGCGTGTAGCAGTCGTGCGCGGATTCAATCACCTCTTCATCAGGCTGCGAGAACTTGCCTTGCAGGCCGTGCACGTGCATGTGGTCAACGCCCGCCAGGCGCCACAGCGTTTGGTAAGCCTGGAAAGACATGCCCAGCAGCGGATGCCGCGACAGTGCGCCATAGCCGTTGCGATGGCCGTGAACGGCCAGGCCGGTGTGGCGGCGCAGCGTTTGCATGCCGGAATGGCCGCACCAGTTGAGGCTGGCCATGACGCAGCTGCCGCCTTCGCGCGCAACCAGGTCGGCGTGGCGCTTCATGGCATCGGTTTCGTCGGTGATGTTGAAAGCCACCATCACGTGCTTGCCGGTGCGCTGCTGGTGATCGCGCACCACGGCCATCACGGTGGGTACGCGCTGGGCCAGCGGGGCATGGGCCGGGTCGGCGCAGACTTCGTCGTCCTTGATGAAGTCCACACCGGCCGCGCACAGTCGCGCCACCAGCTCGGCGGTTTGCGCGGCGCTGAAGCCGACATTGGGTTTGATGATGGTGCCGACCAGCGCGCCGCTGGCCACGCCGGTGGCCTTGCGCGTGCCGGCGATGCCGGCCTGGGGCATGTCGAACTGCGCGCGGTAGGCGGCGGGCAGCTTGAGGCTTTCAAGCCGCAGGCCGCTGGCTTCGCCGAGGTCGTACAGATTGCCCGAGACGGTAGCCGCAAGAGTTGGAAGATTCGCGCCTACGTTGGCGACAGGGAAGGAAATGCGCACGCGGGCACGCCGCCATGGGCCTGTGTGGCCTTTTCGTTCGAGCAGTGCATTGGGCAGGCTGGGTGCGCTCACTGATTCGAGCTCGTCAATCTGCTCGACCGTGGCGCGTGCGCGCTGGCGCAGCTCGTCGGTTTCGCCTTCCACGCGGGTGAAGGTGCCGCAGGACTGTTCGCCTGCCATCACTTCGGCCACCTGCGCGGGTGGCAGCGGGGTTTCGATCAGGTAGGTGGCTTCAAAGCGGTCGGCTTGCATGGTGAAGTGACGCTCAAAGTTTGCTGAGATCAGGAAAGGGCCGCACCGGGTCGCTGCCGTCCCAGCCTTCGCTCGACGCGCGGATCAGGTCGAACATCTTGCCCTTGGGGCCGGCGACTTCCGAAAGCTCGATCACGGTGCCGGGGTGGTATTCGGTGTCGAAGTAGATGAAGCGGCCGTTCTCGCCGACCTCGCCTTTCATCACCGGCTTGAAGCCTTGCTTGAGCAGGCGCTCCAGGTCGGCGTCGTAACTCGTCGTCCAGTAGGCGACGTGCTGCAGCCCGGTGCGGCCGGCCTGCAGGAAGTCGCGGTACATCGAGGGCACATCGTTGCGCGTCTGGATCAGCTCGACCTGGACAAAACCCGAGTTGGCCAGCGCCACCGAGTTGTGCGGTTCGTGCGATTCGCCTTTGTAGCTGTAGTTTTTGATGGGCACCTTGGGGTTGTAGAACCAGGGGCCGACGCCCAGGGTTTCGCTCCAGTACTTCATCGCGGCTTCGATGTCGGGCACGACGTAGCCCAGCTGGCGGATCTCGCCAAAAAATTTGCTCATGTTGTTTTGCTCCAGTGAAAAGGGGAGGTTCAGGTTTTAAGGAAGCCGGTGGAGAACCAGGGCACGGCTGCCACCAGGGCCAGGCCTATCAGCAGCGCGCCCATATAGGCCCAGATGTAGGGAATGCCTTCGTCGGGGTCGACCTTGCTGACCGCGCAGGCGCCGTAGTAGCCGACACCGAAGGGCGGCGCGAACAGGCCAATGCCCATGGCGAAGATCACGACCATGGCGTAGTGCACGTCATGCACACCGACCATGCGCGCGATGGGAAAGAGCAGCGGGCCGAACAGCACGATGGCGGGGATGCCTTCGAGCACGCTGCCCAGGATGACAAAGGCGACGATGGACACGGCGAGGAAGCCGTAGGCCCCGCCGGGCAGGCTGCCCATGATGCGCGCCAGGTCTTGCGAGAAGCCCGACTGCGTGAGACCCCAGGCCATGGCGGTGGCGCAGCCGATGATGAACATGATGGCGCCGGTGAGCGAGGCGGTTTCGATCAGCATGGGCATGAGGCGGCGCCATGGAAACTGCCGGTACAAAAAGAGGCCGGCCAGCACGGAATAGAAGATGCCGATGGTGGACACCTCGGTCGCCGTGGCCACGCCTTCGACCACCGCGGCGCGGATGACGAAGGGCAGGATGATGGCGGGCAGGGCGATCAGCAACAGCTTGCCGATTTCGCGTTTGCTGTGGCGCGCGACGCCGCTCAGGTCTTCATGGCGGTAGCGCCACCACACGACGGTGCAGAGCGCTGCGCCTAACACCACGGCCGGCAGCAGGCCGCCGGTAAACAGCGCGGCAATCGACACGCCGGTGACAGAGCCGATGGTGATCAGCACGATGGAGGGCGGAATGGTTTCGGTCTGCGCGCCGGTCGCCGACAGCAGCGCCACCAGGTCGCCGGGCTTGGCGCCGCGCTTTTTCATTTCAGGAAAGAGCACCGGCGCAATCGCGGCCATGTCGGCGATCTTGGAGCCCGAGATGCCCGAGACCAGGTACATCGCACCGATCAGCACATAGCTGAGGCCGCCGCGCACGTGGCCCAGCAGGCTGGCCAGGAACTGGATCATGGCCTTGGCCATGCCCGTCATCTCGATCAGCGCACCCAGAAAGATAAAGAGCGGCACCGCCAGCAGGATCATGTGCGACATGCCTTCGTCCATGCGGCCGACCATGACGAGCAGCGGCGTTGACGTGGTGAGGGCCAGGTAGCCGAAGGTGGCGAGCGCGAACGAGAAGGCGATGGGCACGCCCGACAGCACGGTGCTGGCGACGATGATGACAAAGAAGATGATCAGGTTGAGCTTGCCCAGCGGCTGGAGCAGCGGCTGCGCGAACCAGAACAGCAGGACCACGGCGGCGGTGCCGGCCAGCGCAATGCCGGTTTGTTTGAAGGTGCTGATGCGCAGCAGCCGCAGCACGGCGACGATGACCATCAGCGCCATGCCGACAGGAATCGCTGCGGCGCGCCAGGCGTTGTTGACTTCCATCGCCGCGGTGACGATGAAGCTTTCTTCATAGGCGTATTCGCCCGCCGGGTAGATCACCAGCACCAGGAAGGCGATGGAGGCGGTGATGGCAATCGTGTCGAGCAGCGCGCGGGTGGGCGGGCTCACGTTGTTAACCAGCGCCGTCATGCGCATGTGCTCGCCGCGGCGCAGCGCGACGACGGCGCCCAGCATGGACAGCCAGAGGAACATGATGGACGCGAGCTCGTCCGACCAGACCAGCGGCGAATGGAACACGTAGCGCGAGACCACGCCGGCGAACAGCACGAAGATCTCGGCCAGCACGAGGGCTGCGGCGATGGATTCCACCACAGTGCCCAGGGCGCGGTCGGCCTTGTGCGCGAGGCCGCTTAGCGGGTTGGCGGGCGGGGCGTCAGCAGCGGGTTGTGGGGAGGGAAGGGACATGGAATCTCCGGGAGGAAGGCGAGAGGATTGCGGCTGCTGGTTTTACTCCTTCCCCCGCTGGGGGAAGGTTGGGATGGGGGCCTGCGGCCGTGGCAGAAGCGCTTGCAACCGCCGCTGGCCCCCACCCCTGCCCTCCCCCAGCGGGGGAGGGAGTAAGACGTGGGAGAGCTTTACGCCAGCTTGCCGACCGACTGCTCCAGCAAGCCCCAGGCCTCGGCGCCGAACCGTTCTTTCCACTCGTTGTAAAAGCCCGCTTCACGCAGCTTGGCGCGGAAGCTATCCGCTTGCGGGCGATTGATGGTCAGGCCCTTGGTTTGCAGATCAGCCACCACGGTTTCATTGAGCTTCTTGATGTCGTCGCGCTGCTGCAGGCCGGCTTCGTTGATGGCGCGGGCCACGATGGTCTTGAGGTCGGCGGGGAGCTTTTCCCAGGCGCGGCCGTTGGCGATGAACCAGTAGCCGTCCCAGATGTGGTTGGTCAGCGAGCAGAACTTTTGCACCTCATACAGCTTGGCGACCTGGATGATGGGCAGCGGGTTTTCCTGGGCGTCGACGATCTTGGTTTGGAGCGAGGAATACACCTCGCTGAACTGCAGGCTGGCGGGCGCGGCGCCCAGGCCTTTGAACATGGAGATCGACAGCGGGCTCACCGGCACGCGGATCTTCAGGCCGTCCATGTCTTTGGCGGTGGTGACGGGCGCCTTGCTGCTGGTGGTCTGGCGGAAACCGTTGTCCCACATCTTTTCAAAGGCATAGAGGCGGCTCTTGCTGATGGCTTCGCGCACATGCGCGCCCAGCTTGCCGTCCATGGCACCCCAGACCTGGCTGTAGTCGCTGAAGGCAAAACCGACGGCGTTGATGGCGGCTACCGGCACCAGCGTGGCGATGACCAGGGCCGACGGCGTGAAGAACTCGATGCCGCCGGAGCGCACCTGGGCCAGCATGTCGGTGTCGCCGCCCAGCTGGTTGTTCGGGAAGATCTTGATCTCGACCCGGCCGTTGGTTTCTTTCAGGATGCGGTCGGCCGCCTGCTGGGCGCGGATATTGAGCGGGTGGGTGACGGGCAGGTTGTTGCCGTACTTGTAGGAGAACTCGGCGGCGCGGGCCATGGAGGGCAGGGCGGCGGCGATGCCGGCGGCGGATGCGGCGGACAGGGTGCGCAGCACGCTGCGGCGGGTGACTTCGGTCATGGTTTGTCTCCAGTTTTGTTTTGATGCATTTTGATGCATCATCGGGTGAAAGCAGCGCAACGATAGGCGTGAGGTCTTCAATCGTCAAACGGGAAAAATGATGGATTTTGATGTATGAGGGTTATCCCTGAGGGTCTGGAAGGCTCACAACAGCGGGCCCGTGTGGTCGATATTGCGCGGGCTGCGGGAGTTTCCACCGCCACGGTCGACCGCGTGCTGAACCAGCGCCCGGGCGTGCGCGGGGCCACCGCGCAAAAGGTGCTCAAGGCCGCGGCCGAGATGGATTATTTGCCGGAGACGGGCCTCTATGCCGCGCTGGCCGCGCCGCCCATGCGGCTGACCTTTTTGCTGCCCGACGGCAGCAACCGCTTTATCCGCATGCTGGGCGATACGGTGGGTTATTCGCAGGAGCACCTGACGCCCTTTAACGTGAAGTGCCGCACCGAGCTGTTTGAAAGCTTCAACCCGCAGCAGCTGGCCGCCAGCCTGCTGCAGCAAGGCAAGCGCAGCGAGGGCATTGCGTTTATGGCGCTGGAGCACCCGGCGGTGCGCGAAGCGGTGAGCGAGCTGGCCGAAAAAGGCGTGCCCACCATCACACTGATCTCGGATTTGTCGGGCTCGCAGCGCGCCGGTTATGTGGGCCTGGACAACCGCGCGGCGGGGCGCACGGCGGGTTACCTGGTGGGCCGATTTATCGGCCCCGGCGCGCGTGCCGGCAAGGTGGCGCTGATTGCCGGTTCATTGAGCTACCGCGCGCATGAAGAGCGTGAGGCAGGCTTTCTGCACGTGATTGAAGAGATGTTTCCCACGCTGCAGGTGGTGGGCCTGCGCGAGGGGCAGGATGACGCGCAGAAGAATTACGAGCAGACGCGCACCCTGCTCGAGCAATACCCCGACCTCGCCGGCATCTACAACATAGGCGGCGCGTCTGACGGCGTGGCGCGCGCGCTGAAGGAGAGCGGGCGCGAGCACAAGGTGGTTTTTATCGGCCACGGCCTGACACCTGACACGCGCGCGATGCTGATCGACGGCAGCATGGACGCGGTCATCACGCAAAGCCCGCAGACGGCGATGATGAGTTGTGTGCGGATGTTTACCAATCTGCGGGACCGGCGGGATGTGATGAGCGGGGTGGATGCCGTGCGCAGTCAGGTCATCTTTCGCGAGAACTTACCCTGAACACCGAGAATGTAACGGTTTGCTTGGTTTTATAAGCCAAATCGGGCTCTAGCCCATATGGATCATGGGCTGCTAGCTATTGATTTAATAGCGCTACGTAATTGATCCCGGTCATTTGCCAGCATCCGCCGGCCTGCCTACAATGGCCTCAGCTTGTCGGGGTGCCAAGGATGTTTCCGTGAGGAAGCTTTCGAGGCTGAGATCGCAGTATTGCGAGACCCGCTGAACCTGATCGGGATTATCCCCGCGTAGGGAACAACGCAATTGGCTCCGGAACTCCGCAGCGGCACACCCCGTGTCACCGATGGACCCCCGGCTCCCCAGCAGGCACCCCACCTTCTGGAGAACCACATGGCCAAAACCCGACTCACCGTTGACACCCAAGACCTCACGAGCCGCATCACGCGCGCGCCTTTCCCGGGCTCCGCAAAAATCTATATTGAAGGCTCGCGCCCCGACATCCGCGTGCCCTTTCGTGAAGTCACGCTGACCGACACGCTGGTGCACGAAGGCGCCGGTGAGCCGCGCCGCGAAGCCAACCCACCGCTTCGCCTGTACGACGCTTCGGGCGTTTATACCGACCCGGCTTCGCCCATCGACATCACACGCGGCCTGCCGCCGCTGCGGGGCGCGTGGATCAACGAGCGCCAGGACACTGAGGCCCTGCCCGGCATCAGCAGCGCCTACGGCCGCGAACGCCTGAACGACCCGGCCCTAGCCGCACTGCGCATGGCGCATGCGCCCGTGCCGCGCCGTGCCAAGGCGGGTGCCAATGTGTCGCAGATGCATTACGCGCGCAAAGGCATCATCACCCCCGAGATGGAATACATCGCGGTGCGCGAAAACCTGGTGCGCGCGCAGCTGGCTGAGCGCCTGGCGACCGAACGCATGCCGAAGAAGGGTCACTCTTTCAACGCAGCCATCCCTGAGCAGATCACGGCGGAGTTTGTGCGCGATGAAGTGGCGCGCGGCCGTGCCGTGATTCCGAACAACATCAACCACCCCGAGAGCGAGCCGATGATCATCGGCCGCAACTTCCTGATCAAGGTCAATGCCAACATCGGCAACTCGGCGGTCACCTCGAGCATCGAGGAAGAAGTCGACAAGCTGGTCTGGTCCATCCGCTGGGGCGCAGACACCGTGATGGACTTGTCGACGGGTGAGAACATCCATGAAACGCGCGAATGGATTTTGCGCAATTCGCCCGTGCCCATCGGCACGGTGCCGATTTACCAGGCGCTGGAAAAAGTCAACGGCAAGGCTGAAGACCTGACCTGGGAAATCTTCCGCGACACGCTGATCGAGCAGGCCGAGCAGGGCGTCGATTACTTCACCATCCACGCCGGTGTGCGCCTGGCCTATGTGCCGCTCACCGCGAATCGTCTAACGGGCATCGTCTCGCGCGGCGGCTCCATCATGGCCAAGTGGTGCCTGTCGCACCACAAGGAAAGCTTTTTGTACGAGCGCTTTGACGAGATCTGCGAGATCATGAAGGCGTATGACGTGTGCTTCTCGCTGGGCGACGGCCTGCGCCCGGGCTCGATCGCCGACGCAAACGACGAAGCGCAGTTTGCTGAACTGCACACCTTGGGCGAACTGACGCAAATCGCCTGGAAGCACGATGTGCAGGTGATGATCGAAGGCCCCGGCCATGTGCCGCTGCAGCTGGTGAAAGAAAACGTCGACAAGCAGCTTGAGGCCTGCTTTGAGGCGCCGTTCTACACGCTGGGCCCGCTGATCACCGACATCTCGCCGGGTTACGACCACATCTCTTCCGCCATGGGTGCGGCCAATATCGGCTGGTACGGCACCGCCATGCTGTGCTACGTGACACCGAAAGAACACCTGGGCCTGCCGAACCGCGACGATGTGAAGCAGGGCCTGATCGCCTACAAGATCGCCGCGCATGCGGGCGACCTGGCCAAGGGCTACCCGGGCGCGCAGATGTGGGACAACGCGGTGTCCAAAGCGCGCTTTGAATTCCGCTGGGAAGACCAGTTCCGCCTGGCGATCGACCCCGACACGGCGATGGCTTACCACGACGAAACGCTGCCCAAAGAGAATGCCAAGGTGGCGCATTTCTGCTCGATGTGCGGGCCGAAGTTCTGCTCGATGAAAATCTCGCAAGAGGTGCGCGAGTTTGCGCGGCTGAACCCGGCCACCACCACGCTGGCGCCGGCTGCGGGGACAATCCCCATCAAGCAGATCGCCACCGGCTTTGAGGAAAAGGCCAAGGAGTTCCGTGAAGGTGGTAGCGAGATTTATTCTTGATTTAATGCATCCTTTGTTCCCTCTCCTCTCTCTTATTCCCTCTCCCTCTGGGAGAGGGCTAGGGTGAGGGCTCCCCGAATTCAATGAACGTCATCTTTTCATCCGCCGCCAGCCCTCACCCCTGCCCTCTCCCAGAGGGAGAGGGAGTCATGCGGGGAGGGAAATCATGAGCACCTTGCACATCGGCATCGCCGGCGCAGGCCTGGCCGGCCGCACGCTGGCCTGGCGCCTGCTGCGCGCCGGCTGCCGCGTGAGCCTGTTCGATGCGCGCCGCCGCGACGATCTGGCCACGGCCTCGATGACGGCGGCGGCCATGTTGTCGCCGCTGGCGGAGCTGGCGGTGTCTGATGAGGCCGTGTTTGCGATGGGCCAGCGCTCCATGCAGCTGTGGCCTGAGTGGATTTCCGAGATTGAAGAGCAAGCCGGCGAGGTTTTTTTTCGCCGCAAGGGCACGCTGGTAGTGGCGCATGCGCCCGACCAATCGTCGCTGGAGCATTTCACGCGGCTCTTGCAACACAAGCTGCCCGAGGGATGCCGTGAGCAGGTGCGCACGCTGGATGCCGCAGGTGTAGCGCAATGTGAGCCTGCGCTGGCCGGGCGTTTTGGCAATGGCCTCTTCCTGGACGGCGAGGGCCAATTGGCCAACGACCAGTGGATGGCCGCGCTGGCCGCTGAGATCGACCGCCGGGGCGGGCAATGGCTTGAAGGCCAGGCGGTGAACCGTGTGGAGGCCGGGCGGATTGTGTGTGCGGGCCAGACCTATGCGATGGATGTGGCAGTAGACGCGCGCGGTGTGGGCAGCAAGGCGCAGTGGCCTGCCGGCAACCCGCTGCGGGGCGTACGCGGCGAGGTGTTGACGGTGGAGTGTGCAGGCGTGACGCTGCAACGCCCGGTGCGCCTGATGCATCCGCGTTACCAGCTGTATGTGGCGCCGCGGCCCGGCAATCGTTTTGTGGTGGGCGCGACCGAACTGGAATCCGAAGATACCGGGCCGGTGACGCTGCGTTCTACGCTGGAGTTGGGCAGCGCGCTGCACAGCCTGCACCCGGCCTTTGGCGAGGCGCGTGTGCTGCGGCTGGCCGCCGCCTTGCGTCCGGCGCTGGACGACCACCGGCCCACGGTGGAGCAGCGCGATGGCGTGTGGCATATCAATGGCTTGTACCGGCACGGCTACCTGTGCACGCCGGCGCTGGTGGATGGGCTGGTGCATCAGTTGCTGGGAAGCACGGCCACTGTGAAAGAAGAGAGAGTGACATGACAACATCACAACATTCGACACAACATTTAATGAAGGTTTCGCTCAACGGCGAGATCATTGACACTGACGCAGCCACTTTGCAGGCTTTGCTGGTGGCGCGCGGCTACCAGCTGCAAGGCGCGTTCGCCTGCGCGGTCAACAAAACCTTTGTGCCGCGGCCGCAATGGCCAACTCGCGCTTTGGAAAACGGCGACCGAATCGACATCGTCACCCCCATCACAGGAGGTTAAGCCATGGACACGCCCACCACTGCATCACCGATCGCCCACGGCCAGCCCTGGACCGTGGCCGGCACCACGATTTCAAGCCGCTTTTTCCTTGGCACTTCGCACTACCCGTCACCGCAAGTGATGAGCGACGCGGTTCGCGCCAGCGGCACCGAAGTGCTGACGGTGGGCCTGCGCCGCCTGCAGCCTGAGAGCGGCGGCGGCAACAGCTTCTGGCAGCGCATCCAGGCGCTGGGCTGCCACATCCTGCCCAACACGGCGGGCTGCCACAGTGCGGAAGAAGCGATCACGCTGGCGCAGATGGCGCGCGAGATTTTCGGCACGACCTGGATCAAGCTCGAAGTGGTCGGCGACGACTACACCCTGCAGCCCGACACCCATGGTACCGTGCATGCGGCCACGGTACTGGCCAAAGAGGGCTTTGCCGTGTTTGCCTACACCACCGACGACCTGGTGATTGCCCAGCGCTTGCGCGATGCCGGCTGCGCGGCGGTGATGCCCTGGGCTGCGCCTATTGGTACAGGCCGCGGACCGCTGAACCCGTTTGCGCTGGAGACCATGCGCCGCCGCTTGCCTGATACCGTGCTGGTGGTCGATGCGGGCCTGGGCCGGCCCTCGCATGCGGCGGCGGTGATGGAGTTGGGCTTTGATGCGGTGCTGCTGAACACTGCCGTGGCGCAGGCGGGCGACCCGGTGCGCATGGCGCGCGCCTTTGCCGACGGCGTGGCCGCGGGGCGGGCGGCGTATGAATCGACGCCCATGCCCGAGCGTGCGGCGGCGCAGGCTTCGACTCCGACCGTCGGCGTACCCTTCTGGCATGCGCCGTGACTTGCAACCACCTCCCGCTTCTTGCTCCCTCCCCCACTGGGGGAGGGCAGGGGTGGGGGCCAGCGGCGGTGGACCATGCGCTTACGCAAAGGCCGCAGAGCCCCCATCCCAACCTTCCCCCAGAGGGGGAAGGAGTAATAACCGGATCACGCCCAAGCCAGCTCCATTTGGCCGGCACATCGCTTCTTGCTCCCTCCCCCGCCGGGGGAGGGCAGGGGTGGGGGCCAGCGGCGGTGGACCATACGCTTACGCAAAGGCCGCAGGCCCCCATCCCAACCTTCCCCCAGCGGGGGAAGGAGTAAAACCGGAATGAACCCATGAAGATAGACGCATTCGCTCCCCTCATCGCCCCCGTCGGCTTTTACCCCGTCGTGCCCAATGCCGCCTGGGTGCGGCGCCTGCTGGGTTGGGGTGTGCGCACCATCCAGCTGCGCATCAAGGCGGCGGACCATGACGCGGAAGAGATCGCGTGGGAGGTCCGCACCGCGATTGCCGCCGGGCGCGAAGTGCCGGGCTCGCAGGTCTTCATCAACGACCACTGGCAGCTGGCGCTGGACCACGGCGCTTACGGCGTGCACCTGGGCCAGGAAGACCTGGACACCGCCCCCATCGCCGCGCTGCGTGATGCCGGCATACGCCTGGGCCTGAGCACACACACCCCCGCCGAGCTGGCGCGCGCCAAGGCCGTGCAGCCGTCCTACCTGGCCATAGGCCCCATCTACCCGACGACGCTCAAGGTCATGCCTTATGAGCCGGTGGGGCTGGAGCGCCTGAAAGCCTGGGCGCAGGATGCGGCGCCTTACCCGGTGGTGGCGATTGGCGGCATCTCGCTGGCATTGATGCCCGGTGTGTTGGCCTGCGGTGTGAACGGCGTGGCGGTAGTCAGCGCGGTGACGCTGGCGCAGGACCCGGAGCAGGCGGCGCGGCAGGGCCTGCAGCTCGCCGCCGCCTAAAACAAAAGGCTGCAAGGCAAAATGCCCCGCAGCCCTTTATTGGCATGAACCGGCAGCTATTAATTCGATAGCGCGGGGTAGTCGGTATAGCCCTTTTCGCGGCCGCCGTAGAAGGTGGCTTTGTCTGGCGTATTGAGTGGCGCCTTGGCGCGCAGGCGCTCCACCAGGTCCGGGTTGGCGATGTAGGGCTTGCCGAAGGCCACCAGGTCGGCGCCGTTGGCCACGGCCTGTTCAGCCAGTGCCTGGTCGTAGCCGTTGTTGACCATCCAGGCACCCTTGCCGCCGGCGTTGCGGTAGGCAGCCTTCAGCGCCTTGTAGTCAAACGGGCGGTCTTCCAGTTCACGCGGGCCGCCGGTCGCGCCCTCAATGATGTGGATGTAGGCCAGGTTGAGCGGGGCGAGCTGCTTGACCACGTAGTCAAACAGCTGCTGCGGGTTGCTGTCATGCACGTCGTTGGCGGGCGTGACGGGCGACAGGCGAATGCCGGTCTTGCCGCCGCCCACCGCGTCGGTCACGGCGCGGGTGATTTCCAGCAGCAGGCGGGCGCGGTTTTCGATGCTGCCGCCGTAGTCGTCGGTGCGCTTGTTGCTGCCGTCTTTGAGGAACTGGTCGAGCAGGTAGCCGTTGGCGCCGTGGATCTCGACGCCGTCAAAGCCGGCCGTTTCGACCGCATTGCGCGCCGCTGCCGCAAAGGTGTGCACGATGCCGGGGATTTCACCGGCATCGAGTGCGCGCGGCTCTGACGTTTCGACAAAGGTCGGCTCGCCGCCTTCGATCAGCACGGTTTTGGTTTTGGCGGTGATGGCCGAAGGCGCCACCGGCTTGCCGCCCTCGGGCTGCAGCTTGTTATGCGAGACACGGCCCACATGCCAGAGCTGCACAACGATCTTGCCGCCCTTTTCATGCACCGCATGGGTGACTTTCTTCCAGGCGTCGAGCTGCTCGCTGCCATACAAGCCCGGCACGTCGGCATAACCCTGGCCCTGGTGGCTGACGGCCGTGGCCTCGGTGATCAGCAGGCCGGCACTGGCACGCTGGCTGTAATAGATGGGCGCCAGATCCGTCGGCACGGCATTGGGCGAACGGTTGCGCGTGAGCGGCGCCATGACGATGCGGTTGGAAAGATGGAGGTCACCGGCTTTGTTGGGGTCGAATAAGGTGGGCATTGGGTCCTCTCTGGTTTCAGAATAAAAAACAGGGCCAGTTTGGCCCTGTTTCGATTGGCTTGCCCAACACGGGTTGCTGGTTTCATGCTATTTGGCATGTAAGCGTTTTGAGGTTCCTCCAGGTGTTTTGCAGCATCCCAGCTTGCCTGGTCGCGCAGCATCGCATTGAGGATCGTCAGCAGCTTTCGCATGCATGCGACC
>JAJKJM010000080.1 GCA_021153985.1 Polaromonas sp.
AAGAGGATGAGTTGCCCGTGAGGGCTTGGGTGGTCGATTCAAGGGATCGCGAGTGAATGGAGCATGGCGTTTCGCCTTCATTTGATATTCCACGATGTATATTATGTTAAGTCACATTTGGAAAAAGCCAAAGCCCGGGCCTTGATCCTTCTGAGCCCTTTCACAGCGATTACGTAACCTACCCCTCCAGTATCTGTGGCGGGTCCAGGTTGCCCCGACCGAAAACAAACGCTGGTGTGCGCTACGTGCGCTATCCACGGGGCGCCTTGATAGTTCGCTCTGCGGCGCTTCGTCGCAGTTGACGTCGTTTACATTTGAGGAAATGTATATTGCATTTTCACAAATGTACTTGCCAGGCGCGTCATGAAACCTCATCCCTCCTTTCTATCGAATTTACGGAGTGAGGTGGCTGATTGGCGGCTTTGGGCGGGCCGTACCGTCGTATTGGCGTCGGCCGTGTTGGCCGGGCTTGCTGTCGTGGCATTTACCTGGCTGACTGAGCATTCGCTGAAACTCTTTTTCGTGCTCGAAAAGAGCTACTGGTGGGGCCCGCTGCTATGGACGCCCGTTTGTACCGCGGCCATTGTCTGGGTGACAAGGCGTTACGCTCCCGGTGCTGCCGGCTCGGGCATTCCACAGGTGATGGCAGCCCTGACATCCGAAGTACCTGCCGCTTCCCGCGGCTTGTTTGTGTCGCTTCGGCTTTCCGCAGCCAAGATGCTGCTGACAGCCTGGGGACTGCTAGGCGGCTTGTCGCTGGGCCGGGAGGGCCCTTCGGTGCAGATTGCTGCCGGGGTCATGTATCACGCCCGCCGCTGGCTTCCTTCGGGTTCCCGGGTATCCGAGCACGGGCTGATGCTGGCCGGCGGCGCGGCCGGCATCGCCGCGGCCTTCAACACACCGCTGGGCGGAGTGATGTTCGCCATTGAGGAGCTGACACGCAAACCCGAGCAGCGCAGCAACGGATTGCTGCTGGCGGCCATCGTGCTGGGCGGCCTGATGGCCGTGTCGATTTACGGCAATGCCACCTATTTCGGCGTCATCCGCGTCGAGAACATCAGCATGGCATTGCTGCTGCCGGGCTTGCTGGTCGCTGTCTGCAGCGGGCTCGCAGGTGGTTTGTTTTCCAGGCTGTTGGCCGTTTCCCTTGCGGGCTCGCCAGACTGGTTCGGCCGGTTCCGGCAAAAGGCGCCCGTACGCTTCGCGGCGGCTTGCGGCTTGGCCGTGGCTGTGCTGGGCTGCGTGAGCCACGGTGATACTTATGGCGGCGGTTATGCCCATACACGGGCAATGCTGGAAAGCGGCGGCGAGTCCTCATCGCTGTATGCGCTGCTCAAGTTCATCGCTACCTGGATTACCGCCTGGTCCGGCGTCCCAGGTGGGATTTTTGCGCCGTCCCTGGCGATAGGCGGCGCTTTGGGCAATGACATCGCCCAACTGACCGGATACGTCAATGCACCCACGCTGATAGCGCTGGGGATGGCGGGGTTTCTTGCCGCTGTCACGCATGCGCCGATGACTGCATTCATCATCGTGATGGAAATGGTCGACGGCCACGGCCTGGTCCTCAGCTTGATGGCCAGCGCACTGATAGCAAGCGCCGTTTCACGCCTGGTGAGTGTCCCGCTTTACACCCTGCTGGCGGAGTTGCAGTTACTTCGCCTGCCCAAGGCATGAACGCCTGATGACGCCCTGCTTCAGGGAAATACCTGATGCGATATATATTTGAACAAATATAATTTGAGCTTCCAATTCCAGCAGTTTTCCCAGCGAGGACCTTAAAGCCTTCAGGGGCTCGAGCCCTCTGGAGGCTTTTTTTTAGTGGCGACTTGAATAGCCTGCTGGGTCGTGTGATCAGGTGTCAGGTTGCCCGAGGGGAATGTTTGCCGCGCGTTTGTCTACCCTCAGAGCCTGGATCACTTTGTCCAGGTCCCGGTTGAGCCGGGTGAGCGCCGGCGTGTCGAGGCTTGTCAGCGCCTCGGGAAGTACTCCGGAAAAGGGACCTGGGGCGCGTTTCAAGACCTTGAGGCCCGCTGGGGAAACGCGAAGCGCCAAGGCACGCCGGTCGACGTCGGACCGTTTGACCTCGACCAAAGCCCCAGCAACCAATGCCTTCACCAGGTTGCTGGCCGTAGACTGATGGACATCCATAGCAGTCGCGAGTTCACCGACCCCAATGCCGGGGACGTCGCGCACCACACTCAGAGCCCAGAGCTGCGCGCCCGCCAGTCCGGCCTTTTTCTCCACTTCGCGAAAATGCGTTTTTACAGCGTTAAAAATGAGCCGGAAGCGGCGCAAGGCCTCGGCCGCGGGATCGCCGTGAGACAGGTTTCGAACTTGAGGTTTGGCTACGAGTTTAGGCATTTGGACTGGATCATATGACGGGTGCTGAATCCCTGGATGGATGTCTGCCCTTCCCTCCTCCGCGCCCTTCAAATCCCTGCCGTAGCTGCGCTATCCAATGCCGAAGGGGTTCTCAGAATTCAAGCCAGCCCGCACCACTGCGCAATGCGGTGCGTCATGTCGCTCCACAGACCCAACGCGGCCGCCAGAACCAGCACACCGCCGGCCAGGCGCACGCCCAATTGATCGCCCAGCCTGTTACCGGCGCGCCGCAGCCCGGCCAGCAAGGTAGGGGCCAGCAGCAGCGAGACACCACTGCCCACGGCGAAAGCCGCCATGGCCAGCGCGCCTTGCAGCGGCCCGCCGCTCAGGGAGGCCACCAGCAGCGCCGAGTAAAGCAAGCTGCAGGGCATGAAGGCCCACAGCGCGCCCACCGAGAACATGCCGCCGCGCGATGCGGCCACGGCCCCCACTCGGGACCAGGCCGAGCGCCCTGCCCGGTCGGCCCAGGCCGGCTGGCTGGCTTTTACCACCAGCATCAGGCCCCAGCCCAGCACGGCCATATGAAACAGCACCCATAGGGGCTTGACCATGGCGGCCTGTTCCGTGATCCAGGCAAAACTTTGCACCGCCGCCGCTGCCGCCGCACCTGCGGTGGAATAGCCCGCAAGCCGCCCGGCCTGGAAGACCAGTGGCGACTGCGGCCGTTGCTGCGCGCCCATGCGCCGCAAGCCGCCGCAGGCCGCGCCGCACATCACCGCGCAATGCGGACCGCCGGCAAGGCCCATCAGCAAGGCAGTGGCAAAGAGCGCGTAAGACATGGGCAGCGCTTCAACTAAATAATGCGCGAGAACCGGCTGCGGTTAAGGTCGGCCTGCAGGTAGCGGTCAAAAACCATGGCCACTGCCCTGATTAAAAACCGGCCTTCGGGCGTCACCTCGATGCCGGTGCCGGACAGCACCACCAGCCCGGCGTCCTCGAGTTCGCGCAGGCGCTCCAGTTCTGCGGCGAAATAGGTCTTGAAGTCCAGCATCCAGGCGAGCTCTACCGATTCGAACCAAACCTGGCCCTGGCACATGATGGCCATGATCACCGCGCGGCGGGCCAGGTCGTCCAGGCTCAGCGCGAGGCCGCGCGTGACGGGAAATCGCCCCTGGTCGAGCAGATCGCAGTATTCCTCCATGGTCTTGGCGTTCTGGCTGTAGGTGGCGCCGACCGCACCGATGGCCGACACGCCCAGTCCCACCAGGTCGCGGTCGGGCTGGGTGCTGTAACCCTGGAAGTTGCGGTGCAGCCGGCCCTCGCGGCTGGCCACCGCCAGCGCGTCGTTCTCAAGAGCGAAATGGTCCATGCCGATGTAGCGGTAGCCGGCACCCTGAAAGCGCTGCATGGCCTCGGCCAACATGGCGGCCTTGTCCTCGGCCGCCGGCAGCAGCGCAATCGGTATGTGCCGCTGTGGCTTGAAGCGTTCCGGCAAATGGGCATAGGCGTACAGGGCAATGCGGTCCGGCCTGAGCGCTTCAATCTGCCGTATGGTGCGGGCGAATGACGTCTGGGTTTGCCGCGGCAAGCCGTAGATCAGATCCACGTTGATGGATTCAAACCCCAGTATGCGCGCCTGCGCGACCAGCGCAAACACCTGTTCGGCGGGCTGGACGCGGTGCACGGCTTTTTGCACGTCGGGATCGAAATCCTGCACGCCGAAGCTGAGGCGGTTAAAGCCCAGGGCCGCCAGCGCGGCCAGGCGCGTGTTGTCGACGGTGCGCGGGTCCACCTCGATGGCCATCTCCGCGCCGGGCGCGAAGTCGAAGTTGCGCCTGAGCATGTCCATGAACTGCGCCAGCTCCGCATCGGACAGGAAAGTCGGTGTGCCCCCGCCCAGGTGCAGCTGGCTGACGGGCTGGCCCTGTCCCAGGCGCGCCGTGTACAGGGCCACTTCACGCTCAAGGTAACCCAGGTAGGTGGTGGCGCGGCCATGCTGCTTCGTGATGATCTTGTTGCAGGCGCAGTAGTAACACAGCGACTCGCAAAACGGAATGTGCACGTACAGCGACAGCGGCGCGGCCGACGATCCTGCCCGCGAGCACCTGTCGTCCAGCGCGCGGCCATGGTCGCCGGCGCTAAAGGCTTCGACAAAGCGGTCCGCTGTGGGAAAGGATGTGTAGCGCGGCCCCGAGATGTCGAAGCGGCGAAGGGCCTGGGGTAAAACTGCGGACATGGCGTGTGCTTCAGGGATGTGAGGCCTCCACTGTGCCGCCGGCACTCCCCGGCATTATTGATGTGGATCAACGAAGTTCAAAGTCTGAGCCGTCGCAGCCCGCAGCAGCTGCACGCCCTGTCTTTGACCTGCGTCAAATCGCGGCCAATGGGGGCGTCGTAAGCTGGCGACTTCCCTACCCGGCCGGAACCGGCGGTTACCGGCGCCAAATTGCATCTCTCATGCCCACTACCCACGCAAACCAAGCAAACCAGGCAATTCCCCTTCCCCACCGAAAGGTTCTTCGTTCATGGCTTGTGCCTGTCTCGACGAAAAGCACCACCATCGCGTTGGCGCTGGCCCTGACGGATCTTGCCTTGTTCACCGCCTTGATGGCCGGAGTTGTTTTGTCGGGTAACCCTGTGGTGCAATTGTTCATGGCCCTGCTGGCCGGATTCATGATTGCCCGGCTGTTCATCCTCGGCCATGATGCCTGCCACCAGAGTTTCACCCCCCACCGCAGGCTCAACCGCTGGCTGGGGCGGTTGCTGTTCCTCCCTTCCCTCACGCCCTACAGCTTGTGGGACGTCGGGCACAACATCGTGCACCACGGCTACACCAACCTCAGCGGCTTTGACTTCGTCTGGCAGCCCTCGACCCTTGAGGCCTATGAACGCATGCCGGCGTGGAAGCAACGGCTGGAGCGCATCTACCGTAGCGGCTGGGCGCCCTGGCTCTACTACCTGGTGGAAATCTGGTGGAAGCGGCTTTACTTTCCGTCCAAAGCCGTAATGCCCACGCGGCGCGGCATTTTTGCCGCGGACAGCCTGCTGGTCAGCGCGGCAGCCGCGGCCTGGATCGCAGGCCTTCTTGTCGCGGCATCAGCGACCGGCCAATCGCCGCTCTGGCTTCTTGCCGTTGGCTTTTTGCTGCCGCTGCTGGTGTGGAACGGCCTCATCGGCTTTGTCGTCTACGTGCATCACACCCACACCCGGATTGCCTGGTACGCCGACAAGAAGAGCTGGTCCGGCGCCAACCCTTTTGTCTCCACCACCGTGCACCTGACCTTCAATTCGTTTTTCGGCGCGGCGCTGCACCACATCATGGAGCACACCGCCCACCACGTGGACATGGGCGTGCCGCTGTACCGGCTGAAGCAGGCGCAGGCCATCCTGGAAGCCAGGCTGCCCGGCCACATCGTCATACAGCCTTTTTCCTGGCACTGGTACTTTGACACGGCGAAGCGTTGCAAGCTCTATCACTTTGAGCGGGGGCAGTGGACGGATTTTTCCGGTGCAGCGACCTCCGAAGCCGGCGTTCTTGCGCTGGCTCAGTGAACGCGTGTATCGAAGACGCGCTTGAGCGCCATGGGGTCAAGGATGCGGATGTGGCGTTTGTCGACTTCCAGGATGCCTTGCTGCAGGAATGCGGAAAACGTGCGGCTCACGGTCTCCAGCTTCATTCCCAGGTAGCTGCCGATCTCGGCGCGCGACATCCGCAGATGAAACTCGAAGGCCGAGTAGCCGCGCAGCTTGAGCCGCTGCGACAGGTTGAGCAGGAAGGCGGCCAGACGCTCCTCGGCGTTCATGCTGCCTAGCAACATCATCAGGCTGTGTTCCCTGACGATTTCGCGGCTCATCAACCGGCTCACGGCCTGCTGAAGGTCGGCACTGGTCGCGGCCAGGCCGCTGATCTGGTCGTAGGGAATGGTGCAAACCTCGGTGTCTTCGAGCGCGGTGCAGTTGCTGGCATACGCGCCATCGGCGATGCCGTCCAGGCCCATCAGTTCACCTGCCATCTGAAAGCCGCTGACCTGCTCGCGTCCATCCGCCAGCGTCAGGGTGGACTTGAAGGTGCCCATGCGTACCGCATAAATATTGCGGAAAGTCTGGCCTTCGTGGTAGAGCGTTTCCCCCGCCTTGACCTTGGTGCGGCTGAATTGAAGGTCGTCCAGGCCATCCACATCGGAAGGCTTCATGCCACGAGGCAGGCAGACGTCGCGCAGGCTGCAGTTTGAGCAGTGGGTCGTCAGCGGCGGGACAGCGGTGGCGAAAGAAGCATCACTGGCGGATGGGCAGGCTAAAGGCATGGCGGCTCCCTGGGTTAAGAGGATGAAACGGATTGATTTACGGGCCCTTGCGGTGCAAGCGTGGCCACGGCCTCGCCGAGTTGATAAAACTCGGTGTGTTTGTCGAAAAAGCAGGCGGCCCCGGCGGCCAGGTAGCGCTCGCGGTAGGCCGGCTCGGCATGATTGCTGAGGATGATGAAGGGGATGGCCTGCGTGGCCTTGAGAACGGCCCGAAGCACCTGCATGCCGGTGCCATTTTCGAACTGCACATCAAGCACCGCCACGTCAGGCTGTGTCGCCAGGATGCCGGACACGGCAGATTCCGGCGTCTCGGCCTGACCTGCGACCACCATGCCCTGGGCCGCGAGCAACTCGGCCACCCGGAGGCGGCTCAGCGCGGAATCGTCGGCCAGGAAAACCCGGATGGGGGAAGCGGGGTGTTGCATGCCTCTACTGTCGCCCTGGCATGGCCGCTGCGGCATCGGCGTTTGCTGAAAGGCCGGCTCGGATAACGCTGGTTTGCCGGCGCCCTCACTCCGAGCGCCTCTAGGAATTTTCCGGGTTTCGTCGCCCGGCGCACCTTAATGCGCCATCAGCACAGGCAGCGTCATGCTCTTGAGCACGGTCCGGGACGTACCGCCAAGCACCCATTCATAAGCGCGGGCCCGGCCATAGCAGCCCATCACCAGCAAGTCTGCCCGCAGGTCGAAAGCGCGCGACAGCAGCAGGTCGCCCAGGTTCGCGGGCTCCGCATCTTCCCGCTGCCAGGTGGCTTGGACGCCATGAGCTTTCAGGTACGAGACGATATGCGGGCTTGCACCGGTGCTTGCGCCGGCATCGGCGCCCCAGCTCAGGATATGCACCGCGCTGGCGTTGCGCAGGATCGGCAGGGCTGCCGTCACGGCGCGGGCGGCCCCGCGGGTGGGTTTCCAGGCGATCACCACATTGCCTGGCAAATCGGGTTTCGCCGACGTATAGGGCAGCACGATTGCCGCACGCCCGCTCAGCGCGATCACAGTTTCCGGAAAATCCGTGGGCATCAATGAGGACCAGCCCTCGCCCGGACCGTGTTGACCCAGAACCAGCAGGTCGGCGTAGAGCGCCTGCTCAGCAAAGGCAGGTACCAGCGGGAACTCATGGATTTCACCCCAGGCGGCTGGTACCCCTGCGGGTTTGAGCTGCCCGAATACCGAGCGCGCACGTAGCAGTTCAGTGTCTTGCACGTTCTGCCTCCTCACCGCCAGGCCAGGCCCCATGCCGGAAGCGGCGGGAATCGCCTCCGATGCCGACGGCGACGCATACAGCGCGGTGACGCCGGCACCGTGCAGGATGGCAAGCCGGCAGGCAAATTCAAGGCGTTGCGCGAATTGCGGCGAGGCGTCGGCATGGACCAGCAACTGTTTGAGTTCATTGCCCATGGGACACCCCCGGTATCAGAGTTTGCATACCCCTGACTGTAGGCAGTGCACCGGCGGCCGCATTGACGCTTGTCAACACATCGCCATTTCGCAGCGGCCGGCGAGAACCCCGAAACAGCGGCTCAGGGCTCCAGCGGTTCCGTCAAGCCATGCTTGAGGGCGTAGCGGATCAGCTCGCTCTGGTTTTGCAGCCCCATTTTTTGCATGAGGTTGGTTTTGTGGGTGCTGACGGTCTTGACCGACAGGTTCAGGCGGGTCCCGATGTCCGTCAGGGAAACACCCGCTACCAGAAGCTGCAGCACTTCGAACTCGCGGTTGGAAAGGTTCTCATGGGGAACCGCCTGGCTTCCCGGCATTGCGCCCAGCGCAAGCTGTTCGGCGACCTCGGCACTGATAAAGGCGCCGCCGGAAGCCACTTTGCGTATTGCCTGCTCCAGCTGAGCCGGTGCACTTTCTTTTGTCAGGTAGCCGCTGGCGCCATTTTTGATGGCCCGCACCGCATATTGCAACTCCTGGTGCATGCTCAACACCAGAATGCGCAGTTGCGGTTTTTCGGCGCGGATCAGTTTGATCAGTTCCATGCCGCTGCGCCCGGGCATGGAGAGATCCAGCACCAGTACATCGAACGCCAGCTCGCGTACCCGCTGCATGACCTCAGTGCCGTTGCCGGCTTCGCCGGTAACCTCCAGGCCTTCAATAGACGACACGATGCGTTTGAGCCCCTCGCGCACGATGGAATGGTCGTCGGCGATAACAATTCTGATCACGTGATGTCTCCTGTCTCGGGCACCGGGATGCTGACCCGTATGCGGGTGCCCTGGCCCGGCGCGGTGTCTATGTCTACCGTCCCCTGCAGCAGGCGGGCCCGCTCACGCAAGCCCATGAGGCCCAGCGAGCTGGCCTTGCGCGGCGCGCTCAATGCAAAACCGATGCCATCGTCGGCCACCTCCAGCGTCACGCCCGTGGCTGTCCTCTCGATGCACACCTCGGCCTGCGACGCACCGGCATGTTTGGCCACGTTCACCAGTGACTCCTGCACGATGCGGAAAACCGCTGTGGCATAGGGCTCGGCCAACTCCATGTCCTCATCCAGCGACAGCTTGCAAGCCACGCCGTGGCGCTGGCTGAAATTGTGGGTCAGCCACTGAATGGCGGGCACCAGGCCCAGATCGTCCAGCAGCAGCGGGCGCAGGTCAGCGGCAATGCGTCGGGTGGCGGCCACGGTCGTATCCAGCAGGCCCAGCATGTCTTCCAGCTTGGCCCGCACGGCGTCCGCGTCAGCGGGCATGGCTTGCCGGATCCAGGTGGCGTCCATCTTGATCGCCGTCAGCGATTGTGCGAGCTCGTCATGCAGTTCACGCGCGATCCGTGTTTTTTCACTTTCCCGAATGGCGTGGGCCGCCGAGGCGAAAGCGCTCAGTTCTTCGCTGGCGCGCACACGCTCGGTCACGTCGCGCAGGATGACGGTAAAGAGCTTGCCGTGCGCAGTGTCCAGGTGCGAGATTGAAGCTTCCAGCGGGAACTCCTCGCCGCTGGCCCTCTGCCCATACAGCACCGTTCCATCGCCCATGCGCCGCGAGGTCGTGCCGGTCTGGCCGAAACGCCTGACCTGATCGCCATGCGCGCCCCGATGCCGTGGAGGGATCAGGCGCGTGAGCGGCTGGCCCAGCATTTCAGGCGTAGGCCAGCCGAAGATCTTCTCTGCGGCCTTGTTGTAGAGGATCACGTTTTGCTCGCTGTCAACCGTGATGATGGCGTCCATCGCCGAGTCCAGGAGTCCCGCGAGCCTGGCGTCTGCGCCGTCAAGAGCCTGCTTTCCTGCACGGTCCCTGGCCGCGTCACGCACGGCCAGCACCCAGGCCACGCCGCAGGTTGCGGCGGCCAGGGCCATGACAAGCGGCAGGCCGGCTGGCGCCGGCGTGCCTGATGCCACGTGAGCTGCGGCCAGGAATGTCGAGGTCGCCATCACGGCCAGAACAATGGCCATCGAACGCCGGCGTTTCGGCACCGCATCGCCGACACGGGGAAAAAGAGACATGGGCAGCTTCGGGAGTGGGACCCGATCTTACCGCCCGCCCTTTTCCACGGAAACCGGCGCGGGGCCCAACAGCAACACCGTCAAGGCACTCGAGGCCGCACAGGCGAGCCAGAACACAAAAAAGGCAATCGTCTGCACTGCCAATCGGGACAGGCCCGCAGGTTGTCCGTAGCGCAGCATTTCCTCAGGATCGAACAGCCCGAACAGCAGCAGTTCCAGCAGGCAGGCAGACAGAAAAGCCGGCCAGGCAACGCCCAGTATCTTGTTGGCTGAGATCATGAGGCCTCCTTTTTGAGTGATGGGCTTCGTGGCAGATCAGGGGCGCTGCGTCTTGTCGGGCGTCGCCGCGTGGTTGCGACCCTCCAGCGCTGGGGCCAGCGCCCTGTCTCCTGGCTGCAGTGGCGCTTTGGCGTGCGGTGTCCGCGCCGGCTCCTGCCCTCCTATCACCGCGTCGGGGTAACGGATGGCGAGAAAGGCTGTTATCAGGCCCGCGACGACCACCACGGCGGGGCCGGAAATCACCAACCAGACGTGGCCGTGTCTCCACCAGGGGGCCGCCTGAAGGGAGACTGAAATTGACGGGGTATTCATGAGAGGCCTTTCATCGCGGAACCAGGAAAACGGATTTTTCTTCGATGTGGGCTCGCCCGCTTTCGTCGGCGATGCGAAACACGATGGGGTGAGATCCGGCCTGCGCCGAGCCGTAAGGAATTTGCAGTCGCACCGCAACCCAGCGCGATTCGGTTGGGCCGACGTTGACTTGCGGCTCGGATGCGACCGTCAGGCCTTCCAGACCGGCGGCCGCGATGCTGTAGCGCTGGGGCTGCTCCGTGGCGTTCATGACCTGCAGGCGGTAAACGTTTTCGAGCCGCCCGCCGGCCGCGATGCGCGAAAGTGCCGCCCGGTCCCTCACGACGTCCACTTTCAGCGGCATGCGTGCCACCAGGCTCCACAGCAGCGCCAGGCACAGCACGCCGAGCAGCGTGGTGTAAATCAGCACGCGCGGACGCAACACCTGCCGCAGCATGTGCGATGCGTTCCATTTCCCGGCGAGCGCGTTTTGGGTGGTAAAGCGGATCAGCCCGGGCGCATAACCCATCTTGTCCATCACGCCGTCGCACACGTCGACGCATGCGGCGCAGCCTATGCACTCGTACTGCAGGCCTTCGCGGATGTCTATGCCCGTCGGGCAGACCTGTACGCACAGCGTGCAGTCGACGCAGGCACCCAGGGACAGCGCCGTGGCGTCGGCATGGCGGGACCGGGCCCCGCGCGGCTCGCCTCGGGCGGGGTCGTAACTCACGATCAGGGTGTCTTTGTCGAACATCGCGCTTTGAAAACGCGCATAGGGGCACATGTACTTGCACACCTGCTCACGCAGGAAGCCGGCGTTTCCATAAGTGGCAAAGCCGTAGAACAGCACCCAGAAGATTTCCCAGCCACCCATTTTTGTCTGCAGGAACTGAAGAATCAGCTCGCGGGCCGGCACGAAATAGGCGACAAAAGTGAAGCCGGTCCACATCGCCACGCCAATCCAGAGGATGTGCTTGAACCATTTTTTGACCAGCTTCTCCATCGAAAACGGCGCGCCGTCCAGCCGCAGCCTTGCCGTGCGGTCGCCCTCCACCTTGCGCTCTATCCAGAGGAAGATTTCGGTGTACACCGTCTGCGGGCAGGCAAAGCCGCACCACAGGCGGCCCGCAACCGCCGTAAAGAGGAAGAGCGACAAGGCACTGGCCACCAGCAGGCCCGTCAGGTAGATGAAGTCCTGCGGGTAGAGCACATAGCCAAGGAGATAAAAGCGCCTGGCCCCCAGGTCGAACAGCACGGCCTGGCGCTCACCCCACTGAAGCCACGGCAAGCCGTAGAAGAACAGCTGTGTCAGGATGACGAAGGCCCAACGCCAGCGGGCGAACAGGCCACTCACCGAGCGCGGGTAGATTTTCTTTTGCGCTTCGTAGAGGGACTCCCCGGGCGGCTCAGTGGCCGGCACGATGGGAATGATTTTTCGCAAGACTGGCTGAGTCACCGTCGCCTCAAAACTTTGCCGGAGCTTTGTTGGACAGGCCCCAGATATACGCCGTCAGCACATGAATCTGCGCCTCCGTGAGTTTGCCGGCCTGCGCGGGCATTTCGTTGGTCTTGCCTTTGTTCACGATGTCGACGATGGTCTGCTCTCCCCAGCCGTGCAGCCAGGTGTCGTCCGCCAGGTTAGGCGCGCCTATCGCGGTATTGCCCTTGCCGTCGACGCCGTGACAGGCCGCGCAGGCGCCGAATTTGAATTTTCCGAGCTGCGCGCGTACCGAATCGTGCGGGCCGCCCGACAGACTCAGCACGTACTGCGCCACATTCTTGACGTCGTCGGGTGTTCCCACGGCCGCAGCCATGGGCGGCATCTGCCCCTTGCGCCCCAGGGTCAGTGTTTCCCTGATTTTTTCGGGAGACCCGCCATGCAGCCAGTCGGTGTCTGCGAGGTTGGGAAAGCCCTTGCTGCCGCGGGCGTCTGAGCCGTGGCACTGGGCGCAGTTGTTCATGAAGAGACGCTCGCCCACGGCCATGGCATGCACATCGCCTGCGAGTTCTTCCGTGCTTTTGGCGGTAAACCCGGCGTACAGCGGGGCGAGTTCCTTGTCCGCGCCGACCATCGCGGCGTCGTATTCACCGCGCGTGCTCCAACCCATCTCGCCCGGGTAAGTGCCCAGGCCCGGATACGCGACCAGGTAGAGCAGCGAATAAATCACGGTGAGGACAAACAGCCACATCCACCAGCGCGGCATGGGGTTGTTGGACTCGCGCAGGTCTTCGTCCCAGACGTGGCCCGTCGTGTTGTCGCTGCTCTGGGGTATTTTTTTGCGGGCCGTGGCCCACAGAAGGACCAGGGCACCGATGATGCCGACCAGGGTCAGCGCGGCCACGTACCAGGACCAGAAGTTGTCTGTGAAATCGCTCATGGTTCACACCCGATGTGTTGTGCGGTGAATAGGAAACCGGCGAGGAGGGGTCGCATGGCTTGAGTCCCTCAGTCCTGCAGGAAGGGGATCTTTGCGTCCTCTTCGAAGCGTTTGCGGTTACGGCTGGAATAGGCCCACACCAGCAGGCCGATGAAGGTGGCAAAGCAGAGCAAGGTTGCGATGATGCGCAAGGTGTTGACGTCCATGGGGTTCTCCTTTATTTCAGGGCCTTGCCCATGACTTGCAGATAGGCCACCAGGGCGTCCATCTCCGTCTTGTCCTTCACCACACCAGCGGCCTCGGCGATTTCGGTGTCGGTGTATGGCACCCCTACCCTGCGCAGTGCTGTCATGCGCGGCGCCATGTCGGCGGGATCGACGGGTTTCTTCTCCAGCCAGCTATAGGCCGGCATGTTGGACTCGGGCACCACATCACGCGGGTTGTTCAGGTGGATGCGGTGCCACTCGTCGGTGTACTTGCCGCCTACGCGGTGCAGGTCGGGGCCGGTGCGCTTGCTCCCCCACTGGAAAGGATGGTCGTAGACAAACTCGCCGGCCACTGAGTAATGCCCGTAGCGCAGGGTCTCGGCACGGAACGGCCGGATCATCTGCGAGTGGCAGTTGTAGCAACCCTCGCGCAGATAGATGTCGCGGCCGGCCAGTTGCAACGCGCCGTAGGGCTTGACACCTTCCAGCGGCATGGTGGTCGACTTCTGGAAGAACAGCGGCACGATCTCTACCAGGCCGCCCACGGCGATCACCAGCAGGATCAGGATGATCATCAGGAAATTGTTGGTTTCGATCTTTTCGTGTGAAAAGCCAGTGGCCGGTGCGTTGTCGTCTTTCATGGAATGAGCTTTCTCTTGTTATGCGTGAGCCAGTGCCGATGCCGCTACCAGTGCCCTCACGGGACGGCCCTTGCGCACCGTCATGCAGACATTCCAGGCCATCAGCACCATGCCGCCCAGGTACAGCAGCCCGCCGAAGAAGCGAACCACATAGAAGGGATAGGTGGCTTTCACCGATTCGACAAAGGTGTAGGTCAGGGTCCCGTCGGCATTGATGGCGCGCCACATGAGGCCCTGCATCACGCCGGCGATCCACATGGCCGCGATATAGAGCACGATGCCCACGGTGGCTGTCCAGAAGTGCACCTCGATGGCCCGCAGCGAATACATCTGTTTCTGCCCGAACAGGCGGGGGATCATGTAATACAGCGTGCCCATGGAGATCAGCCCCACCCAGCCCAGCGCGCCCGAATGCACATGGCCCACTGTCCAGTCCGTGTAGTGCGACAGCGCGTTCACGGTTTTGATGGACATCAGCGGACCCTCGAAGGTGCTCATGCCGTAAAACGAGAGCGACACAATCAAAAATCGGAGGATGGGATCATCCCGCAGCTTGTGCCAGGCGCCCGACAGCGTCATCACGCCGTTGATCATTCCGCCCCAGCTCGGCGCCAGCAGGATCAGCGAGAACACCATGCCGACCGATTGCGTCCAGTCGGGCAAGGCCGTGTAGTGCAGGTGGTGCGGACCCGCCCACATATAGGTGAAGATCAGCGCCCAGAAATGGACGATAGACAGCCGGTAGCTATAGACCGGCCGCTCTACCTGTTTGGGAATGAAGTAATACATCATCCCCAGGAAACCCGCAGTGAGGAAAAAGCCGACGGCATTGTGGCCGTACCACCACTGCACCATGGCGTCTTGCACGCCTGCGTAGGCCGAGTAGGATTTCATCCAGCCTGCAGGGACCTCTGCACTGTTGACCACATGAAGCACCGCCACCGCCAGGATGAAAGCGCCATAGAACCAGTTGGCTACGTAGATGTGCCTGACCTTGCGGGTTCCCAGGGTGCCGAAAAAGACAATTGCGTATGCCACCCAGACCACGGTGATCAGGATGTCGATGGGCCATTCCAGCTCGGCGTATTCCTTGCCGGTGGTGTAGCCCAGCGGCAGGCTGATCGCAGCCGCCACGATGACCATTTGCCATCCCCAGAAGGTGAAGGCAGCCAGCCGCGGCGCAAACAGCGGTACGCTGCTGGTGCGCTGGACCACGTAGTAACTGCTGCCGATCAAGGCGCAGCCGCCGAATGCGAAGATGACCGCATTGGTGTGCAGCGGCCGCAGACGGCCGTAGCTGAGCCAGGGAATGCCGAAGTTCAGTTCAGGCCAGGCGAGCTGGGCAGCGATGAACAGGCCTACCAGCATGCCCACCACACCCCAGAGCACGGCCGCCAGTGAAAACTGGCGAACCACCGTATCGTGATAGGCGATCCCTCGCGTCGTTTCTTGGTTCATGAAGCACCTTTTGTCTTGATGCCTCAAAGTGTCGATGCGGCAGGCAGGCCGCCATTTGATACAGGTCAATCAGTGTGAAGAATGCGCTCTGCTTCCTGCTCAAGCGCCTCAAATTGCCCGCGCCACACCGCCCAGCCCAGCGCGCCAATGATGAGCAACGCCAGCACGACGGAGAGCGGGATGAGTAAAAACAGGATGTCCACTTACTGCTCCGGGGCCAGGCGCGCCAGCCTTGCTGAATTGGCAACGACCAGCAGCGAACTGGCCGCCATGCCAAAACCGGCCAGCCAGATCGGCATATAGCCAACAATCGCCAGCGGGACGCAGGCCGCGTTGTAAATCGCGGCCCATAGCAGGTTCTGGCGGACTATCGTTCTCGTTCGCCGGGCTTGCACCAGCAGTGCTGGCACAGTGAGCAGCCGGTTGCCCGTCATGATGAAATCCGCCTTGGCCTGCGCCAGCGGAACGGCCTCTCCCATGGCCATGGACACGTCGGCCACGGCCAGCACTGGCCCGTCGTTCATGCCGTCGCCCACCATCATGACGCGATGGCCCTCGCGCTGAAGACGGCGCACATGCTCCAGTTTGACTTCAGGCTTGCACTCCGCAAAACACCATTCAATACCGGCCCGGCGCGCCAGATGGGCCACAGCCTGGCCGGTGTCACCCGAAAGCAGTTGCACGCGGATACCGAGCTCGAGCAATGAGGACACAGCCCGAGCCGCATCGGGCCGTATCGCTTCATCAAGCTCGAAACCCGCCAGGTAATGTTCGCCGTCGGACAGGTGGGCTTGCAACAGCGGTGCGCCGCGGCCCGGAACCGGTGCACCGCAAAAGGAGGCTGAGCCCAGCCAAAGGTACTGCTGACCGCTGCCGTCCAGCCTGGCGACTTTGCCCCGCAGGCCGCGGCCGGCGACCTCCTCCACCTCGCTGGCCACCCAGCCCGGCGCGGGGAAGCGGGCGGCGATGGCGCGTGAAACCGGATGCAGCGAATGCCTGGCGAGGGCGCCTGCCATGTCACAAGCCTCATCGCGATTCACGCCGACCGGTGTATGCGCCATGATCACATCCATGCGGTCTTCGGTCAGCGTGCCGGTTTTGTCAAAGACCACTGTGTCAATGCCGGCGCAGCTCTCCAGCGCCTGGAGTTTGCGCACCAGTACGCCGCCCCGTGCCAGGGCCCCGGCACCGGCCAACATGGCGGCCGGCGTTGCCAGCGACAAGGCGCAGGGGCAAGTCACGATCAGCACCGAAACGGCGACCGCCATCGCATGCGCCGGCCCGAATGGCCACCACCACACCGCTGCGGCGGCGCTCGCGAGCAATACCGCTATCAGGAACGGGCTGGCGATGCGGTCCACCAGTTGCACCAGTCCGGGTTTCTCGACCGACGCCTGCTCCATCAGGGCGACGATTTCGGCATACCGGGTTTGCGGCCCAACCCGCTGCACGCGCACCAGCAGCACGCTCGTGAGGTTGTGGCTACCGGCGATCACCCCATCGCCTACCCGCCGCAGCAATGGCCTGGACTCGCCGGTCAGCAGCGACTGATCGACCCGGCTCTCACCGGTCTCCACCGCCCCGTCAGCGGGAAAGGCCTGGCCGGGCAGCACGCGGATCAGGTCGCCGGCGACAAGACGGCGCACAGCCACTGCGCGGAAACTTCCGTCGGCGTCCTGCCTCTCCACACTGTCTGGAAGCCGCCGCATGAGTGCTTCCAGCGCGCCGGCGGTGCGATCGCGCAGCCGCTGCTCCAGCAGGCGGCCCGAGAGCAGGAAAAACACGAACATGGGCACCGCGTCATACGACGCGTAGCCACCCCAGGGACTCCCGGGATCGAAGGTCGCAGCCGTACTGGCCCCGAAAGCGATCAGCACGCCCAGCGCCACGGGCACGTCCATGCCGATGCGCAGCTGGCGCACATCGCGCAGCGCGGCCGAGAAAAATGGCCAGCACGAAAACAGCAATACGGGCAGCGTCAGCACCCAGGAAGCCCAGCCCAGCAGCGCCTGGATGTCGGGCGTGATTTCGCCGGCTGATGCAAGGTAGGCGGGCGCGGCGTACATCATGACCTGCATCATGCAAAACCCGGCCACCAGCCAGCGCCACAGCATCACGCGCTGGGCTTGCATCCTGCGGCCAGCCAGCATCAGGTCACCTGCCGGCAAGGCGCCGTAACCCGCCTTGCGCACCGCTGCCATCCAGGCAGACGGCCGCGTGGCCTGCGGCCGCCATTGAAGCCTGGCCGTCGCGGTGACGCCGTTGACGTGTACGGCCTCTACACCGGGCAGGTTGTTCAATACCTCCTCGACTGTGAGTGCGCAGGCTGCGCAGTGCATGCCGTCGATCGCCAGGTAAGACTCCCACCAGCCTTCGCGCCCCGCGACCGGCCGGCTAAAGCCCTCCCATTCGGCCGGCTCGTCCAGCGCGGCCCACGCGGCCGCATGGCCGGGGGCTGGTGGCATGGAGCCTGTGGGGAGCAGAGAGGGCGACGCTTGCATGGCGCCAAGGTTACCCAGCACAGATGGCGGCGCAGTTGACATGGATCAAAGCCGGGCCGGTGAGGCACTCCTAGACTGCGGCCACATCACCACAGGAGAACACCATGTACAAACGCATTCTTGTTGCAACAGACGGCTCCCTGCTTTCCAGAAAAGCGGTCAAGGACGCCATCGCCCTTGGCGTGTCGCTGGGAGCCGACCTGGTGGCGCTCAACATCGTTCCCCGCTACCCGATGAGCTACTTCGAGGGTGGTGCCACCATTTCGCCACAGGACGTCGGGCGCATCGAAAAAGAGTGGGCCGACAAAGGCCAGGCCATTGCCGATGCCGTGCAGAAGTCCGCAGAGGCCGCAGGTGTCAAGGCCAAGGCAGTGATAGCCAAATCCGACCTCGTCGCCACCGCCATCCTGGCCGCGGCCAAAAAGAACAAGTGCGACCTCATCGTCATGGCCTCGCATGGCCGCAAGGGCCTCTCGCGCATCCTTCTCGGAAGCGAGACCCAGCAAGTGCTGACGCACAGCAGCATTCCCGTCCTGGTCCTGCGCTGAACCCACCCTGGCAAACGAATTCCGGAGAACACCATGAGAGTCCTTCTGGCCGTTGACGGCAGCAAATTCACCAAGAAGGCCCTCGCCTTCCTGGCCACCCATGAAACCCTGATGGGGCCCGATGCGGAACTCATCGTGCTCAACGTGCAGCCGGCGGTTACCCCACGCGTCAGGACCATGCTGGGCGCCGCCACCGTGCGCGCCTGGCACCAGGAAGAGGCCGAGAAAGTGCTGCTGCCGATCGAGCGCTTTCTCAAGCGCCACGGCGTGCAGTACCGGGCCTCCTGGGTCGCCGGCACACCGGCCACACAAATCGTGCAGGCCGCGAAACGCGAAAAGGTGCACATGCTGGTGCTCGGAACCCACGGCCACGGCCTGTTCGGCCGCGCCCTGCTCGGCAGCGTCGCCCAGCGAGTGGTAGCGGATGTCGATGTGCCGGTGCTGCTGGTTCAGTAGCCGCTCATCTTCCACATCCCTTCGACGATCTCCTTGCCCAGCGCGAAGCTGAACTCGCGGCTGCGCTGCTATCCCAGTTGAAAAAGTGCCACCCTCGTGACACAGCTTGGCATTGCGAAATTTATGCATAAAATCGGCCGCTAGCCCAATGAGGGCATGCACAAGCCGCTACTTATTTGATAGCAAGCAAGATCCTTCGCAAGCCCAACGCGTGCGCGAAAACAGCAGCTACGCGCCTCCCACAGCCTTCCGCTCATCCAATGGCTGGCAGACGAGGGACAGCAGAAAGTCGATGTCGGCCGGCTTCACCACATGGTGGTCAAAACCCGCCTCTTGCGACCGCAGCCGGCTTTCAGCTTCGCCGTAGCCGGTCAAGGCAATCAGCAACGCGTCTTTTGATTCCGGGCGGCTGCGCAGCTGGCGTGCGATTTCAAAGCCGTCCATGCCCGGCAAGCCGATGTCGAGGATGAGCACGTCAGGAATGAACTCCTGGGCGATCGCCAATGCCGTCGCGCCGTCATTGGCAATCCTGACGGCAAAGCCTTCCATTTCCAGCAAGACCTTCAGCGTGTCCGCAGAAGCCGGCAAGTCGTCAACGACAAGGACTTTGCGGGATGCCGCCCGCACCGGCCTGGCCGTCTTGGGCGCATCGGCGGGGGGAAGGGCCACTTCCTGGTCTGAAAGGCTGGCCGGTAAATAAACCGAGATCCGGCTTCCTTTGCCCCGGCCTTCGCTGTAAGCCTCTACCGTGCCCTTATGCAGTTCCACCAAGTGCTTGACCAGCGTCAGGCCGATGCCCAGGCCACCCTGCGCGCGGTCCAGCGCCTGGTCGCCCTGGGCAAACAGGTCAAAGACGTGCGGCAGGAATTCCGCCTCTATGCCCTGCCCGCTGTCTGATACGGTGATGCTCACCCCATCCCCCTGGAGCGACGCGCTTAAGCTTATCTTTCCGTTCGGGTCGGTGAACTTGGAGGCGTTGTTGAGCAGATTGGAGAGCACCTGGGACAGGCGCACCAAATCACCGCGCAGAACCACCGCCTCTTGTGGGATGTCCAGCGCCAGCTCCTGCTGCCGCGCGGCCAGCAGCGGGCCGCTGGCTTCTACGGCGCGCTCGCACAAGGTCGACAGCAGGAGCGGCTCCATATGCACCGCCACCTTGCCGCGGACAATCCGTGAGACGTCCAGCAGGTCGTCGACCATCCTGGACATATGGTCGACCTGCCGTGCAATCACGTCCCGCGCCCAGACCACCGTCGGGTCGGCCACTTCGGTGCCGTTGATGATGTGCACGGCGTTGCGGATAGGCGCCAGCGGGTTGCGCAGCTCGTGCGCCAGCATGGCGAGGAACTCGTTCTTGCGGCGGTCGGCTTCTTGCACCAGGGTGTAGAGCCTGGCGTTTTCCATGGCGATGGAAGCCCGTCCCACCACCTCGCTGAGCAGGGCCGCATCGGCCTGTGCAAAGCCGCCGGCCTTGCCGAACAGAATGAGCGCGCCCAGCATCTGCTCGCCGGCAACCAGCGGGCAGACCGCCATTTCTTCATGGTCGGCCGGTAGCTCCGGCCACGAAGGCTGCGGCGGCGGCGATGTGAATTCCGCGGACGCGGTAGACGCCGTGGACGCCGCGCACAGATCGATAGCCGGCAGAAACTTGATTTGCCGCGTGCGCACGGTGCTGTGGACTATCGCAGCCATGGGAGCGCTCAGCTCGCGATGGCATTCCAGCAATACAGGCCCCACGGAAGGATCCGCGCTGCCCGAAATTTTGAGGCAGCGGCAATGCAGCTCGCCATGGCTGTCCAGCAGGGCGACTGCCGCCATGTCGCCCAGCCCGGGTACCGCGATGTCTGCCAGTGCGTGGGCGGTGGCATTGATGTTCAGGGACATCGACAGGCGCTGGCTGGCGTCCGACAGGTAGGCGGCACGCCGCGTGGCGTCTTCGGCCGCCGTGCGGGCCGCTTCGGCGCGCGCCAGGGCCTCGCGCTCAACGGCCTGCTGCTGCAGCTGGCGGTTCATGCGGTGCAGGTCGACAAACACCTTGACCTTGGAGCGCAAAACACCGGGCACGACCGGGGACGAAATGTAATCCACTGCGCCCAGCGCATAGCCCTTGGAGGCCTGCGCCTCGTCGACGTAGGCCGTGATGAACAGGATGGGCGTCTGGGCGGTTTTTTTGTATTGGCGGATCAGGCTGGCGGTTTCCAGCCCGTCGATGTCGGGCATGTTCACGTCCAGCAGGATGACGGCAAACTCCATCTGCAAAATCAGGCGCAGGGCTTCCCTGCCCGACCGGGCGCTGACGAGGTTTTGCCCCAGTTCCTCCAGGATGCTGGCCATGACGAGATGCTTTTCGGGCAGGTCGTCAACGATCAGGATGTTCACCTGGTCCAGATCGGGCGCGGCAGGCACGCCAGGCGTATCGGTCATATTCGCCGGCTCCTGTGGCACAAGGACGGCGCTCATCGCGGTAGCCAGGCACGCAGCACGGCCAGCAGGTTTTCAGTGTTGACCGGCTTGGAGAGGTAGTCCCACGCGCCGGCCTCAATGCATTTTTCGCGGTCTCCCTTCATCGCTTTGGCCGTGACGGCAATCATGGGCAGGCTCTTGCCGGCCGGCAGTTTGCGGATTTCCTGCATGGTGACCAGCCCGTCCATCACCGGCATCATGATGTCCATCAGCACCACGCTCAGCTGCGGGTCGGCTGCCACTTTGGCGATGGCGTCATGGCCGTTATCCGCCCAGACGATGTCCATGCCCTCTTCTTCCAGCACGGTGGCCAGGGCAAAGATGTTGCGCATGTCGTCGTCAACGATCAACACCCTCTTGCCTGCGAGCGACTTGTTGGCCTCATGCAGGTTTTTGAGGGTATTGCGCTGCCTGTCGGTCATGCGCGCTTCATTCACATGCAGCGCATGCAGCGCCAGATCCAGCACCCGGGGCGCAGACCGGGCTTCACGGAACAGGTAGCCCTCACGGGATTGCCAGGCGCGCTGGTTTTGCGCATCAATCAGCCCTTCGCGCCAGACCACCACCGGCAGCGGCCCGAATGCGGAGGCCGGAAAGACGTGGCGCACCCGCTCAAAGCCATCCGCCAAAGACGGCTCATCGGTGACGACACACTCGAAACGGGCAAGATCCCCGGATTTGACCTCCGCCAGCGAAGGCACGGCCAAGGGCAGGATATGGCTGTGGCTCAGCAAGCCGGCGATCTCGCCGCGCAAGGTGTCGTCCTTCAGTGCAATCAGCACGTGCCGTACCGGGCGCGACACGTAGCTGCGCAACTGGTCCAGCATCCCGTCAAGCACTTCCTTGGAGGGGATGGGTTTTTCAATGAAGGCCATGGCGCCGGAGCGAAAGGCGCGCTCTTTGGAGTCGTCCGTGGAAATAACGCAGACCGGGATGTGCCTGACGCTGAAATCCTGCTTGATGCGGTCCAGCACGCGCCAGCCTTCCATGTCGGGGAGGTGCATGTCCAGCGTGATCGCCGAAGGCTTGAATTCGGCGGCTAGCGTCAACGCGCGGGCGCCCAGCGAGGTCACCAGTCCCTTGAAGCCCTTGGCCCGCGCGGCGTCGAGCAGGAAACTGGCAAAGGCCAGGTCGTTTTCCACAATCAGCAGCACGAAGTCGCCGGGCTGCAGCGTGTCCCGGTCGTCGCCGGCCTCATTGGCGAACGCGTGAGCGTCCAGGGACAGTTCAGCGTCATCGAAGGTGGCTTCCGGCTTTTCGAAACCCAGCCGGCTGACGGGAACAACCGGTTCCACGCGCTGCTCCGCGCTGCTGCCTGGCTTGCGTGAGCCGCGCGCTGAAGAATATGTCAGCGGCAGGTACAACGCAAAACTGCTGCCCTCACCCGGCGCGCTTGACAGCCGTATTTCGCCGCCCAGCAGGCGAGAGAGTTCGCGGCTGATGGCCAGGCCCAGGCCGGTGCCGCCGTATTTGCGGGAGGTAGAGCCGTCGGCCTGCTGAAAGGCTTCAAAAATAATCTGCTGCTTGTCGGACGAAATGCCGATGCCGGTGTCGGTGACGGAAAAGGCCAGCACCTGCTGGGCGCGGTTGAGTTCTTCGTTGTCCGGGCTCCAGCCGGTGAAGACCTCTTCGATCGACAAAGCCACATGGCCCTGGTGCGTGAACTTGAAGGCGTTGGACAGCAGGTTTTTGAGAATCTGCTGCAGGCGCTTGACGTCCGTCACCATGGAAACAGGAAGCTGCAGGCCGGTGGTGATGAGGAAATCCACGTTCTTGGCTTCGGCCACATGGCGGAAGGTGCGCTCGACATACTGCTGCAGGTCGGACAGACGGAGCTCGTTGACATCGACCACTACCGTGCCTGATTCGATCTTGGACAGGTCCAGGATGTCGTTGATCAGCATGAGCAGGTCATTGCCTGAAGAGTGGATGGTTTTGGAAAACTCGACCTGTTTGTTGGTCAGGTTGCCTTCCGAGTTTTTGCACAGCTGGTCGGACAGGATCAACAAGCTGTTGAGCGGCGTGCGCAGCTCATGCGACATATTGGCCAGAAATTCCGACTTGTACTTGGACGTGAGCGAGAGCTGCTTGGCCTTTTCTTCCAGGGCCTGCCGGGCCTGCTCGACCTCCTGGTTCTTGCGCTCCACCTCGTCGTTCTGCTGGACCAGCAAATGGGCTTTTTCCTGCAATTCCTCGTTGGTTTGCTGAAGCTCTTCCTGCCGGCTCTGCAGCTCCTGTGCCAGGGACTGCGACTGCGTCAGCAAGTCTTCGGTCCGCATATTGGCTTCAATCGTGTTGATCACGATGCCGATACTTTCCGTCAGTTGGTCCAAGAAGGCCTGGTGGGTCGGGTTGAAGCGCTCGACCGACGCCAGTTCGACCACGCCCCTGACCTGCCCTTCAAAAATGATGGGCAACACCAGGATGTCCATCGGGGCGATCTCCGTGAGGCCCGAAGATATCTTGAGCCCATGCGGCATGGAGGAGGTCAGCAGGATCTTTTGCTTGTCATAAGCGCACTGCCCCACCAGCCCTTGGCCCAGGTCGATTTCCTTGCCGTAAGCGCCCTGCCCGTCAGAGGCATAGCTGGCCATGAGGCGCAGGCGCGGCCTTTCATGCGTGTAGCTCAGCACATAGAACTCGGCCTGCTGGGCTCCCACCACCGGGGCCAGTTCCGACAGGATCAGGTGGCCCACAGCCACCAGGTCTTTTTGGCCCTGCAGCATGCGGCTGAACTTGGCCAGATTGGTTTTCAGCCAATCCTGCTCGGTATTGACCTGCGTGGTGTCTTTCAGGTTGCGGATCATTTCATTGATCGTGTCTTTCAGCGCCGCGACCTCGCCCAGCGCTTCCACCGTGATAGAGCGGGTCAAGTCGCCCTGCGTCACAGCGGTAGCCACCTCGGCAATCGCGCGCACCTGGGTGGTCAGGTTAGCCGCCAGCTGGTTGACGTTTTCGGTCAGGCCTTTCCAGGTGCCTGCCGCGCCCGGCACCTTGGCCTGGCCGCCCAGCTTGCCTTCGACGCCCACCTCACGTGCCACCGAAGTCACCTGGTCGGCGAAGGTGGCCAGGGTGTCGGTCATGCCGTTGATGGTGTCGGCCAGCGCAGCGATCTCGCCCTTGGCCTCGACTGTCAGCTTGCGTTCCAGGTCGCCGTTGGCCACGGCCGTCACCACACGCGCAATGCCCCGCACCTGGCTGGTCAGGTTGCCGGCCATGAAGTTCACGTTGTCGGTCAAGTCTTTCCAGGTGCCGGCCACACCTTGCACATCAGCCTGGCCGCCCAGCTTGCCTTCAGTGCCCACCTCCCGAGCCACCCGCGTCACTTCAGAGGCAAACGACCGCAGCTGGTCCACCATGGTGTTGATGGTGGCTTTCAGCTCGAGGATTTCGCCCTTCACGTCCACCGTGATCTTTTTGGAAAGGTCACCCGCCGCCACGGCCTTGGTCACGTCGGCGATGTTGCGAACCTGGGAGGTCAGGTTGCCGGCCATGAAATTCACGTTGTCAGTCAAATCTTTCCAGGTGCCGGCCACGCCCTGCACGTCGGCCTGGCCGCCCAGCTTGCCTTCGGTACCCACTTCGCGCGCCACCCGCGTCACTTCAGAGGCGAAAGACCGGAGCTGGTCCACCATGGTGTTGATGGTGTTTTTGAGTTCGAGAATCTCGCCTTTCACGTCCACCGTGATTTTCTTGGAAAGGTCACCGGCGGCCACAGCCGTTGTCACCTCGGCAATGTTGCGCACCTGCGCTGTCAGGTTGGAGCCCATGGAGTTCACCGAGTCGGTCAAGTCCTTCCAGGTGCCGGCCACGCCTTGCACATCGGCCTGGCCGCCCAGCTTGCCTTCGGTACCCACCTCTCGCGCCACCCGTGTCACCTCAGAGGCGAAAGACCGGAGCTGGTCCACCATGGTGTTGATGGTGTTCTTCAGCTCGAGAATCTCGCCCTTCACGTCCACCGTGATCTTCTTGGACAAATCACCGGCGGCCACAGCCGTCGTCACCTCGGCAATGTTGCGCACCTGCGCTGTCAGATTCGAGCCCATGGAGTTGACCGAGTCAGTCAAGTCCTTCCAGGTGCCGGCCACGCCCTGCACATCGGCCTGCCCGCCCAGCTTGCCCTCGGTACCTACCTCACGTGCCACCCGCGTCACTTCAGAGGCAAACGACCGCAACTGGTCCACCATGGTGTTGATGGTGGCTTTCAGCTCAAGGATTTCCCCCTTCACGTCCACCGTGATCTTTTTGGACAGGTCACCAGCGGCCACGGCCTTGGTCACCTCGGCAATGTTGCGCACCTGACCGGTGAGGTTGGAACCCATGGAGTTGACCGAGTCAGTCAAGTCCTTCCAGGTACCGGCAACGCCTTGCACATCGGCCTGGCCGCCCAGCTTGCCCTCGGTACCCACTTCGCGCGCCACGCGAGTCACCTCCGAGGCGAAGGAAGACAGCTGGTCCACCATGGTGTTGATGGTGTTTTTGAGTTCGAGAATCTCGCCCTTCACGTCCACCGTGATCTTCTTGGAAAGGTCACCAGCCGCCACGGCTGTCGTCACCTCGGCAATATTGCGCACCTGGCCGGTCAGGTTGGAGCCCATGGAGTTCACCGAGTCGGTCAAGTCCTTCCAGGTGCCGGCTACACCTTGCACATCCGCCTGGCCGCCCAGCTTGCCTTCGGTGCCCACCTCTCGCGCCACACGGGTCACTTCAGAAGCGAAAGAAGACAGCTGGTCCACCATGGTGTTGATGGTGTTTTTGAGTTCGAGAATCTCGCCCTTCACGTCCACGGTGATCTTTTTGGAAAGGTCACCGGCCGCCACGGCCTTGGTCACGTCGGCGATGTTACGCACCTGGGAGGTCAGGTTACCGGCCATGAAGTTCACGTTGTCGGTCAAGTCTTTCCAGGTGCCGGCCACACCTTGCACATCAGCCTGGCCGCCCAGCT
>JAJKJM010000081.1 GCA_021153985.1 Polaromonas sp.
CCGGTGCTGCGCGGGTGGCTGACAGCCTGCCCACCAACAGCAGCATGCCGACGATGCCGCCGCCTATGAAGGCGACGAGCGATAACACAACAGTCCAGCGCGCTGCCAGCAGCAGGTTGCGGAAGATGTCCCAGACTGAGAATTCAATCACGGCGATTCCTTTTAAACACTGGGCTCTTCACGCCAGCAGGGGCCGCGGAACCGGCTTTGCCGGGCCGCAGGCGCAGCGCCCCCTCGGGGGGCAGAGAGCTACACGAAGTGAGCGAACGTGGGGGCATAGTTATCTGCCGAACAGGAACTTGGGTCCCATCCAGTTGAGTAACTTGCGCACTGCGATCGACAGCACCAGATAAATCAGCGTGGCAATGATGAAAGCCTCAAACGCGCGGAAGTTGCGGCCCTGGATCAGGTTGGCGGCGTATGAGAGTTCCTGCGTCGAGATCTGCCCGCAGACGGCCGAACCCAGCATCACGATGATGATCTGGCTCACCATGGCGGGCCACACCTTCTTGAGCGCCGGCGGCAGCACCACGCGGGTATAAATCTGCACGCGGTTGAGGGCCAGGCTTTCGGCCGCTTCAATCTGCCCGCGCGGCGTGGCCTCGACGCCGGCGCGAATGATCTCAGTCGCGTAGGCCGAGAGGTTGATCACCATCGCCAGCACCGAAGCCGTTTCAGGCGAGAGCTTGAAGCCCGCCGCCGGCAGTCCGAAGAAGATAAAGAAGAGCTGCACGATAAAAGGCGTGTTGCGGATCAGCTCCACATACGTGCCAGCCACCCAGCGCAGCCACGCCGGCCCGCTGGCCCGCGCCCAGGCAAGGGCCATGCCCATGAACATGCCCAGCACCGACGAGATCGCCGTCAGGCCCAGCGTCCACACGACGCCAATCGCCAGCAACGGCCATTGGCTGAGGACCGCCATGAAGTCAAGCTCTACACGCATCTGATTCAACTCCTGTTGAGGGGCGCCTGCAGGCCAGCGGCCGCAGTGGAACCGGCTTCGCCGGGCCACCAGCGGCGCCCCCTGCAAGGGGGGAGGCGGTTACGCAAAGCGAACCGCAACGGGGGTGTGCAATTTATTGGGGGAGATCGCCAGCAGGACGGCCCAGCCACTTGACGGCCAGTTTGTCGAGGTCACCCGACTTTTTGCCCTCGGCGATGATTTCATTGACTTTCAGGCGCAGCTTGTCTTCGCCTTTGCCGACACCGATGAAGTTGGGCGAGTCTTTCAGCAGCAGCTTGTACTCGGTGTTGAGTTGCGGGTTCTTGGCCATCATGTTGCCTGCGACCGACGCACCGGTAGCGATCAGCTGCACCTGGCCGGCGGTGTACGCCGATACCGTGGTGTTGTTGTCTTCAAAGCGCTTGATGTCGACGCCGGCCGGTGCGACCTTGGTCAGCTCCTGGTCCTCAAGGGCGGCACGGGTCACGCTGATGGTTTTGCCGGACAGGTCGGCAAAAGACTTCACGCTCATGCTCTTGGGGCCGAACACGGCCTGGAAGAAAGGTGTGTAGGCGGCGGTGAAGTCGATGACTTTTTCGCGCTCCGGGGTTTTGCCCAGTGTGGAGATCACCAGGTCGGCCTTTTTGGTTTGCAGGTAGGCGATGCGGTTGGCGCTGGTCACAGGCACCAGCTCAACCTTGACGCCGAGTTTTTGCGCAATGTAGCCGGCCATTTCCACGTCCAGGCCTTGCGGTTTCAGATCGGTGCCGACCATGCCGTAGGGCGGGAAGTCGGTGGGGATGGCAATCTTGATTTCCTTCGCCTTCATGATGTCGTCCAGCGCGGTTTGCGCATGGACGCCGGTGGCGCCCAGCACGGCGGCTGCGGCAAGGGCCAAAGAAAAAACGCGTTTGCTGGGGTTCATAGCAGGGCTCCAAGGTAGGTTGAGGAATCTTCAGGTGGTTTGGCCGAGGCACGGCCGGCTTTGCGAACGCGGGGGGGTGAATCTGTGGATGCGGCGAGCGGGCTCAATGCGCTGCGCAAATGCGATAGCGGATCGCCTGCGCTGGTCTGCAACTTGAGCGCCGCCTGCACGCTGCCGATATGGGCCTGCATGAGTTTTTCGGCCTTGGCCAGGTCGCCTTTTTCAAGCGCCTGCACAATCTGCACGTGCTCTTCGCACGACTGCGCTGCATCGTGCGACGACTGGTAGAGCATGGCGATGAGGGTGGTGCGTGCGGTGAAGTCGCGCAGCGTGTCGGCCAGCAGGCTGTTGCCCAGGCATTCAGCCAGGCACACATGAAAGTCGCCCAGCAAGAAGCTGCGCAGGCCCACGTCATCGCCCTTGACGGCGGCTTTCTCGCGGGTGAGGTGGCTTTTGAGTTGCTTGATGGCGGCCTTGCTGACGTCGCCGGTGCAGCGGATCAGGCCCATCTCGATCACGCGGCGTGCCTCAAAGGCCTCGCGCGCTTCTTCTTGCGAAGGCTCGATCACATACCAGCCGCGCCGGCTGCTCACGGTGACAATGCCGCGCACCGCCAGCCGGGTCAGGGCTTCACGCACGATGGTGCGGCTGCAGTCAAACAGCATGGCCAGCTGCTGCTCACCCAGGCGCGCGCCCGGTGCAAGCTTTTGCGCCATCACGGCTTCAATGATGCGGTTGGAGATGTCTGCTGCGGTGGCCATGCACCCTGTAGTGCATAAGCCGTGCCAGCCTTGATGGCTGGTTTAACCAACTGGTATACAAGCTTTGCGCACCTGTCTGGCGTGCTTGTGCACCGGACTGCGGCTTTTTGGCGGCGTGCGCACCAGGACGGGGAGCGGGGATTGTTTATCCGCAGATTACGCAGATTTACACAGATGAAAGACAAATCCAGATGAAGTCTTATGGCCCAGAGGATAAGGATGAAGCCGTGACTACAAATTGCCTTCTCTTCAATCTGCGGAAATCTGCGTAATCTGCGGATAAAAATTCTTCCGGGTTTTTCGGCGATTAAGGGAGCGGGGACATTTATCCGCAGATTACGCAGATTTACACAGATGAAAGACAAAAATCCTGATGAAGTCTTAGCTGGCCCAGGGATGAGGATGAGGTGTTGAGTACAAATTGCCTTCTCTTCAATCTGTGCAAATCTGCGTAATCTGCGGATAAAAATTCTTCTGTGGATAAAAAAAATCTTCCGCGCGCTCAGTCCAGTTTGGCGCCCGAGGCTTTCACCGCAGCAGCCCAACGGGGCATTTCAGCGGATAAAAACTGCGCAAACTCGTCGCTGCCCATAAAAGCCGGGTCGGCGCCCTGCGTCACCATGCGGTTGCGGATGTCCGGGCTGGCCATGACTTGCTTGAAGGCGTCGCTGAGTTTGGCAGTCACGTCCTTGGGCAAGCCCGCGGGCGCGAGGAAGCCGTAAAAGCCCACCACCTCAAAACCCTTGATGCCCGACTCGATAACGGTCGGGATGTCTGGCAGCGCCGGGTTGCGTTCTTTGCTGGTGACGGCGAGGGCACGCACCTTGCCCTGCTTGTGGTAGTTGGCGGCCTGCGGAATCGACTCGCCCATGAACTGCACCTGGCCGGCCATCAGGTCGGTGAAGGCGGGCGCGCTGCCGCGGTAAGGGATGTGCACCATGAAAAGCCCGGCGGCATTTTTGAACATCTCGGGAACGAGGTGGCTGATACCGCCATTGCCGGCCGAGCCGTAGTTCACCTGACCGGGCCTGGCCTTGGTATAGGCGATGAATTCCTGAAGATTGTTTACTGGCAGTTTGGGATTGACCAGCAGCGCCAGCGGCTGCATGGCGGTGCGGGCAATCGGCGTAAAGTCTTTCAGGGTGTTGTAGGGCAGCTTGCTGTAGAGCGCGGGGTTGATCACCATCACGCCGGTGTTGGCCAGCATGAGCGTATAGCCGTCGGGCGCGGCCTTCATGACGTCTTGCGCGCCCACAGTGCCGCCGGCGCCGGACTTGTAGTCGATCACGATGGGCTGGCCCAGCACGGCCTGCAGGCGCTCGGTCAGCAGGCGGGCGTGCTGGTCCAGCGGGCCGCCGGCCGGGAAGCCGATCACCACGCGGATGGGCTTTTCGGGAAAGGCTGCCAGCGCTGCGGAAGAGGCAAGCGCCGCCCAGGCCAGTGCGCAAGCCGACATCAGTGTTTTACGGCGTAAGGAAAAAGAGATAAGAGAAGGGGTCATGGTGTCTCCTGGATGTTTGCTGTTTTTGTTTCGGCGTGTAAATGCTGAAGCCGGACGGCGTCCGCGACGAAGAGCGAAAGCACGTGCTCCACGCGGGCGCCATGCGGCTGCAACTTCATCATAGTGAGCACCGGTCGCCCAAGTGACAGTGTTTTATCAGGAGCTTCCCGGATGTGAGGTGTGTGATCTCAGGGTAGGCTGTACCGCTTCCTGGAGTTTTTCTTGTCCTCTCTTTCCTCTTCCACCCCAACCCCGCACAACCTGCACCACCAGGTCTGGCCCAAGCGCCTGCCGCACAGCATCACGCCGCCGGCTACTTCGCTGTGGCACAACCTGGCGGTCAGCGCCCTGCGCTTTCCGGACAAGCCCGCGCTGGTCTTCTTCAACCGCGTGCTGAGCTATGCCGAAGTGATGCGGCAAGCCGAGCGACTGGCGGCCATGCTGCACCGCATGGGTGTGCGCAAGGGCGACCGCGTGGTGCTCAACATGCAGAACTGCCCGCAGTGGGTGATTGCGCACTTTGCCATTTTGCGGGCCAATGCCGTGGTCGTGCCGGTCAACCCGATGAACCGGGCCGAAGAGCTCAAGCACTACATCACCGACCCCGACGCCAAGGTGGCCATCACCACCGCCGACCTGGCGCCTGAGCTGGCCAGGGCCAATGCGCAGCTGGCGCCCGACGAGCGGCTGGCGCACCTGGTGGTCACGCACTACAGCGATGCTTTTGATATGCCGCCCCAGGGCAGCAACGATGCGGCGATGCCTGAAGCCTGGCGCGACTGGCTGGGTACACGCCACGCGCTTCCCTCGCTTGAAGGCGGCACGGTCGTGAGTTGGTTTGATGCGATGACGGCCGGAGAAACCGCCGAGTTGCCCCCGCACACAGCCACGCCACAAGACCTGGCCGTGCTGCCCTATACCAGCGGCACCACCGGCCTGCCCAAGGGCTGCATGCACCCGCACGCCAGCATCATGCACAACGCGGTGGCCAGTTGTTTGTGGGGCGGCAGTACGTTTGAGAATGTGACGCTGTCGGTGGTGCCGATGTTTCACATCACCGGCATGGTCTCGGTGATGCATGCGTCGATTTACGGCAGCGCGACGCTGGTCATCATGCCGCGCTGGGACCGCGAGCTGGCCGGCAAGCTGATCTCGCGCTGGGGCGTCACGCACTGGACGAATATCCCGACCATGGTGATCGACCTGCTGGCCAGCCCTAACTTTGCTTCGTTTGATCTGAGCAGCCTGGTCTACATCGGCGGCGGCGGCGCGGCCATGCCGCAGGCGGTGGCCCAGCGCCTGTGGGAACAATACGGCCTGCGCTTTGCCGAAGGCTATGGCCTGACGGAAACCGCCGCACCATCACACAGCAACCCCTATGACGCCACCAAGCAGCAATGCCTGGGCGTGCCCTTCATGAGTTGCGACGCGCGCATCATCGACCCGATCACGCTCAAGGAAATGCCGCAGGGCGAGCAGGGCGAAATCATCATGAGCGGGCCGCAGGTGTTTCAGGGCTACTGGAAGCGGCCCGACGCCACGGCCGACGCCTTTATCGAAATCGACGGCAAGCGTTTCTTCCGCTCGGGCGACCTGGGGCGCATGGACGAGCAGGGTTACTTCTTCATCACCGACCGGCTCAAACGCATGATCAATGCCTCAGGCTTCAAGGTGTGGCCGGCCGAGGTCGAGGCGCTGATGTTCAAGCACCCAGCCATCCAGGAGGCCTGCATCATCAGTACCAAAGACGCCTACCGCGGCGAGACCGTCAAGGCCGTGGTGGTGCTGCGCGCCGCAGCCAAAGGCCAGACGACGGAAGAAGACATCATCAACTGGTGCAAGGACAACATGGCGGCCTACAAGTACCCGCGTGTCGTGCAGTTTGTCGATGCCTTGCCCAAAAGCGGATCCGGCAAGGTCATGTGGCGAGCGCTACAGGAGGCGGAGCAGGGCAAGGCATGAAGTGAAGGCTTCTGGCAGGATGGAGGTTCTGAAAATTCTAAAAATCATTCGGAGACTCCTTTGAAAATCACCTCGGTCAAACCTTTCATCCTGCATGTGCCCGTCACGGGCTCGCAGATTGCCGACAGCACGCACACCATCTCGCACTGGGGCGTGGTGGGCGCGCAAATTGATACCGACACCGGCCTCAGCGGCTACGGTTTTACCGGCACGCATGCGCACCTGCCCAGCGACCAGCTGATCACGCGCTGCATTGAAACCTGCCATGCGCCGCTGCTGATCGGTGAGGATGCGCTGGACATCAACCGGCTGTGGCTCAAGCTGGCGCGTAACCCCGCGCTGCAGTGGGTGGGCCGCGCCGGCATCACCACGCTGTCGCACGCAGCCATCGACATTGCGCTGTGGGACCTGAAAGCCAAGGCAGCGGGCGTGCCGCTGTGGAAACTGCTGGGCGGCCAGGTGCGCGAAAAAGTACGGGCCTACAACACCGACATCGGCTGGCTCAGCATTGGCGATGAGCAACTGGTGGCCGGAGCCAAACGCGCGGTCGATGAAGGCTTCACAGGCATCAAGGTGAAGATCGGCTCCAGTGTTGATCGCGACCTGAAGCGCCTGGAGGCCGTGCGCCGCGCCATCGGCCCGGCCATCACCATGGCGACTGACGGCAACGGCAAATGGGACCTGCCCACCTGCCAGCGTTTCTGCCGTGCCGCCGAGGCGTTTGACTTGCACTGGATTGAAGAGCCGCTCTGGTACGACGATGTGAAAGGCCACGCGCAGCTGGCGCGCAGCACCAGCATCCCGGTCGCGCTGGGCGAGCAGCTCTACACCCACGATGCGTTCGCCGAGTTCTTTCACCAGGAAGCCATTCACTGGGTGCAGCCCGACGTGACGCGCATGGGCGGCATCACCGAAGTGCTGCGGGTGTGCGACACAGCGCATTCCTTTCGCTTGCCGGTGGCGCCGCATGCAGGCGACATGAGCCAGGTGCATGTGCACCTGAACCATGCGCACCCGGCCTGCGCGGTGCTTGAATACATCCCCTGGATCAAGGACTGCTTTCTGGAGCCGGCGCACGTGGTGGACGGCTGCTTCAGCCTGCCGCAGCAGCCGGGCGCCAGCACCACGCCGACCGAAGCTGCGTGGGCGAAGTTTCGCAAGGCGACGTCCTGAGGCCTGAAAGGCGTTCAGTGATATTTAGTAAAATCGGCCTCTAGCCCATATTGCATATAGACATGTAGCTATCAAAAGAATAGCAATATGTTCACGGACTCAGGCTGCTGCGACCGCTGCAGGCCCCCATCCCAACCTTCCCCCAGCGGGGGAAGGGGCAAGAAGGACACCGGGCGAGTTTTAGGCATCAAATCGGCCTCCAGCCCAATCACCACCTTGGCCTACAGCTACAGTATTGATAGCAATTCATTGAGGTGACGCTGCGGGCGCGTCAAGTCGGTTATCGTGCGGGACTGCCCTTACCCGCGCTTTCCAGCCGCACGTTTAAAACCCATGTCCAAACCTGCTCCTCCCACGATGGAAGACTTTGACGACAAGCCGCTGGCCGGCTGGCGGCTGCGCCTGTACACCATCATCTTTGAGGCCGACACTCGCGCGGGCCGGCTCTTTGACAAGGCACTGATCGTTCTCATCCTGGTCAGCATCGCAGTGGTGATGGCTGACAGCGTGCAGGCGATTCATGTCTCGCACGGCCGGGCCTTCGCGGTGGCCGAGTGGATTTTCACGCTGCTCTTCACCGCCGAATACCTCGCGCGACTGGCCTGCGTGAGAAAGCCGCTGCAGTACGCCACCAGTTTCTTCGGCATCATCGATCTGATTGCCGTGCTGCCGACTTACCTGGCGCTTTTCTTTCCGGAGCTGCACGCGCTGATCGACGTGCGCGTGTTGCGCCTTTTGCGCGTGTTCCGCATCTTCAAGCTGGCCGCCTATGTGGCGGAGTACCAGTCGCTGGGCCGGGCGCTGGCTGCCAGCGGCCGCAAGATTCTCGTCTTCCTCTCGGCCGTGGTGATGATGGTGCTGGTCATGGGCACCGTGATGTATGTGGTTGAAGGGCCCTCCAACGGCTTTACCAGCATCCCGACCTCGGTTTACTGGGCTATCAGCACCGTCACCACCGTGGGTTTTGGCGATATCACGCCCAAGACCGACCTGGGCCGGCTGATCTCGTCATTCATGATGTTGCTGGGCTGGGGCATCCTGGCGGTACCGACCGGCATCGTCACTGCCGAGATGGCGGCCGAGCGGCGCGTGCAGCGCCTGCCCATGCCGACGACGCGCACCTGCCACGAGTGCCTGACCGAAGGCCATCTGCCGGAGGCGGAATTTTGCTTTCACTGCGGTGCAGAGCTGCCTGTGTATCAGCATCAGGTGCCGAAAGACCTCAAGGCCGCAAAAGATGAGCCCTCGCAGACACCCTAGCTTTTAAGACTCGGCGGCCGTCAGCCGGCGCGGCGTGATCTCCACCGAGCCCAGCGCCGTGCTCATCCACACCGTGCCGTCCTGCACCGTCACCTGCAGCTGCATGCTGCGCTCGGCGAGCTTGGCCAGCGCCTGGCTTTCAGCGGCATCGATCTGCCAGACCACCAGGTTGGATGCCCGCGTCAGCTTGGTTTCGATGTTCTTCCACCAGACGGGCGTGCTGCTGGCAAAGCTGTAGACGCTGACTCTTTCGGCGCGGCCGGCGGCTTTCATCAGGCGTTTGTCGTCGGGCTGGCCCACGTCTATCCAGTGCAGGATCTGCTCGGTGTAGTCCTTGTGCCAGAGCGCGGCTTCGTCCACGTCCCACAGGTCCTTGGCAAATTCAAGGTTGCCCTTTTTGTCGTCGGCCGGCACATTGAGCGCAAAGGCCAGCAGGCGGATCATCATGCGCTCGTCGGCCTCCGATGGGTGGCGCGCAATCGTCACGCTGTGGTCGGCATAAATGCTGCGGTCCATGTCGGACAGGGCAAGCTGGGCTTTGTAGATGGTGGCTTTGAGTGCCATAAGGTGTCCGTGGCCTTCATAAATCCGATGGCCGGGCGCATGGCGGCGTTGCGCGGTGCTCGGAATCCTCATGCACCCAAGTGCATTCCGGTGTCCTGCGCTCCGTGCGCCTTGCCCTGCATCCCGGTCATCGAATTTCTGAAGGCCCCTATTTGGTGTTGTTAACCCTGTATTGGAACAGAGCGGGAGGCGCCGCCGCCGAAACCCCGGCCAAGCGCGGTTTATGACTGCTGGCTATAGTGGCCCGATCATGATCAGCCTCTCTGTCCTGGACCAGTCCGTCGCCGTCACCGGCCGCACGGAAGACGCCTCCATCCGTGAAACCCTGCAGCTGGCCCGCCACTGCGAAGCGCTGGGCTACAAGCGTTTCTGGGTGAGTGAGCACCACAGCCACCCCAGCATTGTCGGCTCGGCGCCTGAGGTCTTGATGGCGGCCATCGCGGCCACCACCAGCCGCATCCGTGTGGGCAGCGCTGGCGTCATGCTGCCGCACTATGCGGCGCTCAAGGTGGCTGAGCAGTTTCGTGTGCTCGAAGCCATCGCGCCCGGCCGCATCGACCTGGGCGTGGGCCGCGCGCCGGGCTCGGACATGCGCACGGCACGTTTGCTCAGCAGTGACCCGCGCCAGTCGGCCGAGAACTTTCCCATTCAGGTGCGTGAGCTGCAAGCCTGGCTGGCCGGCATTGATTTGCCTGAAGGCCACCCGGGCCGTGGCGTAACGGCCAACCCCATGGGCCCGACCACGCCCGAGATGTGGATGCTGGGCAGCTCGGACTACGGCGCGCAATTGGCCGCGCATTACGGTCTGCCGTACGCGTTCGCTTACTTCATCACCGACGGGCAAGGAGCGGAACAGGCGCTGGACTTGTACCGGTCCACCTACCGGCCCAGCCCGCGCCACCCCAAGCCCCAGGCGGTGCTTTGTGTGTGGGCGCTGGCGGCTGACACCGAGGCCGAGGCCTGGCATCACTTTTCGGGCCGTGAGCGCTGGAAGATAGACCGCAACCGGGGTGCGCTGGCGGCCCTGCCGTCGCCTGAAGAAGTGGCGCTGCGGCCCTACACGCCGGCCGAGCAGGTGGAGGCTGACAGGCTTCGGGCCAACGCGCTGGTCGGCAGCGGCCCGCAAGTGGCTGGCAAACTGAGGGCGCTGGCTAATACACTGGGGGTTGACGAACTGGTCGTGATTACCTGGACGCACGACCCCGCCGCGCGCAGGCGGTCTTACGAACTGCTGGCGCGGGAATTTTTCTGAGTTTTAAATACCAGCAAGTACCCGCTGAAAATAATAGACATCGAGACAAGGAACACCCCATGCAAACGCCTCCCGCCACTCCGCTTTTTAGCGCCGCCATCGCCGGCAGCCTGCCCAAGCCGGCCTGGCTGTCTGAAACCAAAAAACTCTGGCCGCAGTGGAAGACCGAAGGCGACGAGCTCAAGCAAGCCAAGGCTGACGCCACGCTGCTGTGGATGAAGATGCAGGAAGACGCGGGCCTGGATGTGATTGGGGACGGCGAGCAGTCGCGCCAGCATTTTGTGCACGGCTTTCTCGAGCAGGTCGAAGGCATCGACTTCGAGCACAAGGTCAAGATGGGCATACGCGACAACCGCTATGACGCGATGGTGCCGCAGGTGGTGTCAGCCCTCAAGCTTAAAGGCCGGGTGCATGCCGCGGAAGCACGGCTGCTGCGCGCGCACACCACCAAAAAAATCAAGTTCACCCTGCCTGGGCCGATGACGATAGTCGACACGGTGGCTGACCAGTTTTATGGCGACAAGGTGAAGATGGCCATGGCCTTTGCCGAGTTGCTGAACCAGGAGGCGCTGGCCCTGCAGGCCGACGGCGTGGACATCATCCAGTTCGACGAACCCGCCTTCAATGTCTATATGAAAGAAGCCGCCGACTGGGGCGTGAGAGCGCTGGAGCGCGCCGCGCAAGACCTCACCTGCACGACGGCAGTGCACATTTGTTACGGCTACGGCATCAAGGCCAACACCGACTGGAAGGAAACCTTGGGCGAGGAGTGGCGGCAATACGAGACCGTGTTTCCGGCGCTGGCCAAAAGCACCATCCGCCAGGTCAGCCTGGAGTGCTACCACTCGCACGTTCCGCCGCACCTGATGGCGCTGCTCGAGGGCAAAGACGTGATGGTCGGGGTGATCGACGTGGCCAGTGACGAGATCGAAACGCCCGAGCAGGTAGCCGACACCATCGGCAAGGCGCTGAAGTACGTCCCCAAGAATCGCCTGATCCCTTGCACCAATTGCGGCCTGGCGCCCATGGACCGTGAAGTGGCGCTGAAGAAGTTGCAGGCCCTGGGGGCGGGCGCTGCGCTGGCGCGTGAACGCTACAAATAAACAGGCGCTGATATGAGCAACGATCCCACGCTCCCGCACCATCCACACGGCCACGATCATCCGCACGGGCCCGGGCACGCGCATCCGCATACGCAAGGCAAAGAAGACCCGCCATGGAAGCACGATGGCGTGCGCGTGATCGCCGGTAACCAGCTGGATAGCAACACGGCGCAAACGCCGGGCATGGACAGGCGAGCCGCCATCAACTTTGCCCGCGTCGGCGCGCAAAAATTGTGGGCCGGCACCGTGACCATTCACGCCGATGCAAAGACTGGTGCGCACCACCACGGCCACCTGGAGAGCGTGATCTATGTGATCCGGGGCAGAGCCCGCATGCGCTGGGGTGACCACCTCGAATTCACCGCCGAGGCCGGGCCGGGCGATTTTATTTATGTGCCGCCTTATGTGCCGCACCAGGAGATCAACGCCAGCCCGACCGAGGTGCTGGAGTGCGTGCTGTGCCGCAGTGACGGAGAGGCCGTCGCCGTCAACCTGGACATCGAGCCGGTTGAAAAGCCCGATACCGTGCTGTGGGTGGACCCGACGCATCCGCACGGCGGCGTCTGATTGGACCTGATCGGACATGTAAAGACGCCGTGAAGGCGGCGTGAGTGCCGGGTGAAGCCCCGTGCAAGTGCGGAAAAGCGCACGTTTTTCGCGGGTCGCGGAAAGCTTTCCTTACGAATGTCACCTCGTCCTACACGATGTATCCCCTGGCGTGGTTACAACTGGGTCTCACACAAGGAGATCCATCATGGACACCAACAATCAAGTATCACCAGGTTCAACCACCCCGCCGAGCCAGCCTGGGTTCGGCCAGCAACTGCAACACAGCAAGGCGCTCGTCGCCATCGTGGCGGTGCTCGGCGTGACCGTCCTGGCTTTGGCGGCCGCACTGGTCGTCAACACCTCCGGCGCTAAAACGGGTTCCCCCGAGCAGGTCGCTGCAGCGGAACAAACTTCCCAGGCCGCCAAGCTGGCTGCGGATACGTCCAAAAAACCGGTCACCACGACTGCCAAAGCCACGACCAGCCACACCGGCGCAGCCCCTGTGGTCGCGCAGTCATCCCGCGCCAATGTGTGCGCCGCCTGCGGCACGGTCGAAGCCGTCACGCCCGTTCAACGCCAGGGCAAGGTCAACGGCGTGGATGTGGGTAACACCACCGTAGGCCTGGGCACTGTGGCTGGCGGTGTGGTGGGCGGCCTGCTCGGCAACCAGATGGGTGGCGGCAACGGCAAGACGGCCATGACCGTACTGGGTGTGGCTGGCGGCGCGTTTGCCGGCAACCAGATCGAAAAGAACATGAAGAAGGTCACCGTGTATGAAATCCGTGTTCGCATGGACGACGGCTCGGTCCGCAATATGGAGCTTTCGAGCTCGGTGCCTGTGGGCTCGAAGGTGATTGTTGAGGGCCAGAACCTTCGACTCGCCTAAAAAATGGCCCCCACGGTCGCTCACTTCGTGTAGCTTCCTGCCCCCAGAGGGGGCCGCCCGCCCTCCGGCCCGGCAAAGCCGGTTCCGGGGCTCATGCTGGCATAAAGAGGGGGGCACAACAAAAAGCGCTGGTGTTTTCACCGGCGCTTTTTTTTGCCGCTTCATAAATCCCCGGGCCGGCCGAGGGCCGTGCGGGGGGTTAGCATGGAGCCCTGTTTCTTCCGAATTCCGATCAGCCGACCGACCTACACATCCAGCTCAACATCAGCTTGGGCAGAAAGAAAATCCCATGAAAGCCATCTGGAACGGCGCAGTGATTGCGCAAAGCGACGACACCGTGGTGGTGGAAGGCAACCACTACTTCCCCGAAAATTCGCTCAACCGCGACTACGTGACCTTCAGCAACCACCACACCATGTGCTCATGGAAAGGGCAGGCGAGTTACTACTCGCTGCTGGTCAACGGCGAGATGAACACCGACGCCGCCTGGTACTACCCGGATCCCAAACCCGAAGCCGACAACATCAAAGGCCATATCGCGTTCTGGAAGGGCGTGAAGATCGAGCCCTGAATCCGGCCCGGAATGCCGGCCTGGCATCGGGTTCTCAGAGGGTGCGGGTTTACCCTTTTGGTTTTGTGTGGAGGGGTGCCTGAAAATACCTTAAGTGATATGCATGCTTATTAAAAGTGGCGTATCCGGCGCCCCGCGCGTTCAGCCTTGCCGACAGGACACACCATGACACTTGCCGCAGCCGATCCAGCCCTGATTGAAAAACTGGTGATTGCCAACCGCATCCTGTACGACCAGGGTGTTGTCGATGGTTTCGGCCATGTGAGCGTGCGCCACGACAAGTCGCCCGATCACTTCTTGCTGTCCTGCAACCGCGCCCCTGGACTGGTCAAGAAGGCCGATATCCTGACCTACGACCTCAACGGCGACCTGGTGGGTGAGTCCACCCTGCGTTCTTACCTGGAGCGCTTCATTCACGGCGAAATCTACCGCGCGCGGCCCGATGTGATGGCGGTCGTGCACAGCCATTCGCCCAGCGTGATTCCTTTCGGCGTGACCGGCCAGCGCCTGCGCCCCATTTTTCACATGAGCGGTTTTCTCGGCAGCGGTTCGTCGCTCTATGAAATCCGCGAGTCCAACGGCAACACCGACCTGCTGATCCGCGACATGGGCCTGGGCAAGGACCTGGCCAAGGCGCTGGGCCAGCACACCTGCGTGCTGATGCGCGGCCACGGCTCGACCGTGGTGGCGCCTTCGCTGGAGCGGGCGGTCTACCGCGCTGTGTACGCCGAAGAAAACGCCAAGCTGCAACTCAGCGCCAGCGCGCTGGGCCCCATCGAATTCCTGACGCCTGAAGAAGCCGACAAGGCCATGAACACCAACGAAGGCCAGGTCATGCGCCCGTGGGAGTTGTGGAGCCGCAGCATCGGGGCCGTTGAGTAAGCACTTCATCACCGTTTACGACCCGTCATCACCATTCATCACCGAAGAGGCACCCATGAAATTTTCCAGACTTCTGGCGCTGGCCGCCGTGATGTCCCTGAGCTGCCTGGGCGCCACGCAGGCTCTGGCGCAGGCCTATCCTTCGCGCGCCGTTCGCATCATCGTGCCCTACGGCACGGGCGGCGGCTCCGACATCCTGGCGCGCCAAATCGGCGCGCGCCTGCAGGCCATCTGGGGCCAGGGTGTCGCGGTAGACAACCGCGCCGGCGCCTCCGGCAATATCGGCACTGAGGCCGTGGTGCACGCGCCGGCCGACGGCTACACATTGCTGCTGCAAAACAGCACCATGGTGGTCAACCCGGCCGTCAACGGCAAGCTCAACTACGACCCCGAAAAAGACCTGACGCCCATCATGCTGCTGGGCCTCACGCCGGTCGCACTCGTGTCGCACCAAGGCACCAACCTCAAGACGCTCAAAGAAGTGGTCGACTATTCCAAAGCCAACCCGACGGCGCTGAGCTACGGCTCCTGCGGCGTGGGTACACCCCAGCATTTCGTGATGGAGCTGGTCAAGCAGAAGTCCGGCATCAACGCCACCAACGTGGGTTACAAGGGCTGCGCGCCGGCCCTGACCGACGTACTGGGCGGCCAGGTACAACTGGCCATTTTGAGCGCCAACCTCGCCGCGCCCCACCTCAAGACCGGCAAGCTCAACGCCATCGGCGTGTCCACTGCCGCGCGTTACCAGCTGATGCCGCAGGTGCCCACGTTTGAAGAGCAGGGCCTGAAGCCGCTGGATTTTTCCATCTGGTATGCGCTCATGGGCCCGGCCAAAATGAAGCCTGAAGTGGTCGCCAAAATTTATGCCGATGTGCAAAAAGTGCTGGCCGAGACGGCCGTGCAGGAAAACCTTTCCGGCGCCGGTGTCGAACCCCTCGTCGGCAACGGCGCAGACCTCTCCCAGCTGATCAAGGTAGACCTGGTGCGCTATGCCCAGCTGGCCAAATCGGCCAATATCAAGCCTGAATAGGCAGCGCTGCCTCGCCGCTGTGCGCAGACCCCTCGGGGCGTTGTCTGACGCCGGCCGCAAGCGCAGTCCCTTATAAATGATGCATGGCGATGTCCCTTCCGGGGCTGCCGTGGCCGGCATTGACCCGCCAGGGGCTCGTGCCGCAGAATCTGTCCATGGCCTTGATGTCCATGGCTTTCAAGGAGATTCCATCATGTACAAGCACATCCTGGTTCCGGTAGACGGTTCAGCCACATCGCAAAAGGCTCTGGGCAATGCGGTGGCCGTCGCGCTGGCCTTCAAGAGCGAAGTGACGGTCATCTACGTCATAGACCCTTACGCTTTCACCGGGGTGGGCACCGACTTTGCCTACGGCCAGGCCGAATACCTGGGTGCCGCCACGGCTGAGGCCAATGAAGCCATCAAGAGCGCCAAGCAGGCCTTCCAGGATGTCGGCATCACTGCGACCGGATCGGTCGTGGAAGGCCACGCGATTTACCGGGGCATCCTCGACACCGCCGAGACGATAGGCGCCGACCTCGTTGTCATGGGCTCGCATGGCCGCCGCGGGCTTGAAAAGCTGGTGCTGGGCAGCGTCACTGCCCAGGTGCTGTCGCACGCCCACTTGCCCGTGCTGGTGGTTAGGGACTAAGCTTTGAATTTTCCGCGGGATTCCCTGCGGCGTTGAGCGCTTACACAAGGAGCTTCCATGGACTTGCTGAATCACGACCTGGCGCACGAGTTTCCGGAATACCTGCAAAAAATGCGCAGCCTCAAGGGGTCAGATCCGCACTTTGCGGACCTTTTTGCCCAGTACGACGCAGACAACCACGCCATCATCAAGTACGAGCAGGGCGTAGGCGCCATCACCGACGAAGGCCTGGAAGACCTGAAAAAAAGGCGCCTCAAAGTCAAGGATGAGATTTACCAGATTCTTAAAAAGAGTTGACGGCGCTTTCAGCGCCTGATGCAGTTTCTTAAGAAAAAAAGGCCTGTAGCCCATGACAGGATTGGGCAGGTAGCTATCAAATATGTAGCAAAAGCAGCGATGGAAAAAACGGGTGAAATTCCTCGCATGCAATGCCGATGCGGCCTGCCGGGGCTTTTTTCATCAAACTGCCATGTCGGTGGCGTAGGCTGCACGTAGACCGGCTTTCGGTTCCTGCAGGAGAAACCCTTGGATTCAAGCGACGAAGAACTGATGCGGCGTATCCGCAATGACCTGATCGACAGCTACGACGAAGAGCTGGAGATGGAACTCGAAGACCGAACCGTCGCCGAGCTGATTGGCGAAGGCGACGGCCGGAGCCCCCAGGAAGTGGTCAAGGACAAAGAATACCGCCGCCAGTATTTCCGCGAACTGTTTCGCCTGCAAGCCGAGCTGGTGAAGCTGCAGGACTGGGTGGTCGCCACCGGCCACAAGGTCGTCATTTTGTTTGAAGGGCGCGACGCAGCCGGCAAAGGCGGCGTCATCAAGCGCATCACCCAGCGGCTTAACCCGCGCGTCTGCCGCGTGGCGGCATTGCCGGCCCCCAACGACCGCGAACGCACGCAATGGTACTTCCAGCGTTATGTGTCGCACCTGCCAGCCGCCGGCGAGATCGTGCTGTTTGACCGCAGCTGGTACAACCGTGCCGGCGTTGAGCGCGTGATGGGCTTTTGCACTGACGAGCAGTACGAAGAGTTTTTCCGCACCGTGCCTGAATTTGAAAAGATGCTGGGCCGCTCGGGCATACAGCTCATCAAGTACTGGTTTTCCATTTCCGACGAAGAGCAGCACCTGCGCTTCCTCGGCCGCATCCACGACCCGCTCAAGCAGTGGAAGCTCAGCCCCATGGACTTGGAGTCACGCAGGCGCTGGGAGGAATACACCAAGGCCAAGGAAATCATGCTGGAGCGCACACATATCACCGAAGCGCCCTGGTGGGTGGTGCAGGCCGTCGACAAGAAAAAAGCGCGCCTCAATTGCATCCATCACCTGCTGCAGCAGATGCCCTACCAGGAAACCGAACACCCGGCCATCGTGCTGCCCGACCGTGTGCGCCACGAAGACTATGTGCGTAATCCGGTGCCGCAGGACATTGTGGTGCCGGAAGTCTATTGAACACCCCCGTCCGGGCTCACTTCGTGTAGCCCGTTCCCCCCTTGCAGGGGGCGGCGCCTGCGGTCTGGCAAAGCCAGTCCCGCGACTGCCCGCTGGTGGAATACCCCACCTCTGGGTTAGTCGCGGACATCGGCCACTGGATTGGCGCCAAAATCCGGCCTTGCCAGGAAAGCCAGGATGCGCGCCGCTGCATCTTCGGGCGAGGTCAACACGCCGCCCGTCTTTAAGCCCACAAACGACTCACGGTCCGGAAATGCCTTGGGGTCGGCCGCGCGCAGTTGCTCCTGCATGCCGGTGTCGATGACGCCGGGCGCGAGTGAGCAAACTTTGGCGCCATGGGGCTTCAGGGCTTCTTCCAGCGCCAGGCAGCGCGTGAAGTGGTCCATGCCGGCTTTGGCGGCGCAGTAGGCGGCTTGCGAGGCCATGGCGCGGCGCCCCAGGCCCGACGAAATATTGAGCACTTTGCGTGGCGCTTTCCAACCGTCGGTGGCGCGCAGGAAAGCAGCGGTGATTTGCATGGGCGCTTCCAGCCCCACACGCAGCGCCCGCGCCAGGTCGCTTTCGCCAATCTGGTCCAGCGAGCCAATGTGCGGGATCACGCCCGCGTTGTTGATCAGCGTGACGCTGGCCCAGGGCGTTGCGGCTTGGGAATCCTTGAGCCAGCTTTCCAGCCTGTCGTTGAGTGAGCCGCTGTCCGCAAGGTCGTGTTCCCACTGCAGCAAGGTTGCGCCGACATGCCGCGCATGTTCCTCTAGCTCAGGCATCGCCGTGCGAGAGATGCCAAGCACCGTATGGCCGGCGGTGAGCAACTGGCGCGCCATGGAAAAGCCCATGCCACGCGATGCGCCTGTGATCAGGGTGAGGTGATTGAGTTGAGTCATGCCTGCATGGTAGCGCCCATACAGTGGCCATGCTGGCGTCCTAAAAACCGGGCGGGCTTTCGAATGACATCACCAACCCGCTGGCCGGGTGTGTGAACTGCAGCGCGGCGGCATGTAGCAGCAGCCGCGGCGAGGCAGCGTGCACCGCGTCGGGGGCATACAGTGCGCAGCCCAAAATGGGATGACCCAGCGCCTTGAGGTGCACGCGCAGCTGGTGTGACCGACCGGTGATGGGTTCAAGTTCCACGCGTGTCGTATTGGCCGCCACGTCATGCGACAGCACCCGCCATCGAGTCTGGCTGGGTCTGCCGTGTTCGCTGTCGATGATGCGCAGCGGACGGTTTGGCCAGTCCACGATGATGGGCAGGTCAATGAGACCCCAGCCGCCGTCCGCGTCACCGGGTGCAGGAAGCGGTAGCTGACCGCTCACCACTGCCACGTAGCGTTTGCCGACAACGCGCGTTTCAAACAACCGGCTCAGTGCCCGTTGCATAGCCGCGCCGCGCGCCATCAGCATCAGCCCTGAAGTGGCTTGATCCAAGCGGTGAACGATGAGGGCGTCGGGAAAGGACGCCTGTACGCGTGCGCTCAGGCAGTCCTGCTTGCCTTCGCCGCGCCCCGGCACTGAGAGCAAGCCGGCGGGCTTGTCCAACACCAGCAACGAGTCATCGGCATGCAGTAGCCCGATACCTGGGATGACAGGGGTAACGGCGGCATTACCTGCCGGGTAATTGTTCTGAGGCGGCTCGGCCTTCATGATTCAGTCATCGCAACAAGTTTTAAACCAAAGGAGAAAAAATCATGACTGACGCAGGCGCCATTGCCATTGCATGTGGATTGATCATCGGCCTGGGCGCTATCGGCGCCTGCATGGGCATCGGGGCGATGGGTGGGCGGTTTCTGGAGGGCGCCGTGCGGCAGCCCGAATTGATGGAGCCACTGCAGGTGAAGATGTTTTTGCTGGCGGGGCTGATCGATGCCAACTTCCTGATCGGGGTGGGGATCGCCATGATGCTGCTCTTTGCGAATCCACTTTAAGGCTGTGCCCGGTCAGGCCTTGGGCTTGGGCGGCGGGAAGTTATGCACCGGCGGGCTGCTGCGTTTGACTTCGCGCAGCATGAAGAGGTAAAGGCTTTCAACCTTCTCGCGGGCCCAGGGGGTCTTGCGCAAGAACTTCAGGCTGGAGGCCACGCTGGGGTCGCTGGTGAAGCAGCGGATGTTGATGCGCTGGCCCAGCTCTTCCCAGCCGTAGTGTTCAGACAACTCGGTGACGATCGCCTCCAGTTTGACGCCGTGCAAAGGGTTGCCCGGCTGCTGTGCAGCAGCCGGGATGTCCGCGGGCAAGTTCGCAGGCGAGTCGCCAGGGCCGGCCATCGAGGCCTTATTTGTTCTTCAGCTTGCCGCGCAGCGGAACCTGCGTGACGATGGTCGGGCGCACCGCGTCGGGCGACACCGTCTTGGGTGGCGAGGTGTCCTTCTTCGGTTTCTTGACCATCTTGTTGTTGTTTTGCTGTCCTTTTGCCATGGTTTTCTCCGTCAGGTTGAGTGAAGTTGATAGGAAGGGGATTTCGTGATTATCAATGCAACTTGATGCGTGGGCGATAGGTGCGGTCCAGCATTTCAGACAGCGTGATCAGCGCCGTTTTCTTGAAACCGCCCAGCGCCAGCTGGTGCTGCTTGTGCAGGCCCCAATACATGAACTTGGCCAGTTGGCCTTCGATGAAGAAGCTGCCTTTGGTGAGGCTGCCCATCAGGCTGCCGACCGACGAATATTCCGACAACGAGACCAGCGAGCCCTGGTCCTTGAAGATAAAGGGCGACACGGCTTTGCCCGCGATCAGGTCGGGCAGCGAGCGCGCCAGGTACATGGCCTGCTGGTAGGCGGCCTGGGCGCGTGGCGGTACCCAGGTGCCGTCGGGTTGCTGGCAGGCGGCGCAGTCGCCAAAGGCGTAAATGCTGGGGTCGCGCGTGGTTTGTAAATTGCCGTTGACGACCAGCTGGTTGAGTTTGCTGGTCTCCAGCGCTTCGCCGCCTTCGGGCGTGCCGCCCAAGGTGCGCAAAAAGTCGGCCGCCTTCACGCCGGCGGCCCACACCGTGATGCTGGACGACACCACCTTGCCGCTGGCCATCTTCAGGCTGTCGGCGGTGACTTCAACCACCTTCTCGTTGGTGTGCACCTCGATGGCGAGCTTGCGCAGTTCGCGCATGGCCGACTCGCTCAGGCGCTCGGGCAACTGCGCCAGCAGGCGCGGTGCGGCTTCCACCAGCACGATCTGCAGGTCCTTTTCGGGATGGATATGGTCAAAACCATAGTTGGCCAGCACGCGCGCCGCGGCATGCAGCTCGGCGGCCAGTTCTACGCCGGTGGCACCGCCGCCGACGATGGCGACCGTCAGGCGCCCGCTGCCGGCCATGCGCGGCACGGTCTGCGCGCGTATGCAGGCGTTGATGAGGCGGTCGTTAAAGCGCTTGGCCGCCTGCGGGCTGTCGAGCTTGATGGTGTGCTCGGCCGCGCCCGGCGTGCCGAAGTCGTTGGTCTGGCTGCCCACGGCTATCACCAGCGTGTCATAGCCCAGCTGCTGGGCGGGTGTGATCTCGCGGCCGGCTTCGTCGTGGCTGGCAGCGAGCTGCAGGGTTTTGGTCTGGCGGTCTACACCGGTCAGGCTACCCAGGCGGAACTTGAACCCGTTCCATCGTGCCTGAGCGAGGTATTCGATTTCCTCGGCGTGCGTGTCATAGCTGCCGGCGGCCAGCTGGTGCAGCAGCGGCTTCCAGACATGGGTGCGGGCGGCGTCGACCAGGGTGATTTCGGCCAGGCCTTTTTTGCCCATGCGCTTGCCCAGCTGCGTGGCCAGCGCGAGGCCTCCGGCGCCCCCTCCGACAATAACGATGCGGTGCATAAATCCTCCTGCGTGTGGGTTGGCTGTTGTTATGCCGCCATGTTAACTGCCAGAAGAAGCCCAAAGTTGCCGGTCTTAAGCGGATGTCCTAATTCGTGGACGTAGTTGCGTGTGGCAGGCGCGGGCGGCTCGTTTGCGGGCGCAGCCAGAACATGCCGGGAGTATGTCAAAAATGGCCTCTAGACCATATCCAGTCTGTACGTGTAGCTACCAAATTGATAGCAGAAAGAACCTCCCGCGTATGGCCCCTGCGGCGCAGCGTTGACAGGTCGCTGTTAAGCTTCAGCCCCGCATGCCGACACACTCATTCAAAGAACTCACCCACCAGCGCGCCTTCATGCGCATGTGGTTCGCCCGGATATTCGGCACCACCGGCAACCAGATGCTGATGGTGGCGGTGGGCTGGCAGATGTACGAGTTGACCGGCAGCGCCTGGGACCTGGGCCTGGTCGGGCTCTACCAGTTCGCGCCGGCGTTGTTGCTCACGCTGGTAGCCGGCCATGTGGCCGACCGCGTGCACCGCGGCCGCATCATCGCCGGCTGCCTGGTCACGCAGGCTGCGGTGGCGATGATCCTCGTCGCCGCCACTGAAGGCTGGCAAATTGGGGAAGTGCACCACAGCTGGGCCTCGCGCGAGCTGTTGCTGGCAGTGTCCGTCATGTTGGGCGTGGCCCGCGCCTTCCAGATGCCCGCGCAGCAGGCGCTCACACCCGTGCTGGTGCCGCCTGCCATGCTCCCGCGCGCCATGGCCTTCAGCTCGGCCGGCATGCAGACGGCTGTCATCGGCGGGCCGGCGCTAGGCGGCGTGATCTTTGTGGCTGGCGCCACGGCGGTCTATGCCACCTGCGCCTTTTTGTTCGCCGCCGGTTGCGTGCTGATCGCCGTGCTGCGCTACGACCACGTGCCGCCGCCGCGCGAACCGGTCACGCTGCGCACCTTGCTGGCCGGCGTGGAATTTGTCTGGCAGCGCAAGGCCCTGCTGGGGGCTGTGTCGCTAGACCTTTTTGCCGTGTTGCTGGGTGGTGCCACCGCGCTGCTGCCCATGTTTGCCAAAGACATCCTGCACGTCGGGCCGTGGGGCTTGGGCCTGCTGCGCGCGGCGCCCGCCGCCGGCGCGTTGTTGATATCGGCGGTGCTCACGCGCTGGCCGCTGGAGCGCCGCGTCGGGCCGACCATGCTTTCGGCTGTCGCGCTGTATGGCGTTTGCATGATGGTGTTTGGCCTGTCGACCAGTTTCGTGCTGTCGCTGCTGGTGCTGGCTGTCTCCGGCGGGGCAGATATGGTCAGCGTGGTCGTGCGCCAGACTCTGGTGCAGATAGAAACCCCGAACGAAATGCGCGGCCGCGTCAGCGCCGTCAACTCGGTATTTATTGGCGCCTCCAACCAGCTCGGTGAATTCGAATCCGGCGCCACCGCCGCGCTGCTGGGGCCGGTGGGTTCGGTGGTGGCAGGCGGGGTAGGAACGCTGCTGGTAGCTGCGGCCTGGTTCAGGCTGTTTCCGTCGTTGTCGCAGCGCGACAAGATGGTGTAGTGGCCACCGTACTTACGCCCCAGGTTACGTCATTCTCTTGTACGCGCTGAAAGTTAAAACCATCGGGATACATTTCACGGAGGAGGCGATCCGCGCGGCCGCTAAACAGGATCGATGTTCCGTCCGGGCCACAAGGAGCACCCATGTTGATGTGCCAGAAGATGGCGTTATGGTTGACGTGTTGAGGACCTCTTCCGATTCAAATGTGTAGATATTGCCCGAAGGAGACCACGTCAAATTACGAGCACCGGAGCTATCGGGAAAATCGGTGCTTTACAAACCGCCCGCAAAGGTTTTACTGGTGCCGTCCGGATGCATGATCCAGAATCCCGCAGTTCAATTCGCGAAATATATGTTAGCTAAAAATCCAGAGATGTCGCTTGGGAAAGAGTCGTGAACTCTCTAAGCACCTCTGGTTGGTACTGCATCAAAAAGCGACCGACCTGCGCATTTTCAAGTAACTTGACTACATAGCCCCGGGCGAGCACGAGATTTAACATGTCATCCCCATAAGTTTGCTCCGCCGCCTTGTAATTGCTCTGCAAACTTTTCATCTCCTTCTCCATTCGAGCGATCTGCTCTCTGGTGATAGTTTTCGACTTCCGGGGCTCTTTAAGCAACAACTCCGGGGCCGTGGCCAATAGCAATGACCGTGCGTATGGCATTGTCAGCGTATTAGCAGAGATCATTAGTTCGGCGCATTCGACCTGCCGCGTCGGCTTCATATTCCGCAGAACTGCAGTCACTTTGAGCGAGAAACTGCGACTCTTAAGAAGTTCTGCTGCTTCAGGACAAATTCCGTCGAGCAGACTCAACCGCTTCTGGACGCCCGTCGTATCAAGGCAAAGAACCTTTGTCAGCCGTTCAATCGACACGCCCCGATCAACTGCGCGCCGAATCATCAAATGCTCTTGAATTGTAGAAAGTCGATTGATGCGATGGTTATAGGTATAGGTCTCATCATCTGAGGCTACCAAACACGGAAATTCTATGTGACCCAGTTCCTTCATAGCCATCAACCGGATATGACCGTCCAGCAGAAAATGTGTTCCGGTCTTCCGATCCAACGGCCCGATTGAGAGCGGCTCGATAAGACCTATCTCACGAATCGATTCACGAATCTGCCGATATTTGTGAGCCTTGGCCAAGTCTGTCGAAAGAATCTTTGAAGGGAGGAGCTTTTCAGAAGGCAGGCTCAGAGGCTTAAGGAGAAACGCGAAACTAATGGGAGTCATTTCCGTCATGGGACTTATGCCATCCGGTCAGCTAGATACCTGGGTAGAGTATCTAGACCTTCGGCTCGCAGCAGGTTCACAAAATTCTCATCAGCAAGAAGCTCGCGTAGCGCGCCAACTATGAATAGAAGCTTCTGCTGTGCAAAGGAAGCCTTGCGGACCAGCATCTGTTGGCGCTGTACCTCCTTTTGATAAGCGCGCACTAAGCTTACTGAGGACACGTCAGATTGCTTTCGCGGAGTACCTTTAGTAGTTGATCGACCAAGCAAATTCCGACGCTGAATCAATGAACGAGCATCCATGAGTTGACGCCCACGGAGTTCTCCGGATTCATAAGCGTCTTGAAGGGCTGTCTGCATTGCCGTATCGTTGTCCCCAGAACGAAAGATAACTAACGCGGTGCTGAGGGGAATTACTCTTCGTTCAACGGCGACAATTAGCCGTTCTTCGCCTTTGTCTAACAACAACAAGATTTCCTGGAGATACTGCAACGTCAAGCCCGTCTTTTCTGCAATCTCCTTGGTTGAATAGCCCTGTTTTCTTAATAGGGCTAGATCCGCTATCCGTTCCATGGGTTTGGCTCGCCGTCGTGCAATATTTTCGGCGAGGCTCATGACAAATGCATCTTCGTCGGACACCGATACAACCAAAGCTGGGATGCGATGCTCTCCATTTTCTTGGAAGGTTCTTAATCTACCTTCTCCGCAAACTAGTAGATACCGCTCGGCGCCATCCTCGCCTGGTCGTGGAGTTACCGTGATGGGTTTCTTTAAACCAATCTCCTTAATATTTTCAGAAATTTCGAAGAAGATATCTGGGTTGCGATCACGTGTATTCAGGACTTCAATCCGGTCAATGGGAATTAACCGGATGTCTCTGGCTTTGGTTAGTAGATTCATGCCGCGCGCTTAATCCGGATCTGTGATCCCATGCCGTAGAGGTAATCGAGGGTATCGAACCGATAGCTCTCAAACTCAATAGCGTTTTGCTCTGCGAGCCTTATGCGTTCTTGCCCGAAGTCCATGCTTGGCAGCAAGTAGTAATCTAGCGGCTTCTGGTTCCCTGGGGCCAATCTAATTGCTACAGTAATGTCGGGACGCAAAGTAGTGTCAAAACGGATATTCCATCTTTTGTGCCCGGCGCCGCTGCTTTGGCAACGAGCAAAAACCAACGAAACCGTGAATTCATGATTGAAGTCAAGCATGTCATTCAGTGGGTTCCGATAAATCGCGCCACCGAGATGAGAGATTTGCTTCTCCGTATCAGTGAGTATTTCCGGATGGAGCCGGCGCAGCATTCGATTTATTTCTACATAGGCATAGTCTTTTTTCGGACTAAATCCAACCAACTGATAAGCACGAGTTAAGCTTCCGAAACGGTGCATGTAGACCGTCGGCGATGGCATGTTATCCGTTTCATTAATGATCAGGCCCGAAAGATACCCGCGGTCTTGATAGAGGACTCGCAGCTGGTCCAAGAGCTCTTCATTGCTGAACCGCCTCGCCCGTGCACGAATAATCCCCTTCGCTGTGTAAAACAGATCCTGTGCCACGATAGGTGTGAATGCACCATCTTTCCTGATCCACATATCGGGCTCGTTGACTACTCTCAACTTTTTGAGTTTGAAAGATTGTCTGTTGTAGACGTTGCTTCCGATGTATTTTTCATTGGTAAGCACTTCGTGCACTGTGGCTCGGTTCCAATTTCGATCGAGCGCGGTCTTGACCCCCATATCATTGAGACGCGCGGCGATGGCAGACTCATGAAGCTGGTCGTCTACGAACCAGCTATAGATTTGGTTGACGATATTTATCTCGGTCACCGGGCCAGGCTTGAGGATTACACGGTCCGTTTGTAGGCTTTTGTGTTCACCGCGTTTTAATTCGGCTTTCTCCATTCCCCCTTGGTCAACAAGCACGCGACGCAAACCGAAGCCTGCCGGTCCACCTTGGCGAAATCCTAATTCAATTAGGCGACATTGACCGGCAAACACTTTCGCCGACAGCTCGCGGCTGTACTCGCCTGCCATCGCGCGCTTGACACCTTTGACAATCGTAGAAACTGGGGAGCCATCATTCTCAAATTGTTCCGCACAGTAGGTCACCTGGATACCGGAGCGCCGGCAGATGTACTCGTAATACGCGCTTTCGTCCGCATCCTGAAAACGACCCCAGCGACTCACGTCATATACAAGAATTATGTTGTAGTCGGCATTGCCTGATTCGACATCTCGAATTAGATTTTGTAACGATTGCCTACCACCAATAGTCAGACCGCTCTTTCCTTCGTCGGCATAAGTTCTCACAATTTCTATCCCGCGCTGTGCAGCATATTCGCGAATCTTGGCCAGCTGGTTGAGAGTCGAGTACTGCTGATGTTCAGTAGACATTCGAACGTACTCAGCCGCGCGAACCAGGGCTAGGCTAGAGCCTTTAGAACTATCTTTCATTGGCAACTCTGGTTCCATATTTCACCGCATCAAAAATTCGGAAGTAATTTGTCTCGACACAAATCAACGACACGAGGAAGTTAACCGGTTTGCTGAAGAACAACTAACAAGTCATCTCTTTGCAATCGCAGAATCTTCACTTTCGTCGGACTCGTACAGAGTGAGCTGAACCAACCACACGCCACTCTTTGCAACGTCCGGCTGCACCAACACGCTCAGTCGATACACTCCCGCCTCTAAGGGATTGTGCGGTTTCGACACGTCACTCTTTGCAACTTTCGGGTTGCGGCCAGCGTTGTTTCGTTTTTTCTGCTGAAGTCTATTTTTTGCTACGTACTCAGGATGAGTTTCCCGATAATTTCGCCAATACTCAGCATTTCGTATCGCCCACGCACTTTGGGCGAGAGACTGATTCTCTGAATAATCTGGATCAGTCAGCCGCTTGGCCTGTTGCCACAGTCTTCGGCGTTCATTTTGACAAGAAGGCTCGCTGCAGTAAGTTTGACGAGGAGCTTGCGGACGAAGCTCAAATACACATCCGCATGCCGTGCACCACCTACTTTCCATAACGCTCCCCGTTAGTCTGAAATAAACCCGGGAGAACATATTGCGCGCAAAGGCTCAGGTGGCATTTTGCGCACTTAGGGAGTATTAGTTTTTTTCTGATTAGAAAAAGGTATTCTTAATCGTCTACAAAAACCAATTCTCTTGCCCGGCAGCTGAGCTACCTAGCAAGATTTATCCCAGCAACGGATCACTTATTGCGAAGGTAGGTGGTCCGGCGCAACCGCAATGCGGACATTCCTCTGTTAACCAAGTGGCGAAGTGCTTGTCCACCATGGCGCGAACCTGTTCGGTCAAGTGTGGGTCTGTTTCGGTGGTCAGATTTTCAGCCGCAAACACTGCGTCGACAAATTCGCCGGGGCCCGCCACCGCGTCCGGTGGAAATCTTGAAATGGCTCTTAAGGCTGAGCAAAATCCCAGCTCTTCGCAAAGCTGCGACAGCAGCGCGTTGATGGATTGTTCGGTTGGCATGAATGTCTCCGGGATTCGGCGCTCAGCGCACCACGCTTTCACGTTTCAGCTTGCTGACTTGCCCAATGCCGGTGTCTTTGAGCCTCTGCAGCAAGGCATCGCGGCGATTTCTCCTGGACCAGCGCATCTCTTCGGCCGTGATGGTGGTGGCGACCAGAATTTCCATCTTCCCGGCAGGAAGCTGCGCGCCCGTCGGCAAGGGGCGAAGCGCTTTCGAAATCAGTATGTTGACGGGCTCGGCTTCATCCACATCAATTTGCGCGACAGTGAAGCCGTCGGACTGCTCCACCTTGCCCAGCAGGCCGATGTCGTTCGCAAGTTCTTCATTGACAGCCCACTGCAGCACCATCAGCGGCCACTCCACGCCTTTTGGCGCAACGACCATCAGTTCATATCCATAGCCTGCCGCGCCCGGGGGCTGCCGGGCTCGGGTCTTTTTTTTCAACCGTCCTGCCACCTGCTTTCCATCTGCGCCGAGCTTGAAGCCGACCATGCGTACATCGGTCGGCATGTCGGAATTGGTCAGGCCAGATGTGGCGTAAACGGCCAAATTGGCACCGATCTTCGGCGCGGGTATGACGTATAAACCGCCGCCAGGCCAGACCCCGGCCATGCTGCGCATTTTGATAATGTCCTTGGGCAATGGCCCGATAGCACTTTCGAAGTACTTTTGCCGGGCGTCATAAGTATCGAACCAGAGCTTCTCCTCGGATTTGTCTTCAGCGTTGGCTCCGACGGCAAACAGGGTTAAAAGGACGGCTGATGCCAGAGCCTTGAAGGTCAGGAACCTCACAAATTTCTCCTTTGGAGTATTAATCCCCTATTGGGTACCAAAGGAATTTACGGAATTCATACAAACGTCAAAACTCGAGGAAAGCGTCGACCCTGGCACCTGGTTGCCGACCAGGCGCGCTACGGGACGTGGATTTAGCCGAAGCTGGCTTTACATGCAATACCGCCGAGCCCCTACCGCCCCGAATTCGCCCGTATCCGGTTCACTTCCAGCGGCGTGATTTCGCTCGCGCGGTTGCCCCAGGACTGGCGGACGTGGGTGAGCACGAGCGCCATGTCGGCGTCGTTCAGCACCAGTACAAAGGGCGCCATGCCGAAGGGGCGGGGGTTTCCTTGGGTGGCGGGTGCGTAGCCGCCGTTGAGGACGATCTGCACCAGGTTGGAGGCCTGGGCCATGGTGACGGCGCGGTTGCCTGCGAGCGCCGGGTACGCGTTGGCGATGCCTTCGCCTTTGGCGCCATGGCATTGCGCGCAGTGCTGTTCATAAAGCTTTGCGGCGCGTTCTACCGATTCGCCCTGGGTCTTGATGGCGGCGGGCTCGGGCGGTGCGGTGTGGGAGGCCGGCAGCTCTTTTAAAAACTGTGCCATCGCGCCCAGGTCGGCATCGTTTAAATACTGGGTGCTGCGCTGCACGACCTCGGCCATCGGGCCGGTGACGGAGGCACGCGGCGAGACGCCGTTTTTCAGCAGGGCCACGATGTGCTGCTTGTCCCAGTCGCTCACGCCGGCTTCATACGGCGACGTGAGCGACGGCGCGTACCAGTTCTGCATCGGGATCAGGCCGCCGGCCAGGTCCAGGCTTTGCTCGGTGGCGCCCAGCGCGTTGCGTGCGGTATGGCAGGCCGCGCAGTGGCCCAGGCCCTTGACCAGATAGGCGCCGCGGTTCCACTCGGCGTTGCGGGCCGTGTCGGGCTCATACACGCCGGGGCTGAAGAAGAGGGCGCGCCACACGGCCAGCGCCGCCTGCGATTGGTACGGAAAGCGCAGCGTGTGCGGCTGGTTGGGTTGCACCACGGCGGGCAGGCTGTTCAGGTAGGCAAAGATCGCGTCGGAGTCTTCGCGCGTGACCTGCGTGTAGCTGGTGTACGGAAAAGCCGGGTACAGCAGGCGCCCGTCTTTGGAGCGGCCGTTGTGCATGGCGCGCCAGAAGTGGGAAGACGACCACGTGCCTATGCCGGTCTTGTTGTCGGGCGTGAGGTTGGAAGTGAACACGGTGCCAAATGGCGTGGCGATGCCGAGGCCGCCCGCATAAGGCTGGCCGCCTTGCGCGGTGTGGCAGGTCTGGCAACTGCCGGCGCGTGCCAGGTAGGCGCCGCGCGCCACCATGCCTTCGCTGGGCGCGGCGGCGGCTATCGGGGTTTTTACGTCGACTTCGCCGCGCACATTGAGGGCCCAGACCAAAGCACCCAGGGCGAGTGCCAGCAGCACCCCGGCCAGCAGGATTTTCAGCAAGCTCTTCATTTTTTCGCTTTCGCGGGTGCGGGGCTGGCCGCCGAGATGAGTGGCACTTCAGGCGCGCTGCCGCAGGTGATCGCCTGCGCGCCGGGCGCCAGCGGCGGCAGCGATGCGGCCGGCTTGGTGCTGGCGGGCAGCGGTTGCGCCGCCAGCCAGCTGGCCACGGCGTTGATGTCTTCCAGTGTGAGGTGCGATACCACTTCCTTCATGCAGTCGGGCGCATGCGCGCGGCGCTGGCCGGCCTTCCAAGCGCCCAGCTGCGCATTGAGGTAATCACGCGGCAGGCCCAGCAGGCCGGGGATGCCGGGGGCCACACCCGTCATGGCCTGGCCATGGCACTGCACGCAGGCCGGCAGCTGGCGCGCGGCGTCGCCTTGCATCACCAGCTGGCGCCCGTGGTTCAAGGCCTCGGGCGAAATAGCAGCAGGCAAAGGGGCGGGGTAAGGCACTTCCAGCTTTGAAAAATACTGGGCGATCTCCATCAGGTAGGCGTCACTGAGCGGAGCGATGAGCTGCGTCATCAGGCCATAGTGGCGGCGCCCGTCGCGAAAGTTGAGCAGCTGGTTATAGAGGTAGCCCGCCGGCTTGCCGGCCAGGCGCGGGTAGTAGCCGTCGGGCGCTGCCCGGCCTTGCGGGCCGTGGCAGGCCGTGCAGGCCATAGTGCGCTGGGCGATGGTGTCTTCAAACGGCGGTGCGGCGGCTGCGGCGGGGCTGGCGGCCAGCCAGGCTGCGCCTATGCAGGCAACCAGCATGCGCAGCAGATCGGGAAAACGCTGGAAGGGGCTTGCAGAACGGGTCTTTTGCATGGGCCCATCATGCCCCAGCCGGGTCGTTGGCGTAAGGCTCAGATGCCGACAGAAAAAGCGTATCAGATGAAAAATCGCGGAAAATTGCGGTATCAGATGCGCCGAACGCATTTCACCCATTTCCCTTTTCATGAAGCGCTACGAACAACTGGCCGAGCTGCTGGCCGCCGATATCCGCACCGGACGCCTGGCCTCCGGCACGCGCTTGCCTTCCATCCGCACCATCACGGCCCAGCACGGGCTGAGCGCATCGACCGCTTTTAAAGCCTACTACCGGCTCGAAGAAAAAGGCCTGGTGCGGGCGCAGTCGCGCTCGGGCTATTACGTGACGGCGCTGGCTGCGCAGCAACTGGCGGCGCCGGCCCGTGGCGCGGTGGAAGGCAAAGCCGGAAAAGCACCTGCGCGCGCGGCCGCCACGGTGGCGCAGCGGCCTGATGTGAGTGAATTGGTGTTCTCGGTGCTGGGTGCGGCGCAAGAGCCCGGCATGGTGCCGCTGGGCTCGGCGTTTGCGTCGCCGGGGCTGTTTCCGCTGCAGCGGCTGGGCAAGTCGCTGGCCCGTACTTCGCGCTTTTTGCAAGGGGCCGACACGGTGGCCAGCCTGCCGCGCGGCGACGAAGCCCTGCGGCGGCAGATTGCGCTGCGTTACCTGGGCATGGGTATGGCGCAGCCGGCTGAAGAGATCATCGTGACGCATGGCGCGCTGGAGGCGCTGAACCTGTGTCTGGCGGCGGTGGCGCAGCCGGGTGATTTGATCGCGGTGGAGTCGCCCGGCTTTTACGCCAGCCTGCAGGCGCTGGAGCGGCTCAAGATGAAGGCGCTGGAAATCCCTGTGCACCCGCAAGACGGCCTGGATCTGGCCGCGCTGGCCGACGCGCTCAAGCGCCGGCCCGTCAAGGCCTGCTGGTTCATGACCTCGTTTCAGAACCCCACGGGCGCCAGTATGCCGCTGGAAAAAAAGAAAGCGCTGGTGGCTTTGCTGGCCAGCCATGACATTCCACTGATTGAAGACGACGTGTATGCCGAGCTGTATTTCGGCAGCCGCGGCTTCTTGCCCGCCAAGGCCTTTGACAAGAAGGGCCTGGTGATGCACTGCAGCTCTTTCAGCAAAACGCTGGCGCCCGGCTACCGCGTGGGCTGGGTATCGCCCGGGCGCTTCGGCCAGCAAGTCGAGCGGCTCAGGCTCATGACAACGCTGTCGGCCAGCCTGCCCGCGCAGCTCGCCGTGGCGGACTATTTGCAATACGGCAGCTATGACAAGCACCTGCGCAAGCTGCGCCACGCGATGGAGTCGCAGCTCTCAAGCCTGCTGGCTGCGCTGGCCCGCCATTTCCCGGCAGGTGTACGTGTGTCGCGTCCGGCGGGCGGCTATTTTGTGTGGGTGGAGTTTGCCGAGGGCTTTGATGCGCTGGCCTTGCACCAGGCAGCGCTGGCGCACGGCATCAGCGTGGCGCCAGGCCCGATCTTTTCAGCGCGCCGTAACTTCAGGCATTGCCTGCGGCTGAACTATGGTTACCCGTGGAATGATGACTATGAGGCCGCGATGCAGACGCTGGGTGCGCTGGTGAAGGGACAAAGCCCTTACCGCTAAGCATTGGGCTGCCTGGCTACTTTGGCTACTTTGGCTACTTTGGCTACTTTGGCTACTTTGGCTACTTTGGCTACTTGCGCGTGTCTTGCAGGGCGCGCACGCAGGTGAGGAACTGGTCCCAGCTGGCCTGCACCTCTTTCATGCGCACGCCTTTGTCGAGCACCGCGCCGCAAGCGGCTTCGGCGCGCCGCACCACTTTCGACAGCGCGCTGGCAGGCAACGGCGGGATCTGCGCGCGCAGGCTGTCGGCCTTGTTGCGCATCTGGGTGATGGCGTCTTTGGCCAGTGTCTTGTTGCTGGCGCAGGCGATCATGGCGATCATCTCCGCCATCTCGCCCAGGGCCGGGTCCAGGTGCCAGACCGCCGCCGTGCCCAGCGCCAGCGCCCACAGGCGCTTGGTGCGCGCGGGCGGTGTGTCGGCCTGCGCCATCGGCAGGCCGGCGGGCGTGGATTCAGGCAGCGTTTCAGGCGCGGGGGCGGGGGGCTTGTTCATGGGGCTTGTCTTGTATAGACAAGGAACGATTTTGCCTGAGCAAAGCTGCGGCGGCAGCCGCGGTGCCAAAAACCTGAATCTTATGAAGGAAAAGTGCCTCTAGCCCATGCGCTGTCTGTACTGGTAGCTATCAAAAATGTAGCAAACTCAAAAAGCGAAGGGGCTGAGAATTACTCCTTCCCCCGCTGGGGAAGGCTGGGATGGGGGCTCTTCGGCTTGTGATTCGAAGCTGGTGATGCATCAAGCGCCGCTAGCCCCCACCCCGCCCTCCCCCAGCGGGGGAGGGAGCAAAAATCGCGCGCCCTCTTGCGCCTCTTACTCCTTCCCTCGCTGGGGAAGGCTGGGATGGGGGCTCTTCGGCTTGTGATCTGAAGCTGGTGATGCATCAAGCGCCGCTAGCCCCACCCCCGCCCTCCCCCAGCGGGGGAGGGAGCAAGACCGGCGAGGGCTCAAGAGTCATCCACCCAGTCCGCGATGCGCCGGCACACCCAATCGGCGTCGTCGTGCGGCAGGTCATGCCCCGCCCAGGGGTGTATGTGGTGCGCGGCCTGCCACGCGTGGGCCAGCCGGGCGGAGCAGCGCGGGTGCACCAGGTGGTCGGCGGCTGACGACAGCACAAGTGTGGGGCAGGGCGGTGGCGCCGTCATGGCGAAAGCCGCTGCCGCCTGGAGCTGGCGCCGGGCGTTGGCCGCGCTGACCGGCGTGTCTTGGCGTATGTGTGTCCATGCCGCGATGTCGGCGTCGTGCTGCGACGCTCGGTTGCAGGTAAGGCGGTGAATGGTGCGTTCCACGTAAGGCGCGTCGCCCCAGCGCGCAGCCGCCATCGCCAGCGGCAGCCAGTTGCCCGGGCGCAGGCGTTCGGTGACGCTGCCCAGCGGCCGCATGCTGGTGTTGATCAACACCAGCCGGTCGACTTCATGCGAATAGCGCAGCGCCCAGTCGGCCGCCACCATGCCGCCCAGCGACATGGCCACGATGCGGTAAGGCGGAGGCAAGCCTCGCGCCAGCAACTGAGTGCGCGCAAAGTCCGCCATCGCGGCCACCGATGGGGGCGAGGCTTCTTTGTGGAACACGCCGTTGCCCGGCAAGTCCAGTGTCACCACGCAAGTCGTTTCCAGCGGCGAACCAGGCAGGGCGCTTGCCAGCTGGTCGGCAAAGTTACCCCAGTGCCGCGCTTCGCGTGTCAGGCCCCTGAGCAGCACCCAGCTCATCACAGCACCCGCCGGGGCCGCCAAAAGGCTGCTGCCTGGCGCGCGAGCTGGGCGCGCTGCTCGCCCTCGGGCAGCCAGCGCGGCACGGCAAAGGCGGCCCGGGTGAGGAAGTCCAGCAGGTCCGCATGGCGGCGCAACACGCGCTTGGTGCGGTGCGCCTTCATGGGGTTGAAGATGCCGTGCCGTGAAAACAGCTGGCGCGGGTTTTTGCGTATCCACAGCCACGAGCCGAGCTCCAGCGTCATCGGCAAAAAAACATGGCCCGCCGGCGCGTGGTCATAGGCGTGGTCCCACAGGTCGCCGTGCAGCAGGTACTGGTTGCTTTGCGGTTCAAAGCTGTAGGCATGGTGGGGGTGCGACTGCTCCAGCATGGTCCGCAGCGCGAACATCTCGGGCAGATGGCCCAGCAGCTTGCGCGTGCGCGCATACGGAAACCAGATGCTGTCCTGAAAGCCATAGCCCGAATGACAGTCCAGCGCCAGGCTGAAGGGGCGACTGGCGAGTTGCGCCTTCACCACCTGCAGCAATGCCGCGCTTTCCACTTCCATGGGTGCGCCGGGGCGGCCGCAGTACCAGGGCAGCAGCGTGCTCAACGTCTGCCCGCCAGCCAGCCAGGGAACCCGGCTGTCGGCGCGCTGCGGTGCGTTGCGCATCAGGTCCACGCCCTGCGGGTTGGCGCGCTTGTGCGCCCACATGCCGCCGGGGTTGACGATGGGCATGAACACCAGGCGGATTTTTTCAAGCTGCCGGCATAGCAGCTCGTCCCACTCCAGGCGGTGCAGCAGCGCGCGCATGTAGTGCAGGATGAGCTGGGTGCCGATGCGTTCGAGCCCGTGGATGCCGCCGAAGAAACCGACGGCGGGCGCCCGCGGGTCAGCCGAGCCGATGCTGGCGGTGTAAAGCGGAAACGAGGGTGCGGCGGTGTGAGCCTCCGCCACCACGGCGACGTCGAAATGCCCGCTGCCGGCCAGCAGGATGGCCTTGAGTTCCTCCAGCTCGGCGAAGCTGGCGGCCGCGTCCCGCGCCGGGGTCAGGCTGTAGGGGCTGTGAAGGCTGCGTGGGCCTTCGGCACCGGCGCTGATGCCGGGAGGCAGGCTGGGAGGCAGGTCGTGCATCTGCTCATCCTTGCACATTTGTTTGACAGGCGCACTACAGGCTTGGTAACAGGCGGTGGCTTTGCTGCGCGCAAGCTGTGGGCCTGCCTGGGCCGTGCTTCCAGTTTGGATGGTTGCTATCAATTCAGGAGCTATAAGCCGAGATGCTTATTGGGCTGGGCGGCGATTTTGCTTGAAAACATCCGGCCGGCGTTCCAGACTCAATTCCCTGTTCGTTGCTCAATCGCAGAGATCACCTGGCGCATGGCCTTGTTTACCGGCTTGTCGCTGCGCATGATGAGCGCCAGGGTTCTTTGCAGCTTGGGGTAGAGCGGGTGCACCGCCAGCCCGGGGTGTTGCCCGGGCCCGGTGACAGCCATCGCCGGCAAGATGCTGCAGCCCAGGCCTGCTGCCACCATTTCCTTGATGGCTTCCACGCTGCCCAGCTCCATCACGGGCTTGGGCACGTGGCCCGCGTCACGAAACCACTGGTCGATGATCACGCGGGTATTGGCCGCCGGTTCGAACAGTACGAGCTCGCGTTTGGCCAGGAAGGCGGGTGTGATGCGGGCGGGCAGGCCCGTCTCGCGTTTGGGAATCACCGCCACAAATTCGTCGTTCAGCATCGACGTGCCGACCAGTGCGCGGCGCTGCACGGGCAGAGTGACCAGCGCCATGTCCATCGTGTTGCCTTCCACCGCCTTGACGAAGTCGGCCGTATTGCCGGTGCTGACCAGCACGCTCAGATTGGGAAAGCGCAGCCGCAAGGAGCGCAGGATATGCGGCAGCAAATACAGGCATGCCGTGGCGCCGGTGCCCAGCGTCACCCGCCCGGTGACATTGGCCGAATGCGCGGCCATGGCCGTCATCACGCCTTCAACGGCCGAATCCACATGCCGGATCTGCTCCAGCAGGTCGATGCCGGCCGGCGTGGGGGCGGCCCGGCGTGCGACGCGCTCGATCAGGCGCACGCGCAGGCGCTGCTCCAGTTGCCGGATCTGCAGGCTCACGGCGGGCTGGGACAAACCCAGCCTTTCGGCCGCGCCCGAAAAGCTGCCGGTTTCGACGATGAGCGCATAGGTGCGCAGATGGTCGAGGTTGAGGGTGAGTGCGAGACTGTGATTTGGCATGCAAAGAAATTCTAATGAAAACCATAAGATTTGACATATTTACTTATGCATGGCTTTGGGCAACGATGAGGGCATGCAGTCTTCAAACACCCTTTCGTCCCTTCGTTCCCCCCGTTCCGCTCGTTCCCTTGACCCCGCGGCGGCCCCTGCTGCCGGTACGGTCTCGATCCACCCGTGCATGGAGAGCGACATCGGGGCGATCCAGTCCATCTATGCGCATTACGTGGCGACCAACCTCGCCACCTTCGAGCTCGAGCCGCCCACAGCGCAGCAGATGCTGGAGCGGCGCGCCGGCATTCTTGGAGGCGGCTATCCCTATCTGGTGGCACGTTTGGGCGGAGAGCTGGTGGGCTATGCCTATGGCAGTGCCTACCGCTCACGGCCGGCCTATCGCCACACGGTGGAAGACTCGATCTATGTGGCCCCCGGGCATCGCCAGGCGGGAATCGGCAGCGCCTTGCTGCGGGAACTGATCGCGCAGTGCGAGCAGCGCGGTTTCCGGCAGATGGTGGGCGTGGTCGGCAACAGCGCCAACACCGGCTCGCTGCGCGTGCATGAGGCGCTGGGCTTCACGCGGGTCGGCACGCTGGCCTCTGTCGGCTACAAGTTCGGCCAGTGGGTCGACACGGTGCTGATGCAGCGGGCGCTGGGTGAGGGCGCTTCAACGCCGGCGGCCTGGCCAGCGCAGGCTTAATCAGCCGGCTGAATCAGCCGGCTCAATCACCACATCCGAAAGCGGGTACGCCACACACGGCAGGATGAATCCGTCCCGTTTTTCTTCGGCGCTCAGGCCCGGCCATTCGATGCGGTAGGCCACCTCGCCGCTGGCTAGCCGGCAAATGCAAGTGCGGCAGGTGCCGTTGCGGCAAGAGCTGGCCAGGCTCAGGCCCGCCAATTCGGCCGCCCTCAGCAGGGGCAGGTCGGCGGGCGCCGCGAAAGTGGCGCCGTCTGGCGCAATGCGGGCAGTGAATGGCATAGGAAAGAAGGGAAGGAGGCAGAGCGGAAAGGCGCGCCAGTGAACGGGACGCCGGTGGAATTTACCCCAGAAGCCGCCTGTGGCGGTGTAACGCCTCGCCCCCATGGCGCTAGGCCCCTGAATTGCGCGACAATTCCGCTCCCCCGAGCGTTTTTCGCATCGATTCAACAGAACAAGCCACAAGCGACCTTTTCATGTCCAGTTATTCCGTCCGCCACGCCACGCCACGCGATGCCAAAGCCATTGCAGAGATTCATGTCGCCACCTGGCATGCCGCCTACAAAGACCTCATGCCCGCAGAGTACCTGAGCAAGATCTCTGTGGAAAAACGCCTCGCCTACTGGCGCGAAGCCATCGAATTCAGCGAACCGCAACTGTTGGTGGCCACCGACGGTGATGAGATCGTCGGCTTTGTCGGTTTTGACCGCTCGCGTGACGCCGGCACCAAATCCACCGTGGGCGAGATCTGGGCCATGTATGTGGCGCCCGCGCACTGGGGCAAAGGCGCGGGCCTGGCCTTGTGGGACGGCGCGCGCGAAGGCTTGAAGGAAGAAGGCTGCACCCAGGTCACGCTGTGGGTGTTGCTGCACAACGAACGCGCCTTGCGCTTTTACGAGCAGGCCGCGGGCTTCAAGCGCGAGATGCCTTCGCTCAAGACAGTCGCGTTTGGCACTGCCAAGCTGGAAGAAATTCGCCTGAAGCGCGCAGTCGACTGAGCCTGGCGATGCGGCCTGGCTGGTCAGCCAGCCGCCTGCGCCACGCAAGCGTCCCGCACACACCCGCGCAGCCAGCGGTGCGCCAGGTCGGCATCCAGCCGCGGGTGCCAGAGCAATGACACCGTGATTTCTGGAGTAGCGGCCGGAAGCGGAAAACTGAACATCCCGTTGCGCAGGTTTCCCGTGTGCCGTTCGGGAACGGTGGCGATCAGGTCAGAGTCCCGGGCCAGGGCCAATGCGGTGGAAAAACCTCCGACGATCGTGACGATTTTTCTCTCGAGCCCCAGGGCCATCAAGGCCTGATCGACCGGCTCCCCACCCAGCCCCCGCCGCGAAACACCGAGGTGCCTGCCGGCCGCGTAGCGGGAGGGCGTGATCTCACCCTGGCTGAGCGGGTGCCCCGTCCGCACCACGCCGATAAAACGGTCCCGGAACAAGGCCTGCACCCGCAGCTCCGGCGCTGTCGCCTTGCCGATCACCCCGGTTTCCAGGTCGACGGTCCCGTCACGCAAGCCGGCGCTGTCTTTGTCCAGCTTTTGTACAAAGCACAGCCGCACGCCGGGTGCCTCCTCGCCGACGCGGGCAATGAGGGCCGGCCCGAAGTTTTCGACAAAGCCTTCCCGGGTGCGCAGGGTGAACGTCCGGACCAGCTGTTTGAGCCTGAGCCTCTTTGCCGGGCGCAGCACCGCTTCGGTATCTTGCACGAGTTGACGGACCTGTTCGCGGAGCTCGGCCGCGCGAGGCGTGGGAACCAAGCCCCGTCCGGCCCGCACCAGGAGGGGGTCGCCCGTCGTCTCACGCAATCGCGCCAGCGCCCGGCTCATGGCCGACGGGCTCAGCCGCAGGCGCCGGGCTGCGCCGGCGACGCTGCCCTCTGCGAGCAGCACATCCAGGGTGACGAGGAGGTTGAAGTCGGGTGTGGCCATGCCGCGACCATAGCGCAAATCGGCCCCGATATGGCGTTAAACGCACTTATAAAGTGCAAACAGTGCGCCTTCCGCTATGTGAGGCAAAGAACTACGCTTCAGGCAGTGCTTTAGACGGCTCATTCGGATGGCTCCATTCCGGTGTCTCGAACCGGGCAAGAAGCACAGAAAGCGGATTTCATGATGAAGACAGTCATTGCAAAAGAGGACCGGCAAGAAGAGGCGGGCCTGGCACCTTCGCCCCGGTGGTCTCTCGCCAGCCTGTCGCTGTCCATGCTGCTGTCCTCGCTGGGCACCAGCATCGCCAATGTGGGCCTGCCGGCTTTGGCGCAGGCGTTCAACGCCTCCTTTGAACAGGTCCAGTGGATAGTCATCGCTTACCTGCTCGCCATCACCGCACTGGTCGTTAGCGTGGGGCGGCTTGGCGACCTCATGGGCCGAAGGCGCTTGTTGCTGGCGGGGATATTCCTGTTCACGGCGGCCTCGGTACTGTGCGGCATGGCACCCACGCTCTGGCTGCTGATTGCCGCGCGCGCGGTGCAAGGTCTCGGCGCGGCCGTCATGATGGCGCTCACCATGGCGTTTGTGGGTGAGACGGTGCCGAAGGCAAAGACCGGCAGCGCCATGGGCCTGCTCGGAACGATGTCGGCGGTGGGCACTGCCCTGGGCCCATCGCTGGGCGGCGTTCTGATTGGCTGGCTTGGCTGGCGGGCTATCTTTCTCATCAATGTGCCCTTGGGCGTGTTGGCCCTGTATGGGGTGTACCGCCACCTGCCTGCTGACGGGCGCAAAGGTCGGGCAGACGGCGGCCGCTTCGACAGCCTGGGAACGCTGTTGCTGGCTCTGACGCTCGCAGCCTATGCACTTGCGATGACTGCCCGGTCCCCTGATGGCGGCGGCAGTTTCGGCCTGCTCAACCTGGGCCTGCTGCTGGGCGCTGCGCTCGGGGCCGGCCTCTTTGTACTTGCCCAGTCAAGATCGGCATCGCCATTGATCCGGCTGGCGATGTTTCGCGATGCCGCTTTCAGTGCCAGCCTTGCCGCGAACGCGCTGGTCTCGACGGTGATGATGGCGACGCTGGTGGTCGGGCCTTTTTACCTGTCGCGTGCGCTCGGCTTCAGCGCGGCGCTTGTGGGCCTCGTCCTTTCGATCGGCCCCGTGATCTCCGCATTGAGCGGCGTGCTGGCAGGCCGGATGGTGGACCGCCTGGGCGCGCCCTTCACGGTGATTGCCGGGCTCATCGCGATGGCGGCTGGGTCCATCGGAATGTCCGTCTTGGCGCCCCTGTTCGGCATTGCGGGCTACATCGCCGGCATCGCCGTCCTGACACCCGGTTACCAGCTGTTCCAGGCGGCCAACAACACCGCCGTCATGGTGGACGTCCAGCCAGGACAGCGGGGTGTCATCTCCGGCATGCTCACGCTGTCGCGCAATCTGGGACTCATTACCGGGGCATCCGTGATGGGCGCCGTGTTCGCGCACGCCTCGGGGGCGGCCGGCATCACCACCGCGCGTCCCGAGGCTGTCGCCGCCGGCATGCAGGGCACATTCACCGTCGCGGCTGCGCTGGCTGCTGTTGCCATCGTCCTGATTGCCGCAAGCCGCGCGCTTGCCGCACGCACTACGCCCGCTTCACACGCGCCCTGATGCGCCGTTCACGACGGCACGTTCACTACGCGCTCGTCGTCGTCCGGAATCAGCGGCATCCCCTCATCGGGCTCCACCGGCAGTTCCAGCGCGTCATTGTCATCTCCGGTCTCCTCTGGCGGGCCGTTGTGCAGTTGTCCGCGGTCCGTGATGCGGCTGGCGAATGCGTGGTTGATGGTCCTCGGCATGAAACTCTCCTTCGGGCTTGAAGCTGGGGCCTTGATAAAGCCATGATGTTGCATCCCCTGATTGAACAACCCGCAAGCCAAGCGGCTGTTTTCCTGTCAGTGCAGGCCGACAGCCTGCGATGCCCGCAACACTCTCTTGTCCTACACGCAAGCTGTCTCGCCACGCACAGGCCGCAGCGCGGCTTGTGCCTACAGTGGTCTGCAACCCGTGGACGGTGGCCCTTTCTTCTGGCGGACAGTTAACCGTTCACCGGCAGCGCCACACCGGTATTTTGTGGAATTTTTTTGAAAGAAGCATCATGGACCAAACCACAGCCTCTCCTGGCAACGTCGCCAACGGCAACCCCATCCAGCGCGGTGTTGAAACCGCAGGGGCGGCACTTCACAGCGGCATCGACAAGGTAGCCGACCCTGCGCGCAGCGTGGTGGAACGCGCGTCCTCGGCGGCGCACCAGGGTGTCGACAAGCTGGCCAGTGGCGCCAGCCATGTGGCTGACCGGTTTGCCGACCAGACGCGCCTGGTGAGCGAGGCGCCAGGCCGGGCCCTGGAGGCGTCGAAATCATGGGTGCAGGAAAAACCGCTTGAAGCGGTCGGTGCGGCGCTGGCCCTGGGTTTTATCCTGGGGCGATTGACGGCGCGCTGAACCCGCATCATCCTGCCATTTTCTGTTCAATCAAAGCCGCTCTCGGGCGGCTTTTTTTCTGCGCCGCGCCTTCCTTGAGCCCGGCGCCCCCGAGTTTGGGTACAGTAGGCCACCTTCCCGGTGCGCCATAAAGACAACATCTCAGCGCCGGAACTTGCAAGGCTCCAGGGCCTTCCTGCCTTACCTGCGGCTTCACGCCGCTATCTTTAATTATTTATGGCCAGCAGTCTCCTTGCCCTGATCGATGACATCGCCACCGTGCTCGACGACGTGGCCTTACTCTCTAAAGTGGCCGCGAAAAAAACAGCCGGCGTGCTGGGCGACGACCTGGCGCTCAATGCGCAGCAGGTCTCGGGTGTCAAAGCCGACCGCGAACTGCCGGTGGTCTGGGCTGTGGCCAAAGGTTCGCTCATCAACAAGGCCATCCTGGTGCCGGCGGCGCTGGCCGTCAGCGCGTTCGCGCCGTGGGCAGTCACGCCGCTGCTGATGGTGGGCGGCGCTTTCCTTTGTTACGAGGGCTTTGAAAAGCTGGCGCACAAGTTCCTGCACAGTGCGGGCGAGCAGGCCGCAGAGCACGAGGCATTAACGGCCGCGTTGTCCAATCCCGCCGTTGACCTTGTTGCGCTTGAAAAAGAGAAGATCAAGGGGGCAGTACGCACCGACTTCATCCTCTCTGCCGAAATCATCGCGATCACACTGGGCACCGTGCAGGGCAGTCCTTTCATCACGCAGGTCGCCGTGCTGTGCGGCATCGCGCTGATCATGACGGTCGGGGTTTACGGTCTGGTGGCCGGCATTGTGAAGCTCGACGACGGCGGCTTGTACCTCAGCCAGCGAGAAGGCAGCGGCACCCTGCAACGCCTCCAGCGAAGCGCGGGCCGGGGCATCCTGCTGGCCGCGCCGTGGCTGATGAAGGGGCTTTCCGTGGCCGGCACCGCCGCCATGTTCCTGGTGGGCGGCGGCATCCTGACGCACGGTGCCGCACCTTTGCACCATGCCATTGAGGCGCTTGCACAACAAGCGGCGTCACTGGGCGGCATGGGCGGCTTTCTTGCCGCCGTGACACCGCTGCTTCTGGATGCTGTTGTGGGTGTGGTCGCCGGCGCTTTGGTACTGCTGGCGGTAACGCTGGCCAGGAAGGCCTGGCCGCGGCGCTAAGCCTGCAAGCTCCGGAGCAGCGCCGGAGTTAACCCTTGGGTTTGCCCGCGGTTGCGGCCTGACCCGGCTTTCCATTGTCGCCACCGGCCTCGCTCGCCGGCTGCTTGTCTTGAACGGAAAACGGCCAGCGTCCTTTTTGCTCCGGCAGCGCGGGTTTGGCCGCTTCCCGTGCGCGCTGCTCCAGCGCCTTGCGGCTCTCGGCATCGGGCGCGGGTACTTTAAGTCTGGGCATTGGATGTCTCTCTCAAGATAAGGAAGGCGCTCAAGGGAACGCTCCGAAGAAGGCGTTCAATGGAAGGCGTTCGATGCTTTTAATTCACGCTTTCACTTTAGCTCTCACGGGGGCGGCCGCATGTAGGTTGGCAGTGACGCCGGCTGTAGGAGAGGCCGGGCTGCGCGACAAGGCAGGCCTCGCGCCTGGTGAACCGGGCAAGCTGCTCTTGCGCTGAATCAGGTCATGCTTTGCAAAGAGCTCCGCAATCCAGTCCACAAACACGCGCACCTTGTTGCTCAGGTGACGGTTGGGCGGGTAGACCACATGGATGGGTTTGGCCTCCGTGCACCAGCCGTTGAACAGCGGCTCCAGCGCGCCGCTGCTGATGTGGTGCTGCACGAGGAAGGTGAGCGTTTGCAAGATGCCCAGGCCAGCCAGCGCGGCCGCCACACCGGCGTTCGAATCATTGACCGACAACTGGTGGTAGCCGTCGACCTCGACTATCTCGCCATCTTTGTGCAGCGTGACGTTATAGAGCTTGCCGTCGCGCGGCGAGAAGTAACGGATCAGCCGGTGCCCGTCGCCCAGTTGCTTCGGATGCTCGGGCGTGCCGTGGCGTTTGAGGTAAGCCGGCGAGGCGCAGGACATCAGGTAGAACTCGCCGATGCGGCGCGCCACCAGCGACTGGTCGGTGATCTCGCCGCCGCGAATCACGCAGTCGACGTTCTCGGCCAGGATGTCGATGGGCCGGTCGCTCACACCCAGTTCCAGCTGGATGTCCGGGTAGCGCGCATAAAAGTCGGGCAAGGCGGGGATCACCACCGCCATGCCCAGCGACGAGGGAATGTCCACCTTCAGCCGGCCGCGCGGGCTGGCCTTGGCGCGCGACATGCTCGACTCCAGTTCTTCCATCTCGCCGAGCAGGCGGCCAGCGCGCTCGTAGTAGGCGGCCCCGTCAGCGGTGACGGTGACTTTGCGCGTGGTGCGGTTCAGCAGCTTGGTGTCCAGCGACTGCTCCAGCGTCTGGATCAATCGCGTCACGGTCGGTTTGGGCATCCCCATGGAATCGGCCGCCTTGGTGAAGGTGCCGGCTTCCACGACCCGTACAAATGCCTGCATTGCAGAAAACTTGTCCATGAAGAGTCCAGTTCTTGTGAATGGGAGAACTACCTGCCTCGCTCCTTGGCTGTGTTGGCTCCGGGGCGGAAGGAAGTTCGGGAGGTCTGTGAACGCAGCCCTGTCAGGCGGGCATGGGCTGAAGGCGAGGGGCGATTTTGACGAGCATGGCCGTTTTCTGTGGCCGGCG
>JAJKJM010000082.1 GCA_021153985.1 Polaromonas sp.
AATCAAGAACTTTCGGACCTGGCTTTTCGGCGTTGAGCAGGTGGTGGCAATGCGGCTCATGACTGCACCCCGCTGCCCTTGGCGCCGCTGGCATCAAACGACGCTGGAGTTGCAGTTGCTGCACCGCCCTTGACGGAAAGGCCTCGCATGGAGGGCCGGTCGTAAAACTCCGCGCCGGACAGGTCCGCCACTGTGCCGATGTCCTTGTCACCCCGGCCTGACAAATTGACGAGCAGGCTCTGGTCCGGGCGCATGGTGCGGGCCATCTTCATGGCGCAGGCCACGGCGTGGCTGGACTCGAGCGCCGGGATGATGCCTTCGGTGCGGCACAGGTAGTGAAAGGCTTGCAGCGCTTCGGTGTCGGTGATGCCGACGTATTCGGCGCGGCCGATGTCCTTGAGGAAGGCGTGCTCGGGGCCGACACCGGGGTAGTCGAGGCCCGCGCTGATGCTGTGCGTCTCGGTGACCTGGCCATCGTCGTTTTGCAACACATAGGTACGGTTGCCGTGCAGCACGCCGGGCAGGCCGCGCTGCAGTGATGCTGAATGCTTGCCACTGTCCAGGCCTTCACCGGCAGCCTCAACGCCGATCAGGCGGGTTTTGGCATGCTGGATATAAGGGTGGAAGATGCCCATGGCGTTGCTGCCGCCGCCCACGCAGGCAATCACCGCATCGGGTTGCTTCGTGCCGATGAACTCCGGCATCTGTTGCAGGCATTCGGTGCCGATCACACTCTGGAAATCGCGAACCATCATGGGGTAGGGGTGCGGGCCCGCCACCGTGCCGATGATGTAGAAGGTGTTGTCGACGTTGGCAACCCAGTCGCGCATGGCTTCGTTCAGCGCGTCTTTCAGCGTCTTGCTGCCGCTTTCGACCGGCACCACCGTGGCGCCCAGCAGGTTCATGCGGTAGACATTGGGGCTCTGGCGCTTGACGTCTTCGCTGCCCATGTAGACCACGCATTCGAGGCCGTAGCGCGCGCAGATGGTGGCCGTAGCCACGCCGTGCTGGCCGGCGCCGGTTTCGGCGATAACGCGCGGCTTGCCCATACGGCGTGCCAGCATGGCTTGCCCGATGGTGTTGTTGATCTTGTGCGCGCCGGTGTGGTTCAAATCCTCGCGCTTCAAATAAATCTGCGCGCCGCCTTGCTCACGGCTCATGCGTGCGGCGTGGTAAATCGGGGACGGGCGGCCTACGAAATGCGCCAGCTCGGAATGGAATTCGGCGAGGAAGTCCGGGTCGTGCTGGTATTTGGCGTAAGCGTCTTTGAGCTCGTTGATGGCGTGGGTCAGTGTTTCTGAAACAAAACTGCCGCCGTAAATTCCGAAATGGCCTGAAACGTCAGGCTGGTGGTACTCGTACATGATTGGGACTCTTTGCAAGGAGTTCGTCGGCGGCGCGAACGGCCGCGACAAACTGGTTGATCTTGTCGGCGCTTTTGATTCCTTTTGAAATCTCGACGCCCGAACTGACATCAACGGCCAGCGTTGTGCAACGCGGCCTGACTTGCAAAATGCCATCGGTCACGTTTGCAGGCGTCAATCCACCAGACAAAACGAGGTGAGCGCTGACGTTTGGAGGAAGAAGTGACCAATTGAATGTTTTCCCGCCGCCACCGTAACCTTCGACATGAGCGTCAAGCAGGATGGCTTGTGCGGCCTTGAAGTCCTGGGCGTATTTTACGAGATCAAAGCGGACGGTGTCTGCATGCGTGTTTTCAGGTGGTTTTTCGTCCAGTGGAATGCGTGCGGCGCGCATAAAGGGCCGGCCCGCTTCCAGGCAGGCTTCGGGCGTTTCATCACCATGAAATTGCAGCAAAGCCGTTGGTATGTCTGCACAGGTAGCTATGATTTTTGTAGCGGGCGCATTGACGAAAAGCAGCACTGGCGTCACAAAAGGCGGCAGGCGGCGGGCCAGTTCGGCGGCGCGCTGGGCCGTTACGTAACGCGGGCTGGCTTCGTACATCACAAAGCCGACCGCATCGGCTCCGGCCGCCACGGCCGCGTCCACGTCTTCCTCGCGGGTGAGGCCGCAGATCTTGATTCGGGTGCGCTGGGGCGGAGAGGAGGTCATAAGCCAGCCCCCAACTGAGGAGCGCATAGGAGTTTTTCATTCCAGCAGGGGCCGCGGAACCGGCTTGGCCGGGCCGCAGGCGCAGCGGCCCCCTCGGGGGGCAGCGCATTACACGAAGTGAAAAGCGTGGGGGCCATCATGGAATCCAATCATAGGCCGCTGTGCGATTCGGGAGGCCGTAGTGGTCTTCGTAGACAGGACCCAGAAAGTACAGGCCATCGGGTGAAAAGGTGGGCGCGGCGGCATCGCGGCTGCGAGCGTCCCGCACCTCGGCGAGCCAGCCGGGCGGGTAGTTGCCCTGGCCGACAGCGACCAGGCACCCCATGATGTTGCGGATCATGTGGTGCAAAAAGGCGTTGGCCTCGAATTCGAAGCGCCAGTATTTGGACCCTGTGCCGGCACGCTCGGAAATGTCGATCCGGCTGATGGCTTTGACAGGGGATTTGGCCTGGCATTGCGCAGCCCGGAAAGAACTGAAATCGTGTTCGCCAATGAGGTGCGTAATGGCTTGCCGCATCGCGGCGCCGTCCAGCGGGCGGTAGACCCAGCCGACTCGCCCGGCCTCGACGCTGGGGCGAACGGGTGATTCGAGCACCACATAGGCGTACCGGCGCGCGATGGCGCTGCCGCGGCAATGAAACTCGTCCGGAACTTCGCGCGCCCATTGCACCGCGATGTCGCTGGGCAAAAAGGTATTGGTGCCGCGCACCCACGAGGCAATATCGCGCTGCAGGGGCGTGTCAAAGTGCACGACCTGCATGAGCGCATGCACGCCGGCGTCGGTGCGCCCGCAACAAAGAGTGCGGATGGGCTGGGCAGCAAACTTTGCCAAAGCCAGCTCCAGCTTGTCCTGCACGGTATTGCCCGAGAGCTGGCTTTGCCAGCCCTCGTAGCCGCTGCCGCTGTAGCTGACGCCGAGTGCAATCCTCACGGTTGAACCCCGCTGGCGCGCAGTGAACGCAATGCGTTCAGGCTGCGCTCAAGACAGGGCGTTCAGGAACGCCTGTGCCTTGACTTTCAGGGGACCGCTGGCTTCGGCCAGCACTTCTTCGGCCAGCGAACGGGCGCCGTCCGCGTCGCCCAGCGAGCGGAACTCTTCAGCCAGCAGGAATTTGGTTTCCAGCGGGCTGTCGGAAGAGGCGGGGGCTTCCACCGCGAGAGCCGGGCTTTCGGTTGTCGGGCCGTTGAGGTCCAGCGACAGTGAACCCAGGTCGAATTCCAGCATGCCGCTGTCGGGCACGGCTGGCGCAGCCTTTGCAGCCGCAGCCGGCTTGGGCGGCGGCGTGAAAGGCTCCGGTGTGAAGTTCAGGCCTTCGGACAGGAATGAGACTTCGGGTTCTGGCGCCGGCGCCGGCGCTGGCGCGGCTTTGGCTACAGGCGCAGGGGGTGGAGTGGCTGAGGCGGGCAGCGCAACGGTTGCGCTTCCGAAGTCCATCTCCATGACCGCAGGGGCTGCAGCGGGTTGAGGCTTCATGGCGACCGTGGGCTCGGGTGGCCGTGGGGCAGGCGCTGGAGCCAGAGGCAATGGCGCGATCGCCGCAGCGGCGGTGTCGACTTCAGGCTCGTCGCCGAGTGAGAAATCCAGGTCGAGGTCGACGTCCACGGAGGGGTTGGCGGCTGCCGCGGGAGCGATGGGGGCCGGCTGCGTGTTCATGGCCAGCGTGCCGCCGGGGTTGAAAGCCGCGTGGCCGGCTGTACCGCCAGGCTGGCCGCCGGGCTGGTACATCGGGTTCGCTGGATCAAGTTCACGGCCCATCTCGGTGATGTAAGCCCATTCAGGGCCGTTACCGTGGGTGAGATTGAAGGCTTCGACAGCGACGGTTTCAAAGGCTTTGCTGTCGCGGCGCTTGGCGTAGATTTCCATCAGCTTGGCATGGATGGCCACGCGCATCGGGCTGGTGCGCATGGCTTCCTTGAGGATCTCTTCGGCCTGCAAGTCACGTCCGTAAGCCAGATACACATCGGCTTCGGCTACCGGGTCGACGTCGCCAGCGGCGTCAAGTTGACTAGGCGAGTACACCAGCGAAGAGCCCGTGACGTTGCTCTCATTGGTGTCTATGCGCTGGCCGCCGCTGGCGCCGAAAAAAGAATCCGGCTGCAATCTGCTTTCGAGGAATGAGCTGTCGACCTGAGCACCGCCGCCGCGCTGGCGATAGCGGTAAAAACCGAATCCCGCCAGGAGCAGCAAGATGCCGCCGGCGATGGGCAGTACCAGCGGGTTGTTGAGCAATTCGTCGAGCAGGCTGGGTTCCGGCGGAGGCGGAAGAGGCGTAACGACGGGTTTTTTCGGGGCCACTGCTGGAGCGGCGGCCACTGGCGCTGCCTGGCTGGCTGCGGCCACCGGTTGTGAGGCGGAAGCAAGCGGGGCGGCCGGTTCAGGGGCGGCTACAGCCGGTGCGCTGCTGGCAGCTTGCGCAGCGGGTACTGCGGGTGCAGCCGAAGCTGCAACAACGGGCGCTGGTGCCGGTGCGGGTGGTGGCGTGACGGGTGCCGGAGCAGGGACCGGAGCGACAGCCACCGGGCTGGCCGGTGCTGCGGGGGCGGCCATACTGGACGGCGCGGGAACAGCTACACCGGGCGCTGGCGCCTTCGCGGCGCTGGGCGCCGGCGCTGCGGCGGAAGGTGCACCGCCCAGCTTGTTGAGGTCGTTAATGTTTTTCGACAGTTCAGCCACCCGTGCGGAGGCTTCCTTGGCTTGCCGTTCCTTGGCGATTTTGTCTTCAGTGGCCGAAGCGGGCTTGCCCTGGACAGCGCCTTTGGAGAGCGTCAGCTTGTCGGGTGTGGCGCTGGCGGGTGCACGGTCTTCGACCTTGGCCTGCACTTTGCCGCCGGCCTGGCGGTCTGCGCCGGCAGTCTGCGTCGTTGGCACGCCTTCGGCGAGCTTGCGGCGGAAGGTGTTGAAATCCTTGCTTTGCGCGATGATGGTCTGGTTTGCATCGCTGGCGGAAATGGCGTTGGCCGTTTCCGCGCTGGGGATGTCCAGCACTGCGCCGGATTTGACGCGGTTGACGTTGCCGCCGATGAATGCGTCCGGATTACTTCTGAGCAAGGCCACCAGCATCTGGTCCAGCGACACGCTGGCGGGCTTGTTCTGGGCGGCGATTTTGCCGGCGGTATCACCCGCTTTGACGGTGACCTGCTTGTCGCCGCCTGCCGGCACTTTTTCCAGGCTGGCAGGTGGTGCTTTGGCGACCGGCGCAGGGCGGGTAGCCGCTCTGGAGGAAGTGCCAGATGAACCGGATGAACCGGATGAGTACGGGATGGACGCAATGCCTTTTGCCGGCGGTGCTGCCGGCAACGGCCTGGACAAAATGGGAGCGGTCGGCGCGACGGCACCTGCGCCTGCCGAACGCAGCGCCGGCGGGTCAAACAGCATGGTGTAGTCGCGAGTGATGCGGCCATTGGCCCAGTTGGCTTCGAGGATCAGGTCCACGAAAGGCTCGGTGACCGGCTTGCTGCTGCTCAGGCGCAGAAAAGCCCGGCCGTCGGCGCGGCGCTGCAGGCTGATCTCGACGCCGGCTGCGACGGAGCCGTATTCCAGCCCCGCGGCCTTGAAAGTATCAGGAGGCGCCACGCCAGCTTTCAGGCTGGAGGCTTCCTCTGGTCTGATGTCTGTGATGTCAATTTCGGCACGGAGGGGTTCACCCAGCGCCGATTGAACTGTAATTCGGCCCAGCGCGAGCGCATGGGCCTCCAGACTTGCCAGGCTGCCTAGCAGTGCAATGGCACTTGCCAGGGCGCCTATACGCCAACGACCGCGATTATTCATGGGGTTGTGAGCCTCCAGTGCTCGGTCTGCATGTAACTTTATTCTGCTTAAGCGCACAAAAACCTCGATGCGAATTTTCGAAAAACAACCTTAACATCAAGGCATTAGGCTGACAAGCTAAGACACCACTTAAGTTTTGACACAGCGAGTTAGCATCAACTTACAAGTTTCGGATGTTGTCTGACGACAACGCCTTGTCACAAGTGGTTACGGGTGAGCGGCTGCATGTTGGCAGCCACTCACCTCAATTAATTCACGCTTGCAGCAAGATGCGCAGCATGCGGCGCAGCGGTTCGGCCGCGCCCCACAGCAGTTGGTCGCCCACCGTGAAGGCGCCCAGGTAGTCAGGGCCCATGGCCAGTTTGCGCAGCCGGCCCACCGGAATTTGCATGGTGCCGGTCACTGCCACGGGGGTGAGGTCCTTGATCGAGGCCTCACGCGTGTTGGGCACGACTTTGACCCACTCGTTGTCGGCGGCGATCATGGCCTCGATATCGGCCAGCGGCACGTCTTTCTTCAGCTTGAAGGTCAATGCCTGGCTGTGGCAGCGCATGGCGCCTATGCGCACGCAGAAGCCGTCGACCGGGGTTTCCGCCGTACCGAAGCTGGCGCCCTGGCCCAGGATCTTGTTGGTTTCGGCGCCGCCTTTCCACTCTTCCTTGCTCATGCCGTTGCCCAGGTCTTTGTCGATCCAGGGGATCAGCGAGCCGCCCAGCGGCACGCCGAAGTTGGCGGTTTCGTCGCCGCTCAGTGATTGCTGTTTGGCCAGCACGCGGCGATCGATTTCCAGGATGGCCGATTTCGGGTCGTCCAGCAGGGCACGGACTTCGGTGTTGAGGGTGCCGTATTGCGTCAGCAGCTCGCGCATGTGCTGGGCGCCGCCGCCGGAGGCCGCCTGGTAGGTCATGCTGGTCATCCATTCGACCAGGCCAGCCTTGTACAGCGCACCCACACCCATCAGCATGCAGCTGACCGTGCAGTTGCCGCCGATCCAGTTCTTGCCGCCTTTGGCCATGGCGTTCTGGATGACCGGCAGATTGACCGGGTCCAGGATGATGATGGCGTCGTCATTCATGCGCAGCGTGGAGGCTGCATCAATCCAGTGGCCTGTCCAGCCGGCCGCACGCAGCTTGGGGAAAACTTCAGAGGTGTAGTCGCCGCCCTGGGCGGTGATGATGATGTCGCACTTCTTGAGCGCTTCAATGTCAAAGGCGTTCTTCAGGGTCGTTTCGTTTTTGGCCTGGGCCGGGGCTTTGCCGCCGGCGTTCGAGGTCGAGAAGAAAACCGGCTCGATCAGGTCGAAGTCGCCTTCGGCCTGCATACGGTCAATCAAGACCGAGCCGACCATGCCGCGCCAACCGACGAGCCCTGTGAGATTGCCTTTGAGTTTCATTGCGTTGCCCTTCAAAAAGTCAAAAATAAGGCTTTTTGGCCCGGCTCATCGAGCCGGCAGGGCACGACGAACCAGGCTTGCTAGCCTTTAATGGTGGTCGTTTTGGTGATCTGGGCAAAAACCGGCGCAGCGCTGATCGCGCGCGAAGCGGCGATCAAGCGGGTGAGTGCGGGGTTCTTGCGCATAACGCTGATTGTAGCCAGGCTTGGCTTTGCCGGGGCTGACAGCCGCCTCAAACCCGCTTTTTGCCTTTGGTTTGAGGCGATTTGCGGTAAAAAAACGTCAGGCCAATGCCTTGACGACCGCATCTCCCATCTGCACTGTGCCGACCTTGGTCGTGCCTTCGCTGTAGATATCGGGCGTGCGCAGGCCCTGGCTCAGCACGGCGTCCACGGCTTTTTCGATGCGTGCGGCGGCTTCGGGCTGGTTCAGGCTGAAGCGCAGCATCATGGCTGCGCTCAGGATGGTGGCCAGCGGGTTGGCCACGCCTTTGCCGGCGATGTCAGGCGCGCTGCCGTGGCTTGGCTCGTACAGGCCCTGGTTTTTGTCGTTCAGGCTGGCCGAGGGCAGCATGCCGATGGAGCCGGTCAGCATGGCGGCGGCGTCGGAGAGGATGTCGCCGAACATATTGCCGGTGACGACCACGTCAAACTTCTTGGGTGCCTTGACCAGCTGCATGGCGGCGTTGTCGACATACATATGGTCCAGCGCGACGTCGGGGTACTCCTTGCCGACTTCGGTGACCACGTCTTTCCAGAGCTGGAAGGTCTCCAGCACATTGGCCTTGTCGACGCTGGTGACGCGCTTGTCGCGCTTGCGGGCCGCCTGGAAGGCGACATGGGCGATGCGTTCGATCTCGGGACGCGAATAGCGCATGGTGTCAAAAGCTTCTTCTGAGCCGGGGAAGTGGCCATCAGGAGAGACGCGCCGGCCGCGCGGTTGGCCGAAGTAGATGTCACCGGTCAGTTCACGGATGATCAGGATGTCCAGGCCGGACACCAGCTCGCGTTTCAGGCTGGAGGCGTCTACCAGTTGCGCATAGCAAATGGCTGGGCGGAAGTTGGCGAAAAGGCCCAGGTTTTTGCGCAGGCCGAGGATGGCCTGCTCAGGGCGCAGTGGCCGGTCCAGTTTGTCGTACTTCCAGTCGCCGACCGCGCCGAACAGCACTGCGTCAGCCTCTTTGGCCAGTTTGAGTGTGGACTCGGGCAGTGGATGGCCGTGGGCCTCGTAGGCGGCGCCGCCGACCAATGCACTTTCACTCTCGAATTTGAGGTCAAGCGCCTTCAATACCTTGACGGCTTCCGCGACGATTTCGGTGCCGATGCCGTCACCCGGGAGAATTGCGATTTTCATATTTACTATCTTTTTTATAGCTAATAGCCCAGGTGGTTATTGGGCTAGAGCATGATTTCGTTGTGAATTTAGCCGGCCACGGTGTGGTTCAGCCAGGGCTTGGTTGCGAGGCGCTCGGCTTCAAAGGCCTTGATCTTGTCACTTTGGCGCAAGGTCAGGCCGATGTCGTCCAGGCCGTTGATGAGGCAATATTTGCGGAAAGCCTGCACGTCGAAAGGCAGCTCTTCGCCCTGCGGTTTGACGATGACCTGGCGCTCCAGATCGACCGTGAGCTGGTAGCCCGGAAAGGCCAGCGCTTCGTCGAACAGCTGGGACACCTGCGCCTCAGGCAGCACGATGGGCAGCAGGCCATTTTTGAAGCTGTTGTTGAAGAAGATGTCGGCGTAGCTGGGCGCGATGATGGCGCGAAAGCCGAACTGGTCGAGCGCCCAGGGCGCGTGCTCGCGTGAAGAACCGCAGCCGAAGTTCTTGCGCGCCAGCAAGATGGAAGCGCCTGCGTAGCGCGGCTGGTTCAGCACAAAGTCGGGATTGGGCTTGCGGCTGGCCGGATCCTGGCCGGGGAAGCCCGGGTCCAGGTAGCGCCATTCGTCAAACAGGTTGGGGCCGAAGCCCGTCTTGCGGATCGACTTGAGGAACTGCTTGGGGATGATGGCGTCGGTGTCGACGTTTTCCCTGTCCATCGGGGCGACCAGGCCCTTGTGTATGGTGAATTTCTGCATTATTTTTTCGCCGCGTTTTCGATTTTTTCGCCGACCTTTTGCACGTCTTGCCCGACACCCCGGAAGGTGTTGCATCCGGCCAGCAGAACAGCCGCGCAGGCCAGTGACAGCGCAAGCAGGGTTTTGATTTTTTTCATGGAAGTTCCTCCTGAGGCTCGGGGTTAGACAAACTTGCGGATATCGACAAAGTGGCCATGCACCGCCGCCGCCGCTGCCATGGCCGGGCTGACCAGGTGGGTGCGGCCACCCGCGCCCTGGCGGCCTTCAAAGTTGCGGTTGCTGGTCGATGCGCAGCGCTCACCCGGCTCCAGCCGGTCGGCGTTCATCGCCAGGCACATTGAGCAGCCAGGCTCGCGCCATTCAAAACCGGCAGCCACAAAAATCTTGTCCAGGCCTTCGCGCTCGGCTTGCTCCTTGACGAGGCCTGAACCCGGCACCACCATGGCCAGCTTCACGTTCTTGGCGACTTTCTGGCCGATCTTCCTGACGATGGCGGCTGCTTCCCGGATGTCTTCAATGCGGCTGTTGGTGCACGAGCCGATGAACACCTTGTCAACATACAGGTCGTTGAGCGCCTTGCCGGGCTCCAGGCCCATGTACGTGAGTGCGCGCTCGATGGCGCCGCGTTTGTTGGCGTCTTTTTCCTTGTCGGGGTCAGGCACGCGGTCGTTGATCGACAGCACCATCTCGGGCGAAGTGCCCCAGGTGACTTGCGGCAGGATCTGGCTGGCGTCGAGCTCAACCACGGCGTCGAATTTCGCATCTGCGTCGGAGTGCAGGGTGTTCCAGTATTTGACGGCCATGTCCCATTCAACGCCGGTGGGCGACAGCAGCCGGCCTTTGACGTAGTCGATGGTTTTCTGGTCGACGGCCACGAGACCTGCGCGCGCGCCGCCTTCAATCGCCATGTTGCAAACCGTCATGCGGCCTTCCATGCTGAGCGCACGGATCGCCGCACCGGCAAATTCAATCGTGTAGCCGGTGCCGCCTGCGGTGCCGATCTTGCCGATGATGGCCAGCACGATGTCTTTGGCGGTGAGGCCGGGGGCCAGCTTGCCCTCGACCTTCACCAGCATGTTCTTGGCTTTTTTGGCCAGCAGGGTTTGCGTGGCCATCACGTGCTCGACCTCGCTGGTGCC
>JAJKJM010000083.1 GCA_021153985.1 Polaromonas sp.
CTGCGGTTCGAACTGTCAATTCGAGGTTGCACGTGGTTTGGCGCTCGGCCGCGAAACGGGAAAGTTTAAAGATACAAGGTTGCCCGCAGCGAAGCGGAGGGTCGCAGCAAGTAGGGTCGCCTTTTCTTTGCTTACTTTCTTTTGGCGAAGCAAAAGAAAGTGAGTTGCCGCCGGCAACCCCGGCCCCGGAACACAACTCAACACCAGCGTCCGAAGAGCTACTTACTTAAGCAAGCCTTCATGTTTCATCGCCGCCTGAACCGCAGGCCGAGCCGCCATCCGCTCACGAAACGCAGCCAGGTTAGCCAAACCCGAAATATCAACCCCAACCCGAGGCGCCCAGTTGGTCACCGTAAAGAGATAAGGATCAGCCACGCTAAACGCATCGCCCATCAGGTACTGCTTGCCGGCCAGCTGGCCGTCCACCCACTTCAGGCGCGACAGCAGCTTGTCGATGACGATGGTTTTGTAGTCGGCCGGTGTGGCGGCGTTGAACAGCGGGCTGAAGCCCTTGTGCAGCTCGGTGCCGATAAAGGTAAGCCACGATTGCATCTTGTAGCGGTCCAGCGTGCCGTTGGCCGGCGCGAGTTTTTTCTCGGGCACCTGGTCGGCGATGTACTGCACGATGGCCGGGCCTTCGGCGATGCGGGTGCCGTCGTCCAGTTCCAGCAGGGGCACATAGCCCAGCGGGTTGATGGTGTAGTAGTCGGTGCCGTCGTCCAGCTGGTGGGTTTTGGTGGGCGCCGCCACATGCTCGAACTTCAGGCCCGACTCATGCAGCGTGATGTGCGGGGAAAGGGAGCAGGCGCCGGGGGAGTAATAAAGCTTCATAGGATGTCCTTCGTTTTGTGGGTGTGGCGGGAATGTTGCACCGCCCCCGATGCTAGCCGTATCGGCGGATGTTTGCAGCGGGAGCGCGCCACGGGCACGCCACAATACCCGCATGGCAAAAGTTTTCAAATGGGTGGTGTTTCTGGCGCTGGGCCTGATGGTGTTGCTGGCCGTGGTGGCTTTCACGCTACACCGGTGGGTCAGCACCGACGACTTCAGGCAGCGGGTGGAGCGTGAGGCGACGGCCGCGCTGGGTGTGCCGGTGGCGCTGGACCGCGTCGCGGTGGACGTCTGGCCCCTGCCGGCGGTTGCCCTCAGCGGTATTTCGGTGCAGAGCAAACCGCCCATCACGGTCGAGCGCGTGGAGGTGCGGCCGCAGTGGCAGCCGCTGCTGCAGGGGCGGCTGGTGATATCGACCTTGCTGGTGCGCCGGGCGGTGCTGCCGCAGCAGGGCATTGATGGCGTGCTGCTGCTGTTGCAAAAGAAGAAGCCGGCCGCCGCCGCAGCGCCCGAGCCAGGCCCGGCCGGCGCGCCGCCGCAAACCGCGCCGCCCGACTGGCTGCCGCGCCGCACCGTGCTGGACGAGGTGACCTGGATCAGCGCCGCGGGCGCGCGCACCACGGTGCAGGCCGACGCCCGCCTGGGTGACGACGGCCTGCCCGACAACGTGGCGCTCAAGCTGCTCAAGGGCAACCTGCAGGGCCTGGAGGCCAGCCTCAAGCGGGAAGAGGCAAAAGCCGGGGCCGCGGGGGATGAATGGGCGCTGCGCATCGACGTGGGCGGCGGCAAGGTGGAAGGCACGTTGGGCCTGAAGAAAGTGCCTTCCGGTTCTGCCGCGCGGCCCGGCCAGGAGCTGCAGCTGCAAGGCAAGCTGCAGACACGCGATGTCGAGGTGTCGGCGCTGACGGCGCCCAGCAAGTCGCTCACCGGCAAGCTTGAAGCGGGCACCACGCTCAGTTCCCGCGCCGCCACCACGGGCGCGCTGGTCGATGCGCTGCAAAGCCAGACCACCTTCACCGTGCGCGAGGCGGTGCTTCAGGGGCTGGACCTGGCCAAGGCGGTCAAAACCATAGGCCTGAGCCGTGGCGGGCAGACGCAGCTGGACACCCTGGCCGGCCAGGTCAGCACCCAGGGCAAGTCGGCCCAACTCACCAACCTGGTGGCGAGCTCCGGCGCCTTGAGCGCCACCGGCAATGTGGCGATTTCGCCCGCCAAGGCGCTGAGCGGCCGGGTGAGCGTGAACGTGGCGGGCGACAGCAAGCTGGGCAACGCCATAGGCGGCGCGGTGGGTGTGCCGCTGCAGGTGGGCGGCACGCTGGACAACCCGGAAGTCACGCTGTCGCGCTCGGCCTTGCTGGGCGCGGCCATCGGTACCGCACTGATGCCGGGCGTGGGCACCGGGGCCGGCGCCAACCTGGGTGACCGCATCGGTGAGGGATTTCGCGGTTTATTTGGCAAATAAGGCTGCAGCCCATATAGCTATTGGACATATCGCTCCTGAAACCATAGCGCTTTACCTTCACCGCGCCCTTGTCCTACAGCGGCAAGCGGGCGCTGCTGATGGGTCGCCAGCCTGGCGACTTTTAGCATCAGGCTGTCACCGCGCTACTCTGCGCCGGTGATTGAAGAACCTGTTCACGGTTTAGGGCAATGCCCCGGTCCCAGCGCCATTTCGTGCAGCCAAATCCGGGGCCCTTTCAAACGGAGGCCAAGATGCTCAAGTACGCAATTATTTTTGCGATCATTTCCCTCATTGCCGGCGCCCTGGGTTTCGGCGGTGTGGCGGCGGGTGCTGCCGGCATCGCCAAGATCCTGTTCGGCCTGTTCCTGATCCTGGCAGTCATTTTTGTGGTGCTGGCGGCCTTGGGTGTGGGCGCGGCCAAAAAGTTGTGAAGTAAATGATGGCTCGCATGGGCGCTACGCAAAAGACTGGCGCGGCACAGGCGCCGCCTGCCAGCATGGCTTCGCGGTTTCGGCAACGGCTGTTTCAGCCGTGGTCGGGGCCGCGAGCGCCGGCGGCAACGCACTTGCCGGCGCCCGTCGCACAAAAGAAGATGAGTTTTCAGGCCAGCATTGCCGAGTTTTTGCTGGTGAACCGCCTGCGCGCGCGCAAGCGCGCCGAGCCGTCTGCCGACGTGCTGGAGCGGGCGTCCCGGATTGTGTTTGTCACTTGCAAGAACTGGTTTGCCACGCCACAGCGCGGCGGGCCGGATCACCGTACCCATCTGTGAGGGCCGGCACGCTCTTTCCGGAATTCATTTTTCTCACCGGCCCAAGCGGGCTCTCACCGGTTGTTTCCCATGCACACTGCCCTGATTGAAACCCTGCTGGAATATGAGGTGAGCAGCCCGGCGCACTTCCTGTTCAACATCGAAACCGCTTTCCATGACGGCCACCGTGCAGTGGAAGAACGGCTGACCATCACGCCCAGCATGAAGGTGCGCCATTTTTGCGACGAGCGCAGCGGCAACCGCTTTATCCGGCTCGATGCGCCAAAGGGCATTCTCAGCGTCAACTACCGCGCGCAGATGGAGTTGCTGCCGGTGGCCGTGCCGCTGCACCTGGAGGAAACGCCGGTGACGGGTGTGCCCGACGACGTGCTGCGTTACCTGATGCCCAGCCGCTACTGCGAGTCAGACGTGATGAGCCGCGCGGCGCAGCAGCTCTTTGGCCAGTTGCCGCCCGGCATAGGCCGTGTGCGCGCCATTGAAAGCTGGATTCATGAGTCGATTGGCTATCTGCCCGGCTTCAGCAACTCAACCACCACGGCGCAGGAAGTGTTTGTGCAGCGCGCCGGCGTCTGCCGCGACTTTGCGCACCTGGGCATCACCTTTTGCCGGGCGCTGAACATTCCGGCGCGGCTGGTGGTGGGCTATGTGCATTTTGAGGAACCGCCGCAGGACTTCCATGCCGTGTTCGAGGCCTGGCTGGAGGATCGCTGGGTGTTGTTTGACCCGACACGCATGGCGCCGATTGACCGGCTGGTGCGCGTGGGCACCGGGCGTGATGCCAAAGACGTGGCCTTTGCCACCATCTTTGGCGATGTGCGCATGACCCGCAAGGAGCTGACCGTGGACGAGGGCGACATCACGCCGCCACCGTCCGACAGCACCGCGCCGCCCACCTTGACGGTGGTGCCGGCGTAGCGCTAACCGGTGTTAAGCGCTGGCAGTTGCCAGGGGCGCGGCTTTGCGTTTGAGCACCAGCAGCCCAAACAGCGTGGCCGTGGCATACATGCTGAATGAATAGATCGCCGCGGGCAGAGCCAGCTGGACGTTGTTCAGCACCGCCAGCGCGATAAAGATCGCCAGCGTCGCGTTGTGGATGCCGATCTCGTAGCTGATGGCGGTCGAAATCGGTTTGTCCAGCCCGGTGGCGCGCGCGACGTAATACCCCGCCAGCAAACTCACCAGATTAAAGGCCAGCACCGCAGGGCCGATGGCCGCGAAGCCGCTGCTGAGCGCCTGCCATTCTTTGACCACCGCACCCACGGCCACCACCACCAGCACGATGATGCTGAAGATTTTGGTCGGGTTCTCGCTGCGCGCGGCCCAGCCGGGTTTGACGGTGCGCAGCCACATGCCGACGGCCACCGGCACCAGCACGATGACGATCACTTCTACCACCTTGCCGAATTGCAGCGGCACGACCTGGCCGGTTTTGGCGAAGGTGTTGATGGCCCAGTTGGCGATCACCGGCATGGTGACGATGGACAGCAGCGTGTTGATGGCGGTGAGCGAAATGTTCATCGCCACGTTGCCGCCGAAGAGGTGGCTGAACAGGTTGGCCGAAATGCCGCCGGGCGAGGCCGCCAGCAGCATCAGCCCCACCGCGAAGAGCGGCGGCACATTGAGCAGCACGATGATGGCGTAGCAGGCCACGGGCAGCACGATGACCTGCAACACCAGCGCCACCACCACGGCCTTGGGATATTTGAGCAGGCGGGTGAAGTCTTCGACCTTGAGCGTGAGGCCCAGGCCCAGCATCACCAGCGCTAGCGCGACGATCAGCAGTTGCGCAACAACCGGTGAGCCGCTCATGACTTGTAGCTTTCGTCGAGTTTGTCGAGCTTGCGGATCAGCGAAGGCCAGACGAAAGCGCCGCCCATGCCGCCCGTCTGCACGCGCATGGCTTCGGCCACGCCTTTGACGATGAGCGGGTTCACCTGCGTGAGTTCGCCGCCGGCTTGGGCATCCAGCTGGATGCGGCAGGTGTTTTCAAAGGTGTACATGCTGAGGAAGGCGTCGGCAATCGTTTTGCCGACGACGAGGAGGCCGTGGTTGCGCAGCATCAAAAAGTTGGCGCTACCCAGGTCGGCCTGCAGGCGCGGCTTTTCGTCGTCGCGGAAGGCCACGCCTTCGTACTCGTGATACGCCAGCGAGGCCAATACGAAAGTGACCTGCTGGCTGATGGGCAGCACGCCGCACTTTTGCGCGCTGACGGCCACGCCGGCACGCGTGTGGGTGTGCAGCACGCAGCCGGCGTCGGCACGCGCTTCGTGCACGGCGCTGTGGATGACAAAGCCAGCCGGGTTCACCGGGAAGGGCGAGTCAATCACCTTGTTGCACTGGCCGTCGACTTTGACGAGGCTGGAGGCCGTGATCTCGTCGAACATCAGGCCGTAGGGGTTGATGAGGAAATGGTGATTGCCCGCACCAGAGACCGACTCGGGCAGCTTGGCGCTGATGTGGGTGAAGACGAGGTCGCTCCAGCCATAGAAGGCGACGAGGCGGTAGCAGGCGGCGAGGTCGCAGCGAAGTTGCCATTCTTCAGCGCTGACAACTTCTTTGAGGGAAGGAATATGCATGGTTTGTCTCCTTTGGTTTGCATGAACAAGGTGCTCTGCGGCACGAACTACTCACGATACGTGGGTGCTTGACGGGGAACTGTCAAAAATTTGACAATTGACCGCATGCCTATCGTTCCCGCGACACCTTCATCTTCACCGTCCCTGGCTCCTTCCATGATGGCCCGCATGTCGGCCAACCCGTGGTTTGGCGCACTGCCGCTGGCGGACCGGCAGGCGCTGCTGGCCTCCAGCGAGGTGCTGCGCCTGCGGCCGGGCGAGATGCTGTTTCGCCAGGGCGATGCGCCCGGCGGGTTTTACGGGCTGCTGGGTGGCCTGCTGAAAATTTCGTCGCTGCGGGAGGACGGACGCGAGGCCATTTTGGTGGTGCTGGAGGCCGGCAACTGGATCGGCGAGATTTCATTGATGGACGGCGAGCCGCGCACGCATGACGCCACGGCGCAGTCGGCGGTGGAAGTGCTGGTAGTGCCGCAGCAGGCCTTTGCCGCGCTGATGCAGGGCGCGCCGTTTGCGCGGGCGATCGCCGGGCTGCTGGCCGCGCGCGTGCGATCGCTTTACGGCATGGTGGAAGACGCGGCGCTGCGCTCAACCCGCGCGCGCGTGGCGCGCCGCCTGCTGCTGCTGTCGCGCGGCGACGCCACGCTGTCTCCCAAGGCGCGGCCGGTGGTGCCGGTGTCGCAGGAGGCGCTGGCCATGATGCTGGGCATCAGCCGGCAGACGCTGTCCAAGGAGCTCAAGGCGCTGGTGGCGTTAGGGGCGGTGAATCTGCGTTACCGGCGCATCGAGATCAACTCGGCGGCGCGGTTGAAGTCGATCAGCGATACGTCGGGCTGAAATGCGTCCGTGTCAAGACTGTCCGGTTCTCCAAATATCCACGCCCTGCTACCAATTGTTGGGTACGGGGTTTTCACCGCTCTCAAGAACAAGTCTTTCTTTTTCAACGCGGTAAATCGCTCGCTGATTGATGGTCTTTGTTGGAAGTTGTTTGCCGTCAGGGTCCAAGTCAGTGCGGTGCCCCAGAAAGTTCGCGACAAGCCGGTCGCCCTGAATTTTCCAGGTGCCTTTTACGTCGAAACATGGGTGGACGGGGTCGCTGATAGCTGCAGAACCTGGGCTGGAGTCGCACTCTTCATGAGCACCAGTATTCTCGGCTGAAAGTAGTAAGTCAGGTGCATACGGTATCGCCCGATCAGGCTGCAAACTCAATAGCGCCAACCATTGACCACAGTAGCCCTGCCAGCAACTGCCCCAATTTGCCGAGAACAAGAATCCGTTTTCCCCGAAGCGAACGATTTGGGTTTTACCTAGAGTACCTTCAAGTCCGACGGTGGTTACCGCATCCTGCCGCGCGGTCAGTCGCCAACCGGCGGGGTAGCGGGTGAAGGAGTACGCGCCGACATATCCTGGACAGGCGTGACACGCAAGCGCCTCTCCGCTGCTGTCAACTGCGAGTGCTTGTGTGAGCATCACAGCCTGAGACTCATTCAATCTCACCACGTAGAGCGGAAGAATTTCCGATCTGGTTTTGGATCCGGTGGGTGCCTGCTTGCCGCCGCTGTTGATGGGCAGCTCAATGGCCTGAATAGTTTTACCGTCAGATGCCTTCCAGTCCGGAAATGCGACCGCCATGAGCGCTGTCCGATCCAGAGTTGCTGCATGAGGAATTTCTTCCTCTTTGTTGCAGCTGGCTAGAGTCAACAAACCAACCATTGCAAAACAGAAAATAGTTTTTGTAAGCAGAGCTTTGACCATGGTGTCGGCGGAGTGAAGGGATTGTTGGCGAGGCATTTGCAGGCGACATCTTGGGGGTGTTTAGGGTCGCTCCCCAACAGCATCGCGGGTTTGATTGGCCCGCTCTTCAGCCGATGGTGGGCGGCGCAGTAGCCCGCTCGAGCTGCGTCAGCCAGGCCAACGCCGTTGAGGCATCGGCGCCGCACATCTCGGCAGACGCCATGAGTTGCCCGCACACCGCAGGCCTTTCCGGCCGGCCGAAGATTAGGCAGCGGTTAGCCTCGTCCAGCTGCACGCAGCGCACGCCGGCCGGCTTGCCGTGCGGCATGCCAGGAATGGCGGAGCTGATGGAGGGCGCGATGCAGCAGGCGCCGCAGCCGGGTCGGCAGTTCATGGCAATGGATTGCTATTAAAAAAGTAGCTGCTCGCCCATGCACTTATTGGGCTGGAGCCCGATTGGATGCTGAAAGACGGCGCGGGGGCCGGCGGCAGACCTGTATTGTCGCTCGCGCTGCCAACCGCCGCCTTGGTTTTGCGATCAGTCCGGTTTGATTTTTGCGCGCGCCGCCACTTCCTTCCAGCGCGCCTGCTCGGTTTTGATAAAGGCACCGTACTGCGCCGGTGTGTCGCCAATCGGCAGGGCCGTGTCACCGCGCAGGCGTTCGGTCGCTTGCGGGTTGCGCATGGCTTTGTTGCAGGCTTCGGCGATGCGGTCGATGTTGGCTTGCGGCATGTTGGACGGCGCATTGAGGCCGTACCACTGCGTCATTTCAAAACCGGGGTAGCCGCTTTCTGCCACGGTGGGCACATCGGGCAGCTGCGGCAGGCGTTCTTTGGTGCCGGTGGCAATGCAGCGCAGCTTGCCCGACTTGATATGCGCCAGGATGGCCGGCGCGCCCACGCTGGCGGCGTCCAGCCGGCCGGCCAGCAGGTCGGTGAGTTGCGGGCCGGTGCCGCGGTAGGGCACGTGCAGCACAAAGGTGTTGGTCGCCATCTTCAGATATTCAAACGCCAGGTGGCCGGCGCTGCCGTTGCCGGCCGAGCCGTAATTGAGCTGGCCGGGCTTGGCCTTGGCCAGCGCGATGAATTCCTTGAGGTTGTTGGCCGGCACGCTGGCATTGACGACGTAGAGGCTGGGCACCTTGGCCAGCAACGAGATGGGCTTGAAGTCCTTGTTGGTGTCGAAAGGCAGTTTGTCGAAGATGAAGGGGTTGACCGCCATGGTGCCGATGTGGCCGAGGATGATGGTGTGGCCGTCGGTCGAGGCGGCGCAGTCCTGCATCGCGATGTTGCCGCTGGCGCCGGGTTTGTTTTCAACGAACACCGTCTGGCCCAGGCTTTTGGTGAGCTCGTTGGCGGTCGAGCGCGCGACGATCTCGGAGCTGCCGCCGGGCGCAAAGGGCACCAGCAGGCGTATCGGCTTGCTGGGCCAGGCAGGCTGCGCGTGGGCCGAGCTGAGCAGGCCGGGAAAGGCCGACACCGCGGCCAGTGCGCCGGTGGTTTTAAGGCCGAGTTGAAGTGCGCTGCGGCGCGAGCTTGGCTGTGTCATGTCATGTCTCCGTGTCGTTGTCGTGAAGCCCAATATAGGACGCTGGGGGCGCTGCGGAGCTACGTGATTCCGCTAACGAGGGTAAGCCCTGCGCTGGACGCAAGGCCTTGTTAATTGAACGATGCGTCAAAGCGCTCGCGTGCGGCCTTCAGGCTCTGGTGGTTTCGCTCGGCCCAGTTGTCCAGCGGGATCAGGGTTTCGCTCAGTGACTCGCCGAGCGTGCTGAGCCGGTATTCGACATGCGGCGGCACGGTCTGGTGGTCGGCGCGCAGCACCAGGCCGTTGCGTACCAGTTCCTTCAGTGTTTGCGTCAGCATTTTTTGCGAGATGCCTTCGATCTTGCGCATCAGTTCGTTGTTGCGCACCGGGCCCTCGGCCAATGCCGGGATGACCAGTAACGCCCATTTGCTGGCAACCAGCTCCAGCGCCTGGCGCGACGGGCAGGCCTGGCTAAACACAGTTGAGCTATCGGTGGAGGGGTCGGAGGGAATTGTCATGGTTACCAGAAGGTGCGTACTTGCCTATGGGTAATCGTAAACCTAAGCTGTCGGCTCATCAATCCTAGAACCTATTCCCGAAAGAAAGACCCACTATGGCCTGGCTCTATTTACTCGCCGCAAGCATTGTCGAAATCGCAATGGCCTTGTTCCTCAAATCCTCTGAAGGCTGGACGCGCCTGTGGCCCAGCCTGCTGGGCGTGGCCGCGGCCGGCGCCAGCATTTTCTTTTTGACGCATGCCGTGAAGACGCTGCCGGTGGGCACGGCCTACGCGATCTGGACGGGCATTGGCTCGGTCGGTGTGACTGTGATCGGCATTCTCTGGATGGGCGAGAGCGCATCGGCGCTGCGCCTGGTCTGCGTGGCGCTGGTGGTGGCCGGCATGGTGGGCTTGCGCCTGCTGGACGGCACGGCGTGACGGCTGGCATGACAAGGAGAAACGCATGACGCATCTCGTTTATATCGAAGCCTCTCCGATGCAGGCCGCATCGACGTCCATCGCTGTCGCTACGGCCTGGCTGGAGGCGTATCGCCAGGCGCACCCTGACGACACCGTGGACACGATTAATGTCTGGGACATCGACCTGCCGCCCTTTGATGCCGACATGATTGCCGCGAAATTTGCGGTGCTGCGCGCGCAGAATGCGACCGCCCCGCAGCAGGCGCTGTGGGCGCGCGCGGTGGCGGTGTCGCAGCGCTTCAACGCGGCGGACTGTTATCTTTTCAGCCTGCCGATGTGGAATTTCGGCATCCCTTACCGGCTCAAGCATTTCATCGACGTGGTGACGCTGCCGGGGCAAAACTGGCGCTGGTCGCGGGAAGCCGGCTACCAGGCGCTGCTGCCCGGCAAGCGTGCGACGCTGGTGTATTCAAGCGCGGGGGCGTATCCGCTGCGGCCGGATGAAGACGAGTCGGATTTCCAGAAGCCGTATATGCGGCGCTGGCTGCGGTTTCTGGATATTGCGGTGACGGCCGAGATCAGCGCCTCACCGACGCTGGTGCCGCCCGAAGCGCTGGCGGCGACCAAGGCTGGGGCGATGGAGCGGGCACGGGCGCTGGCCGCAAATTAACGCGGCGGTCACCGGGGTATCTTTGCAATCTCCAGCGTGGTCACGATCCCGTTGGCCAGCGCATCGCCCTGTTGCGGTTTTGCGCACAGCTCCTTGCGCAGTTTCGGGTCTTCGCTGCCCTGGCACAGCATCACGCCGTCGGGGCCGATGCCAGGCACTTGGGGGTGATAGAAATAGGCGAAGCCGTTGTGGCTGGACAGGTTGACCCACTGCTCTACCAGCTGGGGATTGGCTTTGCCGTCGCTGTATTTGATGATCCAGGCTTTCAGCGCCGGCATGCGCGCCTGTTGCAGGCTGCCGTCCGGCGCATAGTTGCCGTGGAAGCCCACGACCGTTCTTTCGAGCGGCTGGTCGTCGGAATAGGCGCGTGTGGCGCCGCCCAAAAACATGCGCGAACACGACGAACGGCAATAGCCCGACAGCAAAGTCGCCAGGCCTTTTTCACGGATGTATTCGCCGGTGGCATAGCCGGCCCGGGCGTCCCCGCCCGAGGAGTTTTTGAGCACCACCGTCGTGATGCCGGGGTGTTGCTCTATCGCGGCCTGCAAGACCCGCTGTTCATTGCCGGTCACCTTGCCCGACAGAAAGATATAGGGCTCCCTGATCTCCACGTCCATGGCGCAAGCGCATGACGCAAAGAAAAAAACCGCCAGGGTGCACAACCAGCGGTTCGGGCGGGCGGTCATGCGGCGAGGCGTTGCGAGGCAAACAGCACCTGGTCGATGACAGCCTGCACATTTTTGAGATGTGCTTCATCCAGCAGGCTGCCGTCCGCGTCAAAAGCGCTCCCGGCGCGGCCCAGGGCAAATGCCTTGGGCGCGACCCAGCATTGCGCATTGAGCAAAAGCGGCACTAGGTGGCTTTGCGAACGCAGACCGCCGAGTGCGCCGGGCGAGGCGCTGAGCACGCCGACCACTTTGCCGGTGAAAGACTTGAAGCCTTCGTGCCAGGCCGGGTCGCTCTTGACGGGGCTGGACACCCAGTCGATGGTGTTCTTCAGCAGGGCGGTGTAGCTGCCGTTGTATTCGGGCGAGCAGATGATCCAGGCCGGGTGGTCGTACATCAGCTGCTTGAGTTTCATCACGTCGGGCGGCGTGCCCCTGGCTTCAAGGTCGGCGTTGTACATGGGGATGTCAAAGTCGGCCAGCTCGATGTGAGTGACCTCGGCGCCGCTGGCGCGCGCCAGGGCGGCGGTGACGTGGGCCAGTTTGCGGTTGAAGGAGTTTTGGCGGGTGCTGCCGGCGAAGATGAGGAGTTTTTGGGGGGCGGTCATGGGTTGATTTCACCACAGGGTATGGGGTGAAAAACTGCGTGCTGAGTGCCTTGCAAGCACGAACCCGCTAAAATGTACAAAACACTGAAATTTGTACAAAATGCACACCATACCCCTGAGCGAGTTCCGCGCTCACGCCTCAGCCATGATTGACCTGGTCGAACAGGGCGAAACCGTCCGCATACTCCGGCACGGCAAGCCGGTGGCCGAGCTGGTGCCCCTGAAGGCCGAAGAAGACGCGGCCAAGGTACCGAGCTGGAAAACGCCCTTCGAGCCCGTCGTTTTGCCGCCCGGCGTGTCGCTGTCGCAAGCGGTGCTGGACGAGCGGAATGAATCACCATGGTGAAGCGCTTGCAGGCGGCCTATGTGGCGCAGTCCACAGGCAGCGCCACCCGCGCGGTGGCGCGCGACGGCGAAGCGCGGCTGATGTTTGACGCGTCGGCGCTGACCAAGCGCTACGCCAGCGAGGCTGGCCGCGACCGGGTACTGATGTTGTTTGAGGCGGCCAGCGAATTGCTGGTGGCTGCACATTGCAAGACCGAGGTGGCTTCGGCACTGCTCCGGCGGCGGCGCGACGGCAGCCTTCCGGCACCGGAATTTGACCGAGCCTTGGCCGCCGCGCAACGTGATGTGGCCGACATGACGCTGGTTCCACTCGACTCACATGTCGAGCGCTTTGCGTTTGCCGCGATGGAGCAGGGCCCTTTGCGCGGCATGGACGCCCTGCATGTGGGCAGCGCGCTGGCCAGCCGGGTGGACCTGTTCGTCACGGCGGACAGGCGCCAGGCGCAGGTGGCGCGGGGCATGGGCCTGGCCACGGAATTGATCGAGAGTTAGCAAGTGAGTAGTTGGTCGCAAGACCCAAAGGTTGGATATGTTTTACCCCCAAGAATTTGACGTGATCGTGGTCGGTGGCGGCCATGCCGGCACCGAAGCTGCCCTGGCTTCGGCGCGCATGGGCTGCAAGACTTTGCTGCTGTCGCACAACATCGAGACGCTCGGCCAGATGAGCTGCAACCCGTCCATCGGCGGTATCGGCAAGGGCCACCTGGTCAAAGAGGTGGATGCCCTGGGCGGCGCGATGGCGCTGGCCACCGACGAAGGCGGCATCCAGTTTCGCATCCTCAACAGCTCCAAGGGCCCGGCCGTGCGCGCCACCCGGGCGCAGGCCGACCGGATTTTGTACAAGGCGGCCATCCGCCGCAAGCTGGAGAACCAGCCTAATTTGTGGCTGTTCCAGCAGGCGGTCGATGACCTGATGGTGGAGGGCGACCGGGTGGTGGGCGCCGTCACGCAGGTCGGCATCCGTTTCCGCTCGCGCACCGTGGTGCTGACGGCCGGGACTTTTCTGGACGGCAAGATCCATGTCGGGCTCAACAACTACGCGGCCGGCAGGGCGGGCGACCCGCCGGCGGTGTCGCTCTCGGCACGGCTCAAAGAACTCAAGCTGCCGCAGGGCCGACTCAAAACCGGCACGCCGCCGCGCATTGACGGCCGCTCGATCGACTTCAGCAAATGCACCGAACAACCCGGCGACGGCATGCCCGGCGGTATCGAAGGGCCGGTTCCGGTGTTCAGTTTTATGGGCGGGGGCATCGCCCACCCCAGGCAAATGTCTTGCTGGATCACCCATACCAACGAGCGTACCCACGACATCATCCGCTCGGGATTTGACCGCAGCCCGATGTTCACCGGCAAGATCGACGGCATTGGCCCGCGCTATTGCCCGAGCGTGGAAGACAAGATCAACCGCTTTGCCGACAAGGAAAGCCACCAGATTTTCCTGGAGCCCGAGGGCCTGACCACCCACGAGATCTACCCCAACGGCATCTCGACCAGCCTGCCTTTTGACATCCAGTACGAGCTGGTGCGCTCCATGGCCGGGATGGAAAACGCCCATATCCTTCGGCCCGGTTACGCCATCGAGTACGACTACTTTGACCCGCGGGCGCTCAAATCCAGCTTTGAGACCCGGGCCATTGGGGGGCTATTCTTTGCCGGGCAGATCAACGGGACGACCGGTTATGAAGAGGCGGCCGCGCAGGGTTTGTTCGCCGGTGTTAATGCCGCGCTGCAATGCCAAGGCAAAGAGGCCTGGCTGCCAGCGCGCAATGAAGCCTACCTCGGCGTGCTGGTCGACGACCTAATTACCAAGGGCGTGACCGAGCCCTACCGCATGTTCACCAGCCGGGCGGAGTTTCGCCTGATGCTGCGTGAGGACAACGCCGACATGCGCCTGACCGAAAAAGGCCGGGAACTTGGGCTGGTGGACGACGCCCGCTGGGACGCCTTCAACCGAAAACGCGACACTGTTTCACGTGAAACAGCCCGGCTTCGGGCGATTTGGGTCAACCCGAACAACCTGCCGGTGGCAGAGGCCGAGCGCGTTTTGGGCAAATCCATCGAGCGCGAGTACAACCTGCTTGACCTGCTTCGCCGCCCGGACGTGAACTACGCCGGGCTGATGTCGCTGGAAGAGGGCAAGTACGCCAACCCCGAACTCGCTGCCGAAGCGGCGGCCAGCGACGACATGGCCAAAAGCGTGATCGAACAGATCGAGATCACGGCCAAGTACGCCGGCTATATCGACCTGCAAAAGACAGAAGTCGAGCGGGCCGCGCATTACGAAAACCTGAAACTGCCGGCCGACCTGGACTACCTGCAGGTGCCGGCACTGAGTTTTGAGGCGCGCCAGACTTTGGCCAAACACCGGCCCGAAACCCTGGGGCTGGCCTCGCGCATCTCGGGCATTACCCCGGCGACGGTGTCTTTGCTGCTGGTGCACCTGAAGAAGAACCTCTGGAAAAACACGGTTCCGCTTCAGGCTACCGACACTTCCAACGAAAAAGCCCAAGCCTGATGCGGGCCGGTGAACAGGAATTGCGCGCCGGCCTGAAGGCGCTGCAGCTGGATTTGGGCGATGCCCAGGTCGCCCAGCTGCTGGATTACCAGGACCTGATCGGCAAATGGACCAGGGTTTACAACCTGACGGCCGTGCGCGACCCGGCTGAAATGATGACGCACCACCTGCTGGACAGCCTGGCGGCCATCCTTCCGCTGCGGCGTTATCTGGAGAAAGCCGGGCTGGGGCAGGGCGCCAGGTTGCTGGATGTGGGTTCCGGCGCCGGACTTCCGGGTGTCGTGATTGCCATCTGCTGCCCCGATGTGGCGGTGACTTGCGTGGATACGGTGGCCAAAAAAGCCGCGTTCATCAAGCAGGCGGCGCTGGCTTTGAAGCTGCCTAAGCTCTCCGGTCTGCATGCCCGGGTCGAAACCATCGCCACGCCGTTTGACGTGATCTGCTCCCGGGCCTTCGCTTCCTTGGCAGATTTCACCAACTGGTCGGCTAACGCCTTGGCGCCTCAAGGTGCCTGGATGGCGATGAAGGGCAAGCACCCGGCCGACGAAATCGCCGCCTTGCCAGCCAGCGTCGAAGTGTTTCACGTGGAACAACTGCAGGTTCCTGGGCTGGATGCCGAGCGCTGCATTGTCTGGATGAGGGCGAAACCCGCCGCCACGCCGACCTGAAAACCGGCACGGGCACAGAATCTTCGCCCGGCCCGTTGTTCGGGCACAAAAAGAAACCTCCGCAGACACCAAATCGGCCTTAACCGGGTCGGTTTGGCGTTTCAGCCGGACACCCCTGTCGTAAACTCGGTTCCTTCTTCTCTCTACTTTCTGGAGAATCTCCATGTTGGGCTCATTCGTCGGCATCGCCGACTACGGTGCTTTTGTCGTCGCCATCATTGTGTTTTTGCTGATTCCCGGCCCGGGCAACCTGGCGCTGATCACTTCGACCAGCAAGGGCGGCATCGCGGGCGGCCTGGGTGCGACTTTCGGCGTGATCGCCGGCGACCAGGTCTTGCTCTGGGCGGCAGTAGCCGGGGTGTCGGCCATCATGGCGGCGTACCCGACGGCTTTTCATATCGTCCAGTGGGCGGGCGCTATTTACCTGGCCTTTTTGGGCATCAAGATGCTGATGGCCAAGCCCGGCGATGCGCCGCTGCTTAATATCAAGCCTCGGCACTACTTTCAACAGGCCATGATGATCACCTTGCTGAACCCCAAGGCCATCGTGTTCTATATGGCCTTTTTCCCGCTGTTTGTCGATCCGGCCCAGCATCAGGGGCTGAAGACTTTCGCCGTGATGGCGGCCACGATTGCCGGGCTGACTTTCCTGTATGGCCTGACCTCGGTGATGATCACCTACCACCTGGCCGAACGCATTCGCGCCAACCCCAAAATCACCTCGGTTCTGAACAAGCTGGCGGGTGTCTTCCTGATTGGCTTTGGCTTGAAACTGGCCGTCTCCAAGTAACTCCCTCACAACAATTAAAAGAAACTGATGGCAAAAATATTCTGCGTAGCCAACCAAAAGGGCGGGGTAGGGAAGACAACCACAACGGTCAATCTGGCGGCAGGCTTGGCCAAAGTCGGCCAGCGTGTGCTCATGATCGACCTGGATCCGCAGGGCAATGCCACCATGGGCTCGGGTGTCGACAAACGCCAGCTGGAGATGACGGTCTACGACGTGTTGCTCGAATCCGCCTCGGTGCTGGAGGCGCGTGTGCACAGTGAAAAGTGCGGCTACGACGTGCTGGGCGCGAACCGCGAACTGGCCGGCGCGGAGGTTGAACTGGTCGATGTTGAGCGCCGCGAAAAGCGCCTGAAGCTCGCGCTGGCCGAGGTCGACAGCCAATACGATTTCGTGCTGATTGATTGCCCGCCCTCGCTCAGCATGCTGACACTGAACGGCCTGTGCTGCGCGCACGGTGTGATCGTGCCCATGCAGTGCGAATACTTTGCGCTCGAGGGCCTGACGGATCTGGTCAACACCATCAAGCAGGTGCACGCCAACCTCAACAAGGATCTGCAGATCATCGGCCTGCTGCGCGTGATGTTCGACCCGCGCATCACGCTGCAGCAGCAGGTGAGCGACCAGCTCAAGGAGCACTTTGCCGACAAGGTGTTCAACACCGTGATCCCGCGCAACGTGCGCCTGGCCGAAGCGCCCAGCTATGGCCTGCCCGGCGTGGTGTTTGACCCGGCCTCCAAGGGCGCGCAGGCTTTTATTACCTTTGCTGAAGAAATGGTCGACCGCATCAAGGCGATGTGAATCTACTCGCCTTTTTTAAGTAAATAGTGCCCGTAGCCCATACGCTATATGAACTTGTCGCTATAAAAATCATAGCAAAATCCTTTCTGCCATCATGAACCCCCGCACCGTCCTCATCCTTCCCGGCTGGAAAAGCAGTGGCCCCGGCCATTGGCAAACCCTGTGGGAAGAGGCCGACGGCTACACCCGCGTGGAACAGCACAGCTGGATGCACCCGCTGCGCGGCGACTGGACGGCGCGCCTGGAAGAGGTGCTGCTGTCCTGCGACGAACCCGCGGTGCTGGTCGCCCACAGCCTGGGCTGCATGCTGACCGTGGCCTGGGCGGCTCATTCCAGAAACGTCCATCGCGTCAAGGGTGCGCTGCTGGTCGCACCGCCCGACGTCGAACGCGACGACGTGCGCGAGATGCTGCCCAGCTGGGCGCCGATACCTTTGCAAAAACTGCCGTTTGACAGCGTGGTGTTCGCCAGCAGCGACGACCCGTTCTGCCAGGCAGGGCGGGCGCGGCAGTTCGCGGCGTCCTGGGGCTCGAGCTTTGTGGACGCCGGCCCGCGTGGCCACCTCAACGCCGACAGCGGCCTGGCCGATTGGCCCGAAGCTTACCTGCGGCTGCTTCAGCTCAAGGAGCTGACGTCCCCGGCCATTGAGCCTTCACCCAACATCACCCCCAGCCCCTAACTTTGCCATGGCGTCCTTTTTTGACCAACGCCCGCGCGCGCGCTGCCTGCAAATCGCCCTGATGGTGCTGGCGGCCTGGGCGAGTGCTTCCCTGCATGCCGAGCCCGATGAACAGCTGCTCGGCAAGGCGCAGGGCTACCCGCTGGGCAACAGTGGCACCTGGTACAGCAATCCTTATCGCGTCGGTTCCTGGTCGGCCATGGACAAGGTGCACGGTGTACAGGTCCGTGCTGTCGCGCGCCCGGCCGAAGCCAGCCCCCTGCCGCGCGCGGCCAGCCCGGCGTCCATTGCCTACCGCTACAAGGGCACGGGCTACGCGTTGACCGACTTCCTGGACCACCAGCGCACCACCGGCCTGCTGGTCCTGAAAAACGGCGAGATCGTCGCCGAGCACTATCGCTACGGCCGCAAGGATGACGCACGCTTTTTGTCCTTCTCCATGGCCAAGAGCGTCACCTCGCTGCTGCTCGGCAAGGCGCTCTCGCTGGGGATGATCGCATCGCTCGACGACCCCGCCGAGAAGTACGTCAAAGAACTTGCCGGCACCCCTTACGGTGCCACTACCGTTCGGCAGCTGCTGCGCATGAGCTCGGGCCTGACGTTCACCGAACGCTACGACGGCAAGGACGACATCGCGCGTCTGTCGCGTGCCTCCGCCGGGGCAGCAGGCGCGGGCAAGCCGGTAGATGTTCTGCGCAGCATCACTGACCGTCATTCGGCCGCCGGCGAAAAATTTGTCTATGCCAGCGCAGAGACCGACGTGCTGGGCCGCGTGCTGACAGCGGCCGCTGGCAAGAACATGGCTGAGCTCACTACCGAGTGGTTGTGGCAACCCATGGGCGCTGAACACGATGCCTTCTGGCGCATTTCCAGCGATGGGCAGGAGCAGTCATTTGGCGGCTTCAACGCCAGCCTGCGCGATTGGGCCCGGCTGGGCCAGTTACTGGCCAATGACGGCCGCGCCATCGACAAAGCTACCGGCAAACCCGGCGCAACGCAAGTCCTGCCGCTCGACTACCTGCTCGATGCCACCGACCCGGCACGCCAGCCGCCGGCATTCAAGCCGCGCAAGGCCACACCGTATTTCGGCTATGGCTACCAGTTCTGGCTGATGCCTTTGCGCGAGCGCACTTTCGCCATGCAGGGCATCCACGGCCAGACCGTGTATGTGCAGCCCTCCACCGGCATCGTGATGGTCATGACGTCGGTCTGGGAACAGGCCAGCGGCAAACAGGACGTACAACCTTATGAAGAGCGCGACGCCCTCTGGCGCGGCGTGCTGCAGTCGCTGGGCGGCAATCTCACGCCCCCCTGAACAATGACATATTGAAAGAAAAGAAAACCATGGTCACCAAAAAACCCAAGGGCCTGGGCCGCGGACTCGAAGCATTGCTCGGTCCCAAGGTCAGCGAGACCGCGACCGATGCAGAGAACGCCAGCAGCACGGCCAACAGCCCCGGTTTGCCGGCTTCGCTGCGTCTTAGCGACATGGTCGCCGGCCAGTACCAGCCGCGTACACGCATGGACGAAGGCGCGCTCTACGAGCTGGCCGAATCCATCAAGGTGCAGGGCATCATGCAGCCCATCCTGGTTCGCCGGCTGACGTCGGGCGCCAACGACGGCAAGTACGAAATCATCGCCGGCGAGCGGCGCTTCCGTGCCGCCAAACTCGCCGGCCTGGACAGCGTGCCGGTGCTGGTGCGCGACGTGCCCGACGAATCCGCCGCCGCGATGTCGCTGATTGAAAACATCCAGCGCGAAGACCTCAACCCGCTCGAAGAAGCGCACGGCCTGCAGCGCCTGGTCAAGGAGTTTGGCCTGACGCACGAGCTGGCCGCGCAGGCCGTGGGCCGCTCGCGCAGCGCCGCCTCCAACCTGCTGCGTTTGCTGAACCTGGCCGAGCCGGTGCAGACCATGCTGATGGCCGGCGACCTGGACATGGGCCATGCACGCGCCTTGCTGGGCCTGGACCGCGCGACGCAAATCACCGCCGCCAACCAGATCTCCGCCAAAAAAATGTCGGTGCGCGAAGCCGAAAGCCTGGTCAAAAAACTCAGCGCCGAGTTTTCGCTCAAGCCCCAGAAGGCCACCAAGGAGAAATCACGCGACACCCGCCGCGTTGAAGAAGAACTGGCCGACCTGCTGATGGCCGACGTGGAAGTGCGCGTCAAAAAGCAGGTCAAGCGCAACGGCAAGCGCGAAGACATGGGCGAGGTGGCGATCCAGTTCTCGTCGATGGACGAACTGAACGGCCTGATCGAGCGCCTGCGCGGCGGCAAATAGCCGCGAGCAGCCGCGCGCGAGAGGATCACCCAAGGGGGGATGGGTGTTTCCCCTAGCCTTTTTTCTCAGGAGTGAGATGCTCCAATAGTGTTAATAGCTTCAAAATACCAAATAAAAAGTAGCATCTTGTGATGATTGAGTGGCGGCGCTTCAGCGCGGCTCGCGCCGGTCACGCCAGAGAAAGGCAATGGTCCCCGCCATACGCACGTTGAATTCAAGTCGCATCAGGGCGAAAACTGTATGGGTCGCCGCCGGCTTGTCGATGCTCGTGGGCCTTGTTGCCCTTTTGGGCTGGGCGCTGCAGGTGGACATCCTGAAAAGCCTGATCCCCGGCGCCGTGCAGATGAAGCCCAACACGGCGGTCGGCTTGTACCTGTCTGCTGCGGCGCTTCTCGCCGGTTTGCGCCGCCGCGACAAAAAGATGCGCTACTGGAGTTATGGCCTGGCCGCCGCGGTCAGCATCATCGGCGCGGCCACACTGTCTGAGTACCTTTTTGCGACTGACCTGCGCATCGACGAAGCGCTCTTTCGGGACACCGCCACGGCTTACAACGCGACCCCGGGCCGTATGTCGCCCTTCAGCGCCTGGATCTTCTTCACGCTGGGCATAGGACTGGGTTTTGTGCGGTGCCGCCACGCCGGTTGGCTGGCCTATGTGTGCGGTGGACAGGTCGCGGCCATCGGTGCTGTGAGCTTGCTGGGCTACCTCTGGCGTGCGGCCGAACTGGTCACGGATGTCTGGCTGCCTCCGGTTGCTGTCAACACCGCACTGGCCTTTATGGCGCTGGGGCTGGGCGTGATCGCCGCGCAGCTGCGCGAGATCCCGGCCGGCAGTATCGAAGCCAGCATCTCGCCGCTTGAGCTCAAGGTCATGGCGGCCATGGCCGGCACGCTCGTGGTGCTGGTGGCTTCGGCGGGCTATACCTACAGCTCCGTCGTCGCATTCACCCAGGATGCGGACCGCCTGGCAGCCCATCAGCAACAGCGCATCCTGGCACTGAATGCGTCGCTGGCCGGCATGCGGCAGGCCACGGCCGATGCAACGGCGGCTTCGGCGGGTGGCATGCCATTGGAGAGTCCCACCGCAACAGGCACAGCTTTCGCGGCGACCCCGGAAATCTCGCAACTGGGGCGGGAGATTGAAGGCGCAAAACAACTGCCGCATCGTGAACAGGCCGGTGCGCTGGAAAAAGGCCGCTCCACCATGCTGGTATCGCTCATCGTCACCATCGGGCTGGCGGTCGCGGTGTTTGTCGTGCTGGTGGCGTCCGTGCGGCGGGAGATGAGCCGGAACACGCTTGCCCGCGCGGAAATCACCGAGCTGAACAATCACCTGGAGCAGCGCGTGCATGAGCGCACGCTCGAACTCAATGCGGCCAATGACCGTCAGAACACCTTCATGAGCCTGTTGGCCCACGACCTGCGGCAGCCTCTGATCTCGGTGGGCAACTTCGGGGAATTGCTGGATCGCCGGCTCGCCGACGCAGGTGACGCGCAAGGCCGCAAATTCATCCACCGCATTACACGCGCGATGAAGCAGGTCGATGCATGCGCAGATGCCTTGCTGGAGCTCGGGCGGGTGTCCAGCCGAAGCCTGTGGGTCCAGACGGTGGACGTCACAGCGCTGGTCGAGGCGTTGGTGAAACAGTTGCGCGCGCAAGAGCCGAGCCGCCAGGTCAGGCTCTTTGCCAGGCCCACGCGCCTGGTGCAAGCCGACCGCAGCCTGTTGGCGGTGGTGGTGTGGCACCTCATCAGCAATGCCTGGAAGTTCAGCGCCACACGCGAGACAGCGGAGATAGAGATCGGCTCAGGCTGCGACGAGTTCGGCGTGCCGATGTGGTGGATCAGGGACAACGGTGTGGGCTTTGACATGGCATATGTCGACAAGCTTTTCACACCGTTTCAGCGCCTGCATGCGGTGGACGACTTCCCGGGCCTGGGGACCGGACTGGCCATCGTCCATGCGGTGGTGGCGCGGCACAAGGGGCGTGTCTGGGCGCATTCGGAAGCGGGGCGTGGCGCAACCTTCTTTTTTACCCTCTCGGCGCCAGCGGTGTCTGCCTAGCTCGGAGCACGCGGGTATCGAACGCGTCCTACGGGGGGTCGGGGCCGTGACCCGGCAGTGGGGCAAGTGATGCGGCTCAACAATCACCACGCAACACCTTCTGCAGCCCAGCCCGACGCATGGACTTTCTCAATCTTCTTCAATGGCCCGCTATGGCAGTCACGGTCACGGCCGCCTGGCTGGTGGCGTCCAACAGCAAACGCAAACGCCATTGGGGTTTTTGGATCTACCTGCTCAGCAACCTGTTGTGGGTGGCCTGGGGCTTGCACGCCCAGGCCTATGCACTGATCGCGCTGCAGTTCTGCCTGGCCGTGATGAACATACGCGGCGCCCGCAAGACCGATGCGGGCGGGAAAGAAACTCCGTAAGAACTTCAGGACAGCGAGAAGATCTTCCCGGGGTTCATGATGTTCTTCGGGTCGAGCGCGCGTTTGATGGTGCGCATCATGTTGACCGCACCGTCGCCGGTTTCGGTGACCAGGAAATCCATCTTGTGCAGGCCCACGCCGTGCTCGCCGGTGCAGGTGCCTTCCAGCGCCAGTGCTCGGCTCACCAGCTTGTGGTTCAGTGCTTCGGCCACTTCACGCTCTTTCGGAATCGTCGGGTCGATCAAATAACCGAAGTGGAAGTTGCCGTCGCCGACATGGCCGACGAGGAAGTACGGAATACCGCTGGCATCGACTTCGGCCACTGATTCGAGCAGGCAATCGGCCAGGCGCGAAATCGGCACGCAGGTGTCGGTTGAAATCGCGCGGCAGCCGGGCCGCGACTGGATGGCGGCGAAGTAGGCGTTGTGCCGCGCCGTCCAGAGCCGTGTGCGCTCTTCGGGCGTGCTGGCCCATTCAAACGCGTTGCCGCCGTGGCCGCTGGCCAGTTCCTGCACCAGCTCGGCCTGCTCTTTCACGCTGCTGGGGGAGCCGTGAAACTCCATCAGCAGCATGGGTTCTTCGCGCAGCGTGAGCTTGGAGTGCGCGTTCACCATGCGTACGGTGTTGTGGTCGATGAGTTCCACGCGCGCGATCGGAACGCCCAGCTGGATGATCTCAATCGTGGTGCGCACGGCCGCTTCGATGCTCGGGAATGAGCACACCGCGGCCGAGATGGCTTCGGGCAGCGGGTAGAGCCTGACGGTGACTTCGGTGATCACGCCCAGTGTGCCTTCGCTGCCCACCATGAGGCGCGTGAGGTCGTAACCGGCGGATGATTTTTTGGCGCGCGTGCCGGTGCGGATGACGTTGCCGTCGGCGGTGACGACTTCCAGCGCCAGCACGTTCTCGCGCATGGTGCCGTAGCGCACGGCATTCGTACCGCTGGCGCGCGTGGCACTCATGCCGCCCAGGGTCGCGTCGGCGCCCGGGTCTATCGGAAAGAAGAGGCCGGTGCTTTTGACTTCTTCATTGAGCTGCTTGCGCGTCACGCCCGGCTGCACGGTGACGGTCAGGTCTTCCGCGTTGATAGCCAGCACCTTGTTCATGCGGCTGACGTCGACACTGATGCCGCCCTGCACGGCCAGCAAATGGCCTTCCAGCGAAGTGCCCACACCAAAGGGAATGACGGGCACGTTGTACTGGCTGGCCAGTTTGATGGCGTCGGCCACGTCCTGCGTGCTTTCGGCAAACACCACGGCCGATGGCGGCGGCGCGGCGAACGAAGATTCGTCGCGGCCATGCTGTTCGCGCACCACCAAAGCCGTCGAGCAGCGGTCGGTAAAGCGGGCTTTCAGCGCGTCGATCAGCGCGGCGGGTGTCTCACGTTGCTGGATTTCAGGGAGCAGGTGCTGGGGAAGGGGGGCGTTCATGGTTGTCTCCGGGTCGGTGGCACAGTTTACGACGTGTACATAGTTTCTGCCACTGAAAGCGCCGGAGCCCGCGGCCGGGGCCGCGAGGGTTGCGTGAATGCGTGAAAGTGAAAAGCGGGGCGGTATTCGCCCCGCGCGGCTCGTCAGGAGCCCATGGCGGCCTTGGTGAGTTCGGCCAGCGAGATAAAGGAGTCGTGGTTGGTGTCGATCTGGTCAAAACGCAGTGCCACGGCCGGCAGGTGCTCGGCTTCCTGGCGGTCCAGCTTGCCGTCCTTGTTGGCGTCAGCGCGGCCGAAGGCTGCCTCAACGTCCTTGGAGGTGGTGCGGTTTTGCGGAACAGCGCCTGTGCTGCCGGGAGTGCCTGAAGTGCCCGAGGGCGCCATCTGCGATGGCGGGCTGGTGGGGCTTGCGGCGGAGGGCGGGGCTGTCTGGGCCCGCGCGGCGCCTGCGGCGCCTGCGGCCAATGCGGCGACCAGGAGCACGCTGCGCAACTCGAAGCCGGGAATACTGGGCATAGAATGTTTTGGATGTTGTGTTGCTGTCGTGTGCACGGTCATGCGAGGAATCCTTCAAAAGTTGACAAGCGGCCATTGCAACCCAGCCTGCCGCTCACGGCCAGCAGTTTTGCAGGGTGTTTCCTCACTCACATGAGGGCGTACGACGACACATTTCCTTGCCCGGCGTAACGCCTGAGGCTTGACGCACATTCACCGTCCTCATTAACCGCGCCTCATCGCGCTTCGCACCATGGCCAACAGACTTTCACAGATCGCAACGCGCACCGGCGACAACGGCACCACGGGCCTGGGCGACAACACGCGTGTGTCCAAAGACAGCCTGCGTGTGCATGCCATGGGGGATGTCGATGAATTGAACTCGCACATCGGTGTGCTGCTGTGTGAAGAGTTGCCACCGGGTGTGCGTGAGCTGCTGGTGGAGGTACAGCACCAGCTCTTCAACCTGGGTGGCGAACTCTCCATCCCCGGCTTCGAGCTGCTCAAGCCCGAGGCCGTCGCGCTGCTGGATGACGCACTGGCTGAACACAACGAGAAGCTGCCACGCCTGGCCGAGTTCATCTTGCCGGCGGGCTCGCGTGCGGCGTCGCTCGCGCATGTGTGCCGCACCGTGGCGCGCCGCGCCGAACGCGCCGTGGTCGCGCTGGGCGCGGCCGAGCCGCTGAAAGAGTCGCCGCGCCAATACCTCAACCGCCTGAGCGATTTGCTGTTTGTGCTGTCGCGCGTACTGAACCGCATGAACGGCGGCGACGATGTGTACTGGAAGAGTGAGCGCATGGCGCGCGCCGCGACCGAGTAACGAGTAGCGGAGCTAGATGTCGTAGCTTTCAGCGCCCGGCGTATCGCTCAAGGTCTTCTCCACCAGCGCACGGTTCAGCATGGGCGCGAAGGACTCGATAAACGCAAACACATAGCCGCGCAAATAGCTGCCGCGCCGCACCGCCAGTTTGGTCCAGTTGATGCCGAAAAGGCTTCCGGCGTCCAGCGCACGCAAGTCAGTGTCGCGCTCGGCCTCATACGCAATCGACGCCACGATGCCCACGCCCATGTTGAGTTGGACATAGGTCTTGATCACGTCGGCATCCATCGCCGTCAGCACGATGTTGGGCGCCAGGCCCCGCTGCGTGAAGGCGCCGTCGATATGCGTGCGGCCGGTCAGGCCGGTGTCGTAGGTGATCAGCGGAAACCGCGCCAGGCTCTCCAGCGTGAGCGGGCTGTCCAGCAGCGGGTGGCCCGGCGGCACGATCACCGAATGCGTCCAGCGAAAGCAGGGCAGGGCGACCAGCTCCGGGTAGTCGCCCAGCGCTTCGGTGGCGATGCCCACATCGGCCTCGCCCGAAATCAGCATGTCGGCGATCTGCTTGGGCGAGCCCTGGTGCAAGTGCAGTTTCACGTCGGGAAACTGTGCGCGGAATTCCTGTACGGCCGTGGGCATGGCATAGCGCGCCTGCGAGTGTGTGGCAGCGATCGACAGCAGCCCGTTTTCGCGCCCCACGAATTCCTGGCCGGCTTTTTTGAGGTTGCTGCTTTCAAGCAGCAGGCGCTCAACAATCGGCAGCACATGGGCACCGGGCTCGGTCAGGCCGGTCAGGCGTTTACCGGCGCGCACAAACAGCTCGATGCCAAGTTCCTCTTCCAGTTCGCGGATTTGCCGGCTGACCCCGGGCTGCGAGGTGTGCAGGGCGTTGGCGACGTCCGTCAGGTTGAAATTGCACCGCACGGCCTCGCGCATGGAACGCAGTTGCTGAAAGTTCATGGTGGCGAGGGTGCGGGCGCTGGGTGCGGGTGTTCGAAGAGGAACACGGATTGTGGGCAAGCCGCCTTATTTATAGAACAACTGATTTGTTCCTTCTAAATCACCAAAACATCCGAAGAGGGTGAAATGCCCAGATGTCGATGAGCGCTTCGGCGCACTGCGCTAGTCGACTTTGCTATCAATTCAGGAGCTTATGGCCAAGACCAGATATGGGCTGGAGCCCTGAAAGACCATTAATTATCTTGGCAGCAGCATGGCCATGGTGATGCGCGACACACAGGTCAGTTCGCCCGCGTCATTGGTCATCTCGATTTGCCACACCTGGGTGCTGCGGCCTATGTGCACCGGGCGTGCCGTGCCGGTGACCCAGCCGCTGGTCGTGCCCCTGAGGTGGTTGGCGTTGATGTCCAGCCCGACGGCGCGATGCCCTTCGGGCGCCGCAAACGCAGCACCGCAGGAGCCCAGGGTTTCAGCCAGCGTCACCGACACCCCGCCGTGCAACAGGCCGTAAGGCTGCACGGTGCGGCGGTCCACGGGAACGCGGGCGCGGATGAAGTCGTCGCCGACCTCCAGGAATTCGATGCCCAGGTGCGTGATGGCGGTATCGGCGCCGGCGGCGGTGAGCAGTTCAACGGAGATGGGTTGTTGCCAGATGCGCATGATCGTTCCAGGGATGGGTGGTTGTTCAGCGTTCACTATAAGGTTGCCGCCTACAAAGGGTGAGGCCCTTGTCGCGTCGGCTACACGGGCACGGCCCTTTAAGCTGAAGTGATGAAGGACACGCTTCGATGAAACGCGGGCACAAATGGCTGGTGGGGCTGGGCCTTGTGCTGCTTCTGATCGTTGCCGCCTGGGTAGCGGCCTTGCGGTATCTGCCGTCCGATGAGGAGCTGGCCCAGCGCGCTTCGGTGGAGCTGGAAGCGGCGCTTGGCGTCAAGGTCCGCGTGGGCGCGCTGCATTGGCGCCTTTTTCCTTCGCCCGCCGTGGTGATGGAAGACGCCGCCACCGAGCAGCCCCAGCCCATCGTGGTCAAAAAACTCACGGCCTATCCCGACCTCTTTGCGCTGTTGCAGCGCCGCATCAAGATAGACCGGGCCGACCTGGAGGGCGCCACCGTGCCCCAGTTGTCTTTGCGGGGCCTGGGGAAGGGCCGCGAAACGCCGGAGGCAGGCGGCGAGGAACTGCCGCTGGCGCGCTTTGTGTTTCGCGACCTGACCTGGGTTTCGCGCCGCGGCATCCCCGTTGTGTATGACGGCGAAGTGGATTTCGACCCCGGCTGGCGGCCGCGCACGGCCGAGCTGCGGCGGCCGGGCGCAAAAGACGCCACGACGCTCACCCTAAGCCGAAACGGCCAGGACGACCAATGGGAAGCACGCATCCACGTGGGTGGCGGCACTTTGCACGGAGACGTCCGCCTGGACACCCGCGCAGGCGGCCGGCTGCACCTGGAAGGCAAGCTGCAGCCCAGGGACATCGAGGTCGAGAGCATGATGGCGGCCTTTAACCGCCGCTCCGTCATCGGGGGCCGGGCCTCAGGGGACACCACGCTCACGGCCAACGGCGACACGGTGGGCGAGCTGGCGCGATCGCTGCACACCCAGACGATTTTCACCATGGGCAAGTCCACCTTGCTGCGCTTTGACCTGGACAAAGCCATCCGCACCGCCGGCAAAGAGCACGACGGGCAGACGCCGCTGGACAGCGTCAGCGGCCGGCTGGACACGCAAAACACACCGCAGGGCATGGTGGTGACCTATACCGGGCTCAAGGCCGCTTCGGGGTCGCTCACTGCGTCGGGCGAGGCCAAAATCGCCAACCGGCGCATCGAGGCCGAATTTGCCGTCGACCTGGTGGACGGCGTTGTCGGCGTCCCGCTGACGGTCAGCGGCCCGCTGGAAGACGTCAAATTCTCCGTGCCCGGCGGCGCCATTGCCGGCGCCGTGGTCGGCACGGCGGTACTGCCCGGCGTGGGCACGGCGATAGGCGCGCGCGTGGGGGCAACTTTGGGCAAGATCTTCAGCCCGGGGCCTTCGGCGCCGGCCTCCGCGCCCCGCCCGGCCAAGCCGGCCCCGCCCGCCAAAACGCGCTGAACAGCTGCAGCCAGGCCATGCGGATACCCCGTTATCGGGCCCAGTCTTTACAAGCCCCGGCGCGCGGCCAGCGGGTAAAATCACCAGCGCGTTTGCTGTTCGCTGTTTGTAAGCCCTTGCTTTTGCATCAAGCCGCTTACGGCACTTACGGCAGCCACCTTGCTTCCATTCACTAAGGCCTACTGACATGTCCCAGCAGCCACCTGCCGTTCCCGCCCCTTCTGATGCCACCCCGCTCGAACGCGCGCTCGGGCAGAACGAAGCCGTGAAAGACACGGTGGAGCAATCAGCCGCGGAACTGCTGATCATCAACACCGTACTCAAGCAGGAAGTCCCGCCGCATGTCCAGACCGGCGAGGTGGCGCAAGCATTGCAAAAGACCGACGAACTGGAAACCCGCATCCAGGAGTCGGCTGAAGACCTCGCGCAGGTCAACCAGGCCCTGGAGCAGGAAATCGGCGAGCGCGCCGACCTTGAGCGCGAACTCGCCCACACCAAAGCGGCTCTCGCCAAGGCCACCGGCCAGGCTCAAGCCAGGTAAACCGGCAGCGCGCCGGGCCATGCCCGGCCATCGCGCACCGTCACGCGGCCGTCATTGCCGCGTCATCAATTCGTCAGGGTTTCTACCTAGACTCGTTTAGAGTTAAACGATTCCCCTGCTGGTTTGGCGCGTCATCGCACCGGTCAGCGGGCGGGTCTGTCCCGCAAGGCCGCACGCCTTGTCCTTTTGGCCTTCACGGCCGCCCCCTTTGGAGATTCTTCGCGATGTTTCGCCGCCGCTTCCTTTCGCTTGCCCCTCAAATCGCCGCTTTTGCCGCCGCCCCCGCTTTTATCCGCAACGCCTATGCCCAGGACGGCCTGACGGCCAAGGCCATCACCATCGGCAGCACGGGCGCGACCAGCGGCCCGCTGGCCGGCGTGGGCGCCGAGCTCAAGCTGGGCGTGGATGCGGCTATGGGCCAGATCAACGCCAAGGGCGGCGTCAACGGCCGCGTGCTGCAGTTCCAGATGCTGGACGACGGCTATGTGCCGCAGCGCAGCGCTGACAACGTGAAGAAGATGATCGGCGACGGCAGCATTTTTGCGCTGATGTCCTGCGTCGGCACGCCGAACAACACCGCCATCGTGCCGTTGATTGAAGAGTCCAACCTGCCTTACGTCGGGCCGCGCTCGGGTGCTTCGTCGCTGCGCAAGCCCGGCATGCGCAACGTGTTCCATGTGCGCGCCAGCTTCACCGACGAAACCCAGCGCCTGGTGCAGCGCATCGTGAGCATGGGCATCAAGGACCTGGCCGTTGTGTATCTGGACAACGACTACGGCAAGGAAGTGCTGGCCGACGTCAACCGCGCACTGCAGACGCAGGGCGCCAAGCCGGCAGCGCAAGCGGCACTGGCCGTTGACGGCAAGAACCTCAATGACGTGGTGGGCCAGATCATCGCCGGCAAACCCGGTGCGGTGCTGCTGGGCACGGCAGGCTCGGCTTCGGTCGGCCTGATTGCCGCGCTGAAGAAAGCATCGCCCATGCTGCCGATTGCCGGCCTCAGCGTCACGCTGGCCGGCGACGGCATCAAGGCACTGGGCGCGGCCGGCACCGGCCTGGCGCTGACGATGGTGTTCCCGGACCCGTACCGCGCCAAGCTGCAAGTGGTGCGCGACTACCAGGCCGCCATGCGCGCCATCGGCCAGCAGGAGTTCTCGCTCGGCAGCCTGGAGAGCTACATCAACACCCACGTCATGGCCGAAGGCCTGGAGCGCGCCGGCCGCGATGTGACGCGCGCCAAGCTGCGCACTGCGCTGGCCGGTTTGCAGAAGTTTGACCTCGGTGGTTTCAGCGTCGACTACGCCGCGCCGCCTTTCGCAGGTTCGAAATACGTGGACCTGGGCGTGCTGGGCTCTGGCGGCCGTTTTATCGGCTAAGCGAACAGGCGATCAAGCTTGAACAAAAGCCCCGGCCAGTCGATGCACCGGCCGGGGCTTTGCCGTTTCGCCCTTCAAAGGCGCGGGCCTGCCACCGGCCAAAGCCCCGTGGAACATCACGCCGGCAGACCAGCGGCGCCTTGGCGTCGCCGAGCGGACAGGCCCGCGGCGGGTAATAGTTTAGACTTAAAGTATTCGGCCGCTTCGCGGCCGGTGTCCCCTGCAGGGTCCTCACGGCCTTGTTCTTTTGGCCTGTTTGGCCACCCCCCGTTTCGGAGACTTCGCGATGTTTCGCCGCCGCTTTCTTTCGCTCGCCCCCCAATTGGCCGCTCTTGCCGCAGCCCCCGCATTCATCCGCAATGCCTACGCCCAGGAAGGTCTGAGCGCCAAGGCCGTGACCATCGGCTCTTCGGGCGCACTCAGCGGCCCGCTGGCCGGCTTCGGCGCCGACCTCAAGCTCGGCGTGGAAGCGGCCATGGGCCAGATCAATGCCAAAGGCGGCGTCAACGGCCGCACGCTGCAGTTCCAGATGATGGACGACGCCTATGTGCCGCAGCGCACCTCGGACAACGTCAAGAAGATGATCGGCGACGGCAGCGTTTTTGCGCTGATGTCCTGCATCGGCACGCCCAACAACGCCGCCATCGTGCCGCTGATTGAAGAGTCGAATCTGCCGTATGTGGCGCCGCTGACCGGCGCGTCCTCGCTGCGCAAGCCCGGCATGCGCAACGTGTTCCACGTGCGCGCCAGCTACACCGACGAAACCCAGCGCCTGGTGCAAAAACTGGTAGGCATGGGCATCAAAGACCTGGCCATCGTCTACCTGGACAACGGCTTCGGCAAGGAAGTGCTGGCCGACGCCGTGCAGGCGCTGCAAGCGCAGGGCGTGAAGGCTGTCGCACAGGTGGCGCTCGCGACCGACGGCAAAAACCTCAATGAGGTTGTGAGCCAGGTCAGCGCCGCCAAGCCCGGCGCCGTGCTGTTGGGCACAGCCGGCGCCGCTTCGGTGGGCGTGATCGCCGCGCTCAAGAAAGCTTCCCCCATGTTGCCAGTGGCGGGCCTGAGCGTGACGCTCACCGCTGACGGCCTCAAGAGCCTGGGCGCTGCAGGCTCGGGCCTGGCGCTGACCATGGTGTTCCCCGACCCCTACCGTGCCAAGACCCAGGTGGTGCGCGACTACCAGGCCGCGATGCGCGCCATCGGCCAGCAGGAGTTTTCGCTCGGCAGCCTGGAGAGCTATGTCAACACCCGCGTGCTGGCCGAAGGCCTGGAACGCGCCGGCCGCGACGTGACACGCGCCAAGCTGCGCACTGCGCTGGCCAGCGTGCAGAAGTTCGACCTGGGTGGTTTCAGCGTGGACTACGCCGCCGCATCGCCGTTTGTGGGCTCCAAATTTGTGGACCTGGGCGTGCTGGGGGCCGGTGGCCGCTTTATCGGTTAAGCCTCAAGGATTGAACAAAAAAGCCCCGGCCAGTCGATGAACTGGCCGGGGATTTTTATATCAAATTGGCCTCTAGCCCATATGCTGCATAGGCTAGTAGCTCCTGAATTAATAGCAACGCGGAACGGATCAGCGTTTGCGGTTCAGCAGCGCGTACAGCAGGATGGCGCCAAAGGTGGCGGTGCCGATGCCGCCCAAAGCAAACTGGCCGAAGCGCAGCGTGAAGTCGCCTGTGCCCAGCACCAGCGTGATGGCCGCGACGATCAGGTTTTTGTTGTCTGAAAAATCCACCTTGTTGTCGACCCAGATCTTGGCGCCGGCCACCGCGATCAGGCCGAAGACCACAATGCTCACGCCGCCCATCACCGGCAGCGGGATCGCCTGGATCAGCGCGCCGAACTTGGGGCTGAAGCCCAGCAGCACGGCGATCAGCGCCGCCACCACGAAGACGGCCGTCGAATAAATCTTGGTCGCGGCCATCACGCCGATGTTCTCTGCATACGTCGTCACGCCGGTGCCACCGGCGCCGCCCGAGACGATGGTCGCCACGCCGTCGCCGATGAAGGCACGGCCCATGTACTGGTCCAGGTTCTTGCCCGTCATGGCTGTCACTGCCTTGATGTGGCCCAGGTTTTCCGCCACCAGGATGATGGCGACCGGCGCGATCAGCAGCATGGCGTTGAACTCAAACACCGGCGCCGTGAAGCCCGGCATGCCCACCCACGCGGCGCTGGCGATGCCCGACAAATCCATGGGCTTGCCCAGGCCCAGCCCGTTGGTCAGCACCGAATAAATCACGCTGGCCACAATCAGCCCGACCAGGATCAGCAGGCGCTGCACCATGCCGCGCGTCATTACCGCCACCAGCGCCACGCTGACAAAGGTCACCACCTGCATCCACGAATCGAAATTGCTGGACGCCATGTTCTTGATGGGAATGGCGGCCAGGTTCAGGCCGATGACGGCCACCACCGCGCCGGTGACCACCGGCGGCATGAAGCGTTCTATCCAGCCGGTGCCCACTGACTGCACGATGACGCCGATCAGGGTGTAGAGCACGCCGCAGGCGATGATGCCGCCCAAGGCCACGCCGAGGTTGGTGTTGGGGCCTTTGCCGGCGTAGGCTGTGGCGGCGATCACCACGCCGATAAAGGCAAAGCTTGAGCCGAGGTAGCTCGGCACCTTGCCACCGGTGATGGCAAAGAAGATCAGCGTGCCGATGCCGCTCATCAGGATGGCGATGTTGGGGTCAAACCCCATCAAAATCGGCGCCAGCACCGTGGCGCCGAACATGGCAATCACGTGCTGCACGCCCATGACCGCGGTTTGCGGCCAGGGCAGGCGCTCGTCGGGTGCGATCACGCCGCCTTGCTGCAAGACCGCGCTGCTTTTTTCTGTCCAGCTGAACATTCCCATGGCATTCCCTCCAGTTGTTAAGTGAGGCAATGCTAGGGGCAATGGCGCCTGTGCACAAGGTTGCCCCCTTCGTCTCTCTTCCCTCTTCCTCTTAATTCCCTCTCCCCCTGGGAGAGGGTCAGGGTGAGGGCCAGCGGCCTTCAATCAAGCAAACAGAGGCACCAACGCCGCAAGCCCTCATCCCCGCCTTCTCCCAGAGGGAGAAGGAGCAAGCCCGCTCAGGCCAGGAACGCAGCAACCTCCCGCAGCACCGCATCGTCCTTGAGGATCTTGCGGTGGCCCAGGCCTTCCGTGGCCACCAGCCGCGCGCCGGCAATCGCTTCGGTGTAGGCCACGCCGTCGGCAAAACGGTTGATGCTGTCCTGCCGGTCGTGCACCACCAGTGTGGGCAGCGTGATGCGCGGGCCGACCGCGGCGGGTTCGAACTGCGGCATCAAGATGCCTTCGCGCGCCTCGATGCGCCGCTGCATCGCAGCCCGCGTCGACTCGGCCAGGCCAAACACATGGGCAAAGAGCCGCGTGTATTCCAGCGGCGAAGCGGGCGGCGCCAGCAAGACCAGCCGCCCGGCGGCCAGGCCCCGGCTTGCCGCATACGCACCGGCATTGGCAGCCAGCGAATGCGCCACCACCGCGCGCAGTGTGTGGCCCTGCTGCAGCAGCCGGGCTGTCACGTACTCGAGCACGCGGGCAAACTGCGGCAGGTTGCTGACAGATCCGCGGCTACGGCCGTGCGCCGGCATCTCAACGATCACGGGCCTCAGGCCCTGTGCACTTAATTGGTCAGCCAGCGCCAGCATCTGGCCGGCATGCCCGCCCCAGCCGTGTACCAGCAAGACCACCGGCCCGGGCGGTGCTACCGGGCGCGAGTACAGCGTGATGCCGGTATCCTCGAAAGGCCACTGCTCGATGTGCCACTCGGGACTCCATGCACGGCGGCGGCTGATCCACTTGGGCGGCAACGGCGTGCCGAACAGCCGATAAGCCGCGCGCACGGCCAGTGCGGGCCAGAGTTGCTGCGAAGCGCCCAGCCCCCAGCGGAAAATCCGCGTCAGGGGGCTGGCGTTGTAGAAGGCCGAGGTGGCCTGCAGGGATGTGCGTGTCATGGCGGTGTCCTCTTTTTTAATCAATCTCAGTACCAGATCCAGTCTTCGTTGCTGCGCGGCAAACTGCGCAGCGAAGCCAGCACCGCCGTCCCGGCGCGAACGCCAAGAAACACGCCGAAAGCAATGAACAGAATCAACATGATTTCCTCATTTCTTCGCACAGTCGTGCGAAATTAAAAGTTACCCAAACACTGAAAAGGGCACCGCTGCCCCTTTCGCCTTGTCTCGTTTCTTATGGGTTGGTGACTGCCTTGGTCTGGTAGCTCTTTATCAGGCGCTCCCAGGATGCCTGAGCCCGTTCAGCCGCGCGGGGGTCGCGCAGAAAACGGGCATCGTGCAGCATCCCCATGGCGATGCTGCTGATTTCCATAACCAATTGCTCGGCGTCGGTGTCGGCCCTCAGGTGGCCGGCCTCCATGGCCTGCAGCACGGTGCGCCGCAACGCGGCGCGCCAACGGGTGACCTCGCTGAACAGCGCATCGCGCAGTTCACCTTCGCGGTCGTCCAGCTCAAAGGCGCCTGCGGTGTAAATACAGCCCGACTTGGCCTCGACATCGCGCGTGCGCACAATCCAGCGCTGCACGATCATCTCCAGCCGCGGCAAGCCCTTGGGCTGCTGCATGGCGGGCACAAACACGTCGGCAATAAAGCGCCGGCCAAACTCTTCAATCACGGCTTTTTGCAAAGCCTCGCGCGAGCCGATGCGCGAAAACACGCCGCTCTTGGAAAGACCGATGCGGTCCGCCACCGCCTGCAAGGTGATGGCCTCCAGGCCGTCCGCCGCGGCCAGGTCAACGCCTGCGCCGACGATGGCGGCACGGGTCATTTCGCTTTTCTGGGTTTTGGCGTCCATGCGGCGGATATTAGCACGATTGTGCGAAAGTGCAATTCCTTGCCTGCGCCGCGGTTTTGGGCGTTGCAGGTTTAGCGCCGGCGCTTCCCCGCAGGCGACTGGCCTTTAGGCGCCAGCCCCACGGCGGCCCTGGCCAGCGCATCCGCTTCCAGGTTGCGGTGGCGCGGTATCCACCTCAGTTGCACCGATTCGAAAGATCGCAACTCGGCGCGGACATCGTCAAACAGCGGAGCCAGGCGCAGGAAGGGCTCCGTGGCGGTTTCGGCCAGTTGCTGCACCACCACGCTGTTGTCGCAGTGAATCAGCAATTCAGCAGCACCGTGCTGCCTGGCGTATTGCATGGCCGCCATCAGCGCGCGCAGCTCCGCTTCGTTATTGCAACCCCGGCTTTCTGCGGTGATGGACAGCGGGTGGCGGCTGCCGTCCGGCGCAGTGACGACGGCGCCCAGGCCCATGCGGCCGGGGTTGGGCACGGCGCTGCCGTCGCAGTAGATGACCCAGAGTTCAGCTTTCACCAGGTACTTTCACGCGGCATCGCGCGCCTCTTGCACCAGCGACACCACAAAGTCCAGGAAGGCGCGCGTCTTGGCGGGCGGGTGGTGGCGCGACGGGTGCAGCGCGTAGAGCGGAAAGTGCTCGTCAGGCCAATCGGGAAACAGCTCGACCAGCTTGCCGCTGGCCAGCAGGGCCTCGGAACCCAGCGTCATGATCTGCGCAATGCCGTAGCCCGCCAGGCAGGCGCTCAGCAGCGTGCCCGCATCGTTGACGGTCAGGCGCGCGCCGGGCCAGATCTCGACTTTCTTTCGCTTGCGGTGAAACTCCCAGCTGAAGGGCTTGCCCGTCTCGGGGTTGCGGAAGTCGATGCAGACGTGCGCGCCGCTGCGGTCCAGCTCATGCGGTGTCACCGGCCGGCCGTACTTCTTGAGGTAGGCGGGGCTGGCCACGGTCGCCATGCGTGAATCCAGCAAGCGGCGATAGACCAGCGTGGACGATGCAGGGTTGCCAAAGCGCACCGCCAGGTCAAAGCCGTCCGCCACCATGTCGCCGAGCTGGTCCTTGGTCACGAGGTCCAACTGCAGTTCCGGGTAACGCGACATGAAAGACCCCAGCCGCGGGCCCAGGACCAGCCGCGAGAAAAACGGATCGACATTGACGCGAAGGCGCCCGCGCACCGCTGTCGCGCCGCTGGCTGCCGTGGCCGCAGCCTCTTCCAGGCCAGCCATCAGCGGCATGACCTGTTCGTAAAAACGGCGACCTTCGTCGGTCAAGGAAATGGCGCGCGTCGTCCGGTCAAAAAGCCGTATGCCCAGCCGCGCTTCCAGGCGGGCCACGGCCCGGCTCACCCCGGGCTGCGACATCTCAAGCTGCTCGCCCGCGGCCGCAAACGTGCCGGCATCGACGATGGCCGCAAACACGCCCATGCCGTTGAGCATCCGTTCGTCAAATCCGGTCATACATGCCAATCAGTCATGAATCAAATGCCATTCATGTTATCGCCAAATGAATGCGCTGTGCCCAGAATTCCTTCCTTCGCGGCGCTTGCCGTAACAACCAGGAATGAATATGTATGCGATCACAGGAATTACCGGCAAGGTGGGCGGCGTTGTCGCGCAGTCTTTGCTGCAGGCAGGCCAGCCGGTGCGGGCCGTTGTGCGCGACCCGGCCAAGGGACAGGCGTGGGCAAGCCGGGGCTGCGAAGTCGCGCTGGCGGACATGAACGACGTGCCGGCGCTTACGCAAGCCTTCATGGGTGCGGAGGCGGTGTTTGTATTGCTGCCGCCTCACTTTGACCCCTCGCCAGGCTTTACCGAAACCCACCACCTTGTTGCGTCGTTGCGCAGCGTCTTGCTGGCCGCGCGGCCACAGCGTGTGGTGTGCATCTCGACCGTGGGCGCGCAGGCTCAACAGCAAAACCTGCTCAGCCAGCTGGGCCTGCTGGAGCAGGGCCTTGGCGATTTGCCGTTGGCAGTCACCTTCTTGCGGCCGGCCTGGTTCATGGAAAACGCCGCATGGGACGTGGCGCCCGCGCGCGAAAGTGGCGTTATCCCCAGCTTCCTGCAGCCGCTGGACCGCGCGATTCCAATGGTCGCGACCGCCGACGTGGGTCGCACGGCCGCAGAGCTGTTGCAGACTTCGTGGACAGGTCACCGCGTTGTGGAGCTTGAAGGGCCTCAGCGCTATTCACCCAATGACATCGCCGCCTGCCTGGCCCGCTTGCTCCGCACCGGTGTGCGCGCCGAGGCCGTGCCGCGCCAGACCTGGCAGGCTTGCTTCAGCGCGCAGGGCATGAAGAACCCGGAGCCGCGCATGCGCATGCTTGATGGCTTTAATGAAGGCTGGCTTTGCTTTGAGCACACGGCGCGCAAGGGCACGGTGGAACTCGAGGCCGTGCTGCAGTCCCTGATGTAAGAAGCTGTTCGTGGTGCAGGGGGAATCCCCAACGCGTCCAAAAGCCGGTGCGGAGTAAGCTTGTTGCATGACGCTTGCACCCGCCCGGCCCTCGACGACGACGCCTTTGCCCGTACCGCAGATCCGCCACTACCAAAACTGGCTCAAAGCCACACGCGGCCTGACTTTCGACAACTACGACGCGCTGTGGCGCTGGTCGGTGACCGATCTCGACGCTTTCTGGCAAAGCATCTGGGACTATTTTGAGATCCAGTCGCCCACCGCGCATACGGCCGTGCTGGGCCGGCGCAGTATGCCGGGGGCTGAATGGTTTCCTGGCGCGCGGGGCAACTATGCGCAGCAGGTGTTTCGCCATGTCGCGGCGGCAGAAGCGGCCGGCGTGCCCGCGCTTGTCAGCCACGGCGAGGCCAGCCTGGCCCGTGGCGAAGCACCGCGCGAACTGGGTTGGGCCGAGATGCGCCGCCAGTCGGCCTCGCTGGCCCTGCACCTGAAGGCGCAGGGTGTGCAGCCTGGTGATCGCGTTGCCGCCTACTTGCCCAACACGCTCGAGACCATGGTGGCCTTTCTCGCGGTGGTGAGCATTGGCGCCGTGTGGAGCGTGTGCGCGCCCGACATGGGTACGCCCGCCGTGCTGGACCGCTTTGCGCAGATCAAACCCAAGGTGCTGATCGCCTGCAACGGCGTGCGCTACGGCGGCAAGGATATCGACCGCCGGGAGGCGGTGGCCGAGCTGGTGGCCGCGCTGCCCAGCGTCACGCATGTGATCGGCCACAGCATACTGTCCGCTACGAATTCGATAGCGGGAAGCACAGATTACACCTTGGCTACAGCCCGAAATGATGCTCAAACTTCAGCGTTTGAACCGTTCTGGCTGCCGTTCGACCATCCGCTATGGATCGTCTACTCCAGCGGCACCACCGGCCTGCCCAAGCCCATCGTGCATGGCCATGGCGGCGTGGCGTTGGTAGGGCTGGCCCTGCTGCGCCTGCACAACGACCTGGCGCCCAGCTATGCCGACGCGACCAACCCCGAGCGCTTTCACTGGTACAGCTCCACCGGCTGGATCATGTGGAACGTGCAGGCCGCCAGCCTGCTCAACGGCACCACCTGCTGCATTTACGACGGCAACCCGGCGGGCAGCAGCAAAGACGCGCCTGACTGGACGACGCTCTGGCGTTTTGCGGCCAACACGCGTGCAACTTTCTTTGGTGCGGGTGCCGCGTTCTTTGCGAACTGCATGAAGGCAGGGATTGATATTGCGCAGTGCGGAGACTTGAGCCGGCTTCGAACGCTGGGGACCACCGGATCGCCGCTGAGCGAGGACACGCAGCGGTGGGGCACGGCGCAATTCGCAAAGATCGGGAATTCCAATATCTGGTGGTGCAACATTTCTGGGGGGACGGACTTTGCTGGTGCTTTCATCGGTGGCAATCGCGAGCTCCCCGTCGTCCCCGGCGAGATGCAATGCCGCATCCTCGGCTGCGCCGTCGAAGCCTGGAACGACAAGGGCGAGTCCGTTGTCGATGAAGTCGGCGAACTGGTCTGCACACAGCCGCTGCCGTCGATGCCGCTCTACTTTGTCGGCGACGAAGGCAACCAGCGTTACCTGGCCAGCTACTTCGACACCTACCCCGGCGTATGGCGCCACGGCGACTGGCTCAAGGTCACGCCCTCGGGCAGTTGCATCATCTATGGCCGCAGCGACGCCACCATCAACCGCCACGGCCTGCGCATGGGAACCAGCGAGCTTTACAGCGCGATCGAAGCTTTGCCCGAGGTGCTCGATTCGATGGTGGTCGACCTGGAATACCTGGGCCGCGAAAGCTATATGCCGCTGTTCGTCGTGCTGCGGCCCGGCCATGTGCTTGACGATGCCATGAAGGCGCGCCTGAACCAGGCCGTCAAGACAGCGCTGTCGCCGCGCTTTGTGCCCAACGACATCTTCGCTGTGCCAGAAATCCCGCGCACGCTCTCGGGCAAGAAGCAGGAGCTGCCGATCAAAAAGCTGCTGCTGGGCCAGCCGCTGGAGAAAGTGGTGAACCGCGATGCGATGGCCAACCCCGGCTGCCTGGACTGGTATGTAGCTTTCGCACGTCAACGCGCCGGCGCCAACGCCCCCAGGTAAGCCCGCACGTTGTCGTTACGCGCCAGGGTATCGAAGTCCGGCGCTTCGCTGACGGCGCCTTTTTGCACAAAGATAAAGCGCTCGCAGCATTGCCGCAGGATGTCCACGTGATAGGGCTCGTTCGGATGCAGGCATAAAAACACCAGCCGGCCGTTGGCCTTGAGCTTGGCGAAGAAATCCAGCATGAAGCCGATGTAGCCGTCCTGCGTGTTGAACTGCGGCTCGTCAAACAGATGCACCAGCGGTGAATCGCTCTGCGCGTGTTCCAGCATGAAGTCGGGCTTGGTCTTCTGGAAAGACCGCACCTGATAGGACTGGTGGTAGTGGATGGCGAGGCGGTCGCGCTCTTTGGTGCGCACCTGGTGAATGTCCTGGCCGTTCACCAGCACGCGGCCCGCGCTCGGCAGGTTGCTGCCGGTGATCAGCTCAAACAGCGTGGTCTTGCCGGACCCGTTGGGGCCCATGACGCCGACCACACAAGGCTTGTGCACTTCGAAGTCGGCATTCAAAGAAAAGGTGGTCGTCTTTTTGAAGACGCCGCGCTGGTATTGCTTGGCGACGTTCTCGACGCGTAACAGCGGATGGAGTGGATGGCTCATGCTGGTTCAGACCCCCAAAAGCTGCCGGCACAGGGCGGCATCGTTGCGTAATTCGGCCGCGGGGCCCTCGTGGACGATCACGCCCTGGTTCATCACATAGGCGCGGTCGGCCACCTGCAGCGCGCTTTGCACGTTCTGCTCGACCACCAGCACCGCAATGCCTTCGGCTTTGAGCCGGCTGATGGTTTTCATCACGTCTTGCACCACCTTGGGCGCCAGGCCCTGGCTGGGCTCGTCGAAGAGCACCAGGCCAGGTGAGCCCAGCAGCGCGCGCGAGATGGCCACCATCTGCATCTCGCCGCCCGAGAGGTTTTCACATTCGCGATGCATCAGGTACTCGAGTGCGCTGAAGATTTCAAAACACTCTTTCTCATTCCACTTGCGAAAACGCGTGTCTTTGCGCGCGATCGCCAGGTTGCGCGCCACCGTCAAAGTCGGGAAGATGCGGCGGTCATCCGGCACCCAGCCCATGCCCGCCTTGGCAATCTCATGCGTGGGCATGCGCGTGATGTCACGCGAATCAAAGGCGACGCTGCCTTTGCGCGGCGGCGTCAGGCCCAGCACAGAGCGCAGCAGCGTGGTTTTGCCAGCGCCGTTGGGGCCCAGCAACGCCACCACTTCGCCTGCGCCCACTTTCAGCGACACGTCGAACAGCACCTGCGTTTCGCCATAGAAGGTGTCGATGTGGTCCACCGCCAGCATGCCGGCTTGCGGTGAAACGGTGGGGATGACGGATTTCAGCACCGCGCTCATGCCAACGCTCCCAGGTTGGAGCGGCGAACCCATTCGTTTTCGCGCAACTGGTCGGGCGTGCCCTGGGTGATGACCTGGCCCCAGTGAATGACGGAGATCTGGTCGGCGAGTTTGAAGAGGAAATTCATGTCGTGTTCAATGATCACAATGGTGAGCTGGCGTTTGAGTTCTTTCACCAGTTCCATCAGGCGCGCCGTGCCTTCAGCGCCCAGGCCGGCGGTCGGTTCGTCCAGGAAGAGCATGCGCGGCTCGGCCGCCAGCGCCACGCCGATCTCCAGCGCGCGGCGCTCGCCGTATGAGAGGCTGCTGGCCAGCACGTTTTCCTTGCCCTTGAGGCCCACGCGCTCCAGCACGGCAGCGGCCAGCTGCTGCGCTGTGCTGTCGGCGCCCAGGTCGCGCCAGGGGTTGAAGCCCTGCTGGCGCACATGCGGCGTCGCCACCAGCACGTTGTCCAGTGCGGTGTAGCTGTCGAACAGATTCATGATCTGGAAGGAGCGCGACACGCCCTTGCGCGCGATCTCTCGCGGCGAGAGGCCGGTGATGTCTTCACCCGCAAACGTCACGCGGCCGCGGTCGGGTTTGTAGCGGCCCGTCAGCACATTGAAGCAGGTGGTTTTGCCTGCGCCGTTGGGGCCCATGATGCCGTTGAGTTCGCCTTCCTTGAAGCTGAGTGTGATGTCTTGCAGCACCACCTGGGCGCCGAAACGTTTGGACAGGCCGCTGGCCTCGAAGAGCGTCACAGTGCACCTCCAGCGGGTGCGGCGGCTGGCTTGGCTGCCACGACACGCTTTGGTCGTGCCTTCCAGGCCTGCCAGGCGCCGGCAATGCCTTCGGGCCTGAACAGCACCATGGCCATGAAGACGAGGCCATACCAGAGCAGCCAGGTCTCGGTGTAGGCGCCCAGCAGGTCGCGCGCGAGGATAAAGAAGGTGGCGCCGATGACAGGGCCCCAGAAGCTCACAAGGCCGCCGCCGATCAGCACCATCATCACGACGAAGCCGGAGTTGTGCAGGCTCATGACATTCGGGTAGGCCGATTGCTGCGCCATGGCAAACAGCGCGCCGGCCAGCCCCGCGACGGCGGTAGACAGCGTGAACGCCAGCCACTTGTAGAGCCAGACGTTGTAGCCCACGAAGGCCGCGCGTGTTTCGTTTTGCTTGATGGCGCTGAAGATGCGCCCCAGCGGCGAATGGATCAGCCGCCACAGCGCCAGCAATACCAGTGCGAACAACACCAGGGAAAAGAAGAAGAGCGCGTTGTTGCCGGAGAGGTTGAAAGACACAAAACCGAAGTCGGCCGGCAGGCGCCTGATGTTCAGCAGCCCGTCTTCACCCCCTGTGACGGTGTGCCATTTGTTGGCAATGAACCAGAACACCTGGCCGAATGCGATGGTGAGCAGCGCGTAATAAATGCCGCGCCGGTGGGAGATGAACAGCGCCACCAGCGCGCCCAGCGCCGCCGTGACCAGCACCGCGCCCGCCAGGTCAAACCACAGGTTGGGCCAAACCTTGAGCTGCAGCAACCCGAAAGCGTAGGCGCCTGTGCCGAAGAAGGCGCCGTGGCCGAAGGAGGGCAGGCCGGTAAAACCCAGCAGCAGGTTGTAGCCCATTGCAAACAACACCCAGATCATGATTTCCAGGGCCAGGTATTGGTACAGCCCGACGCGGCCCACCCATAGCGGGGTAGAGAGCAGCACCAGCAGGGTGACGAGCATCGGTAAGGGAATGAGCGGCGCGCGGCCGGAGGCGAGTTGCATGGGAATCTTGTCTCTTCGGTTTTTCTGGGTGAATGGGTAAATGAATGAACCGTGAATGCGTGAATGAATAAAGCCTTGAAATAAAAACCTGGAATGGGCTGGACAAAACAGAATGTACGTTCTATTATTTAAATACGCAAGAACATTTATTCTAATTTGATGCGGTCAAGGCCCACCCGGTCCATCGCATTCCTGAGGCAGCAAACGACATATGGACTCTGCAACGACTTACGAAGAACTCAAGGCGCTGATTGGCCGGACTTACCCGGACATGTCCAAGCAGCTGCAGCGCATCGCGCGCTTCGCCCTTGAGCAACCCAACGACCTGGCCCTTGGCACGGTGGCAACGGTGGCCGAGGCCACCGAGGTGCAGCCTTCGGCCATGATCCGCTTTGCCAATGCCTTGGGCTATGGCGGGTTTTCTGAAATGCAGCAGGTGTTTCGCGGCCACTTGCTGGAGCGTTCCGACAGCTACCGTGAGCGCATTGACCAGATGCGCCGCAAGCAGCTCAATGGCGAGCGCGCTCCCGCCGGCGTGCTGCACCAGCTGGTGGGTGAATCAGTGGCTGAACTCGGCCATCTGGAAGAAAGCATCGCACAGGCGGACCTGAAGGCCGCGGTCAAACTCATGGCCTCCGCGCCTCGCATCCATGTACTGGCCCAGCGCCGCGCCTTTCCGGTGGCGGGTTACCTCGCTTACGCCCTGAGCCAGCTTGAACTGCGTACCCATCTGCTTGACGGCACGGGTGGCATGCTGCGCGAAAGCCTTCGCTCCATCGCGCCCGGCGATGTCTTGATCGCTGCCAGCTTTCGCAGCTATTCACCTGAAGTCATCGAAGCCGCCGCCGTCGCCGCCAAGATGGGCGCCTCGGTGATCGCCATCACCGACGGTCCGCTCTCGCCGCTCAAGGCGCATGCCAAGGTTTGCCTGGAGTTGGCCGACGATTCGTCCAAACCCTTCCGCTCATTGGTTGCGCCGCTGTGCCTGGCGCAGGCGCTGGTAGTGAGCACCGGCCACCAGCTGGCCGAGCAGGGCGCGGCGAAGGCCAAAGGAAAAACAGCAGGCAAGGCTACAACCAAGCCCGCGCGAAAAGGGGCCGTATGAGCCGGCCGCTGGATCTCATCTGCGTGGGCCGTGCCGCCGTCGACTTGTATGGTGAGCAGATCGGTGGCCGTCTTGAGGACATGCAGAGCTTTACCAAGTATCTTGGTGGCTCACCGGCCAACACGGCGGTGGGCGTGGCGCGCCTGGGCCTGAAGCCGGCGATGTTGACCCGCGTGGGCGACGAGCACAACGGCCGTTTTGTGCGCGAAACACTCGCCGCAGAAGGCGTCGATGTCAGCCATGTCGCCACCGACCCCAAGCGCCTGACGGCGCTGGTGTTTCTGGGCATCCAGGACCGCGACACTTTTCCGCTGGTGTTCTACCGCGACAACTGCGCCGACATGGCGATCAGCCCGGACGATTTTGACGCGGCCTTCATCGCCTCGGCCAAGGCGCTGCTGATTTCGGGCACGCATTTGTCGCAAGCGCTCACCTACGAAAGCTGCACCTGCGCTATGGCGCTGGCCAAAGCCGCGGGCACCCGCGTGGTGCTCGACATCGACTACCGCCCCGTACTTTGGGGCCTGACCAGCCCTGGCATGGGCGAGCAGCGCTTTGTGCCTTCGGGCGAAGTCAGCGCGCACCTGCAGACTATCGTCTGCCACTGCGACCTCATCGTCGGCACGGAAGAAGAAGTCCACATCGCCGGCGGCAGCACCGACACGCTGGCTGCCTTGCGCCGTTTGCGCGAACTGACGGCGGCCACGCTGGTCGTCAAGCGCGGGCCCATGGGTTGTGTCGTGTTCGACGGTGCGATTCCCGACTCGCTTGAAAAGGGCTTGCAGGGGCCCGGCTTTCCGGTAGATGTCTACAACGTGCTGGGCGCCGGCGACGCTTTCATGTCGGGCTTCCTGCGCGGCTGGATTCCGGGCGAGCCGCTCGCGCGCTGCTGCGCCTATGCCAACGCCTGCGGTGCGCTGGTGGTGTCGCGCCACGGCTGCGCACCGGCCATGGCCAGCTGGGAAGAGCTGCAGTTCTTTCTGGTGCATGGTTCCTCCACCCGGCGCCTGCGCGAAGACGCGCGGCTCGAGCACCTGCACCGCGTCAGCACGCGTACGCGGCGCTGGGAAGAGCTGGTCATTCTTGCGTTCGACCACCGCATGCAGCTGGAAGAAGTAGCAGCGCGCCACGGTGCGGGTAACGAACGCATCCCCCTCTTCAAATCCCTGATCGCCGAAGGGGCGCGGCTCGGAGCCGGCCAACGCGGCGGCGTGGGCGTGATCGTGGACGGCCGCTTTGGCGAAGAGGTGCTCCCCACAGTGACCGGCAAAGGCTGGTGGGTCGCAAGACCGGTCGAGCTGCCGGGTTCACGCCCGCTGCAGTTTGAGGCCGGGGCAGGCCTGGGTGCCGCGATGCGGACCTGGCCTGGCGAGCATGTCGCCAAATGCCTGGTGTATTACCACCCGCATGACAAGCCGGCGCTGCGCGAAACCCAGCTGGCCAGGCTGGCCGACCTGCAGCGCGCCAGTGTCGACAGCTTTCATGAATTTCTCATCGAGGTGATTCCGCCGAAGGGCATACCGGCGGACGACGACACCGTGCCGGAGGCGCTTGCGCAAATCTATTGTGCCGGCATCTTCCCCGACTGGTGGAAACTGCCGCCGGCAAGCAGTGCCGCCGCCTGGGAAAAGATCGCGGCCGTGGTGGCGCAGCACGATCCGCACTGCCGCGGCGTGCTGGTGCTGGGGCTGGAGGCCAGCGAGGAAAAACTCGACCAGAGTTTTCGCATCGCAGCCCCGCACGCCATCTGCCGCGGCTTTGCGGTGGGGCGCTCGATCTTTGCCGACGCCGCAGCCGGCTGGTTCGCTGGCGCGATGGACGACGCGGCCGTGGTCAAGGACATTGCCGAGCGCTACGCGCGGCTGATCACGCTGTGGGACCACGCCAGGACAGGCAAAGGTTCCGGCGTTGCAGCTGCTGCCGCCGAGGCCGTGAACTGAGCCACAGAAACAAAAACACAGAACACAGAGCACACAAAACACAACGAGAAAGAAGACGGAGACAAGCATGACACCCAAAATCGGATTCATCGGCATCGGCATGATGGGCCACGGCATGGCCAAAAACCTGCTGGCCAAGGGCTTCGGCCTGACCTTCAAGATCAACCGCAACCGCGACAACCTGGCGGACCTGATCGCCGCCGGCGCCAAAGAGGCCAAGACCAACGCGGAATGCGCCCAGGGCAGCGACATCCTCTTCATTTGCGTGACAGGATCACCGCAGGTCGAAGACATCGTCTATGGCAAGGACGGCTTGCTGGACAGCGGCCGCAAAGGCCTGATCGTGGTGGACACCTCCACGGCCGAGCCGGCATCGAGCACGCGCATCCGCAACGACCTTGCCGCCAAAGGCATCAAGCTGGTCGATGCGCCGCTGGCGCGAACGCCCAAGGAGGCCGAAGAAGGGCGGCTCAACACCATGGTGGGCGCAGAGCCCGAAGACTTCAAGACGCTGGAGCCGGTGCTCAAGGCCTTCTGCGAAAACATCTTCCACGTCGGCCCGCCCGGCCACGGCCATGTTCTCAAGCTGGTCAACAACATGATGGCCATGAGCTTTGCAGCCTCGATTGCCGAAGCCTTCGCCGTCGCGGCCAAAAGCGGGCTGGACCTCAACCGCCTGTATGACGTGATCTCGGCCGGCGGTGTGAACTGCGGCATCTTCCAGATGATGGCGACCAAGACGCTGAAGGAAGGCGATGTGACCGGCTTCAAGTTCGGCATCGCCAATGCGCAGAAAGATTTGCGCTACTACACCCACTTGGCCGAGATGCTGCCCGTCACCAGTTTCATGGGCGAGGCCACGCACCAGAGCCTGATCCAGGCCAGCAACGCCGGCCTCGGCGACAAGCTGATCGCCTCCCTTTTCGAAGCACAGGAAAAACTCAACGACGTCAAGATCGTTCCCCGTTAAGCCAGGCCTTTACTTAACCACAAGCAGGAGACAAAACCATGAGCGATATCAACAACAACGACACTGGCCCTCAATTCCCCGCCAACGAAAAGCTCGATGCGGCCGCCACTTCACGGCGCGCGCTGCTCAAGCATTCCAGCCTGGCGCTGGTGGGCGCAGGCCTGTACGGTGCGGCGCCCTTCATGGGACCATGGAAGCACAACCACGCCTGGGCGCAGACCGGCCAGAAGAAGCCATTGACCGTTGGCCTCACCATGGATGCCTCGGGCCTCTACGCGGCTTCCGGCGCTGAAGAGCGCCTGGGCGCCATGATGGCCATCAAGGAGTTCAACGACAAGGGCGGCGTGCTGGGCCGGCGCATTGAGGCCATCCATATCGATACGGAAACCACGCCGGCCACCGGCTCGCGCGTGGCTGAACGCATGATCACGCGCAACGAAGCTTCCTTCCTGATCGGTGCGGTGCACTCGGGCGTGTCTAACGCTATCTCTCAGGTCGCGCAGAAGTACGGCACGGTCTTTTTGAACACCAATTCCAGCAGCCCGACCGAGGCCGGCAAGGACTGCCACCGCACCAAGTTCGTGTGGGACGGCAACGGCACCAACTTTTCCAACGCCATCGTCAAGAACGCCATCAAGGCCAGCGGCAAGAACTGGGTGCTGCTGACCAACGACTATGTGTGGGGCCACACCACCTCCAAGGCAACGCGCGCCATCGTTGAAGCCAATGGAGGCAAGATCGTGGAAGAACTGCTGGTGCCGCAAAACACCCGCGACTTCTCGTCCTACCTGCTCAAGCTGCAACAACTCAAACCCAACGTGGTGGCCACGGCGGTGGGCGGTGACGACATCAAGGCCTTGCGCCAGCAGGTGGTGCAGCTCAAGATGAACCAGTCCATGGCCTGGATCAACAACCAGCAGGACTGGCCCGATGTGTACGGCCTGGGCCCCGAGGCGATCTTCGGCGTCTTCGGCACCACCTGGTACTGGCGCCTGGGCCTGCCCGGCGTGAAAGAGTTTGTGGCGGCGTACCAGAAGCAGTTCCCGGGCATGGCCATTCGCGTGCCGGGCAACGTTTATCACAACGGCTATATGGCCACGCGCGAACTGCTGCGCTGTGTGGAAGAAGCCGGCACCACCAACAACATTGCCGTCATCAAAAAACTCGAAGGCCGCAAGATGAGCGCCGCCGATCGCCTGCAGCACTACGACGCCTGGATGGACCCGGTCACCCACCAGTGCCAGCAGACGATTTACATGGCGACCTACAACGACCAGCCTGCGGAGAAAGACGACATCTTCAAGATCCTCACGCAGGCCGACCCGAAGGACGTGATGGACAAGGACGCCACGGGCGCCTGCAAGCTCGAGAGCTACGACGCAACGCCCAGCTACGAAGTCTGAGTCTGCCGTCATCTTCAAAGACCGACATGGATTTTTTGCTTCAGCTTATCCCGCACCTCGTCAACGGCGTCTCGCTGGGCCTGTTGTTCGCGCTCATCGCGCTGGGCTTCATGCTCATCGTGGGGGTGATGGAAACGATCAACCTGGCGCACGGCTCGCTGTTTGCGCTGGGCATGTACTTCGCGCTTTTCCTGATCGCGCCGCAATTGGGCGTGTTTCCGAATCTGCAGGCCTGGTACATGAGCTTGCCGCTCGGGACGCGTTACCTGGTGGCGCTGATTCTTGCACCCATCCTCGTCGGCATTTTCGGCATGCTGCTGGAGCTGTGCATGCGGCGCACCTACGGCCGCGACCCGCTCTACGGCCTGCTATTGACCTTCGGTGCGGCGCTGGTGATTGAAGAGGTCATACGCCTGGTGTGGGGCTCGTCGGAAAAGCAGCTGATGTTGCCCGAGGTCATCTCTGGCGCCTTCCTGATGGGTGACCTGGTGTATTCAAAGTACCGCTTCTTCGCCAGCGGATTCGCCATCCTGATGATTGTGCTGCTGTGGGTGTTTTTGCAGAAGACGCCCTACGGCGCCATCATCAAGGCCGGCGCGCACGAAAGCGAAATGGTGCGTGCGCTGGGCATCAACCTCTCGCGCCTGCGCCTCTTCGTGTTTGGCCTCGGCGTGGCGCTGGCGGCGATTGCGGGCGTGGTCATGGCGCCAATCTGGGGCATACGGCCGCATGTGGGCGTCGATGCGGTGGTGCCGGCTTTTCTGATCATTGTGCTGGGCGGTGTCGGTTCGCTGTGGGGTGCGGTGATTGCCGGGTTGATGGTGGGCATGGTGGTGGGCTTGACGGGCTCCTACGCATCCGAGTGGTCGTTGATGTCGATGTACCTGTTGTTCATTGCCGTGGTGACGTTCCGATCACGCGGCCTCTTCGGGAAAAAGAGCGTGCTGGATCAATGAGACCCCCTGTCTCGGCTCACTTCGTGTAGCCGGAACCCCCCAAGGGGCAACACCAGCGGCCCGGCAAAGCCGGTTCCGCGGTGTTTCTTGTGCAGAAAGTTCTTTAATGTATGAAGGCTAATTGATGAAACCGCTTGAAAGTAAAGTCGCGCTGGTCACTGGCGCGGCGGGCACCATGGGCCTGGCCGTCGTCAAGGCCCTGCTGGAAGACGGCTGCAAGGTCGCGATGGTGGATGTGAGCCATGAGCGCAACCGCGCGCTGGCGCATGAACTGGGCCCGCGCGCCTTGCCGTTCTCGTTTGACATCAGCGACCCCAATGCGGTGAGTGACGGCCACGCGCTCATCGTCAAGGCCTTCGGCCCGGTCGACATCCTCGTCAACAACGCCGGAATCCTGTCGAACAACAAGATTGAGGCCACCGAAGCAGGTGAATGGCGCCGCGTGATGGGCGCCAACCTCGACGGTGCTTTCTACCTCGCGCAGCAGGTGGTGCCGGCGATGAAGGCACGGCGCTTCGGCCGCATCATCAACACCAGTTCTTTAGCTGCCAAGACCGGCGGGCTGACGGCGGGGACGGCGTATTCGGTGTCCAAGGGCGCGATGAGTGCACTGACTTTTTCCCTGGCGCGAGAGCTCGCGTCTTTTGGCGTCACGGCCAACGCCGTCGCGCCGGCTTATGTGAAGACACCCATGATCACTGAGCAACTGACGCAAGAGCAGCGGCAGAAGCTGCTGAAAGACATTCCGGTCGGGCGTTTCTGCGAGCCCGAGGAGTTCGCCCACGTGGTGCGTTTCCTCGCCTCGCCGCTGTCGGGCTTCATCACCGGCGAGATCATTGACCTCAACGGTGGCCTGCTGATGGACTAGGACAGCCCCAGGCAGGGAAAGCCCTTTCGCCGCCAGCCTGCTTTGCGCCCACAATTTCCTTATCCATGAGCATCACACCCAAGATTGATTTCACCGCCGCGTTGTCAGGCCTTTTTGACCTGCGCGGCAAAACCGCTTATGTGCCCGGTGGCTATGGCGGCATTGGCGAAGCCATTGCCTGGGGCCTGGCGATGGCGGGCGCGCGGGTGGCGGTATCGGGCCGCGATGAAGCCAGGGCCGAGGCAGTGGCCGCGGCGCTGCGCGCGGCGGGACACGAAGCCATGGGCCTGGCCATGGACGCGCATTCGGTGCCGCAGATGCAGGCTTCCGTCGACGCGGTGGCGGGGCAATGGGGCGGCCTCGACATTTTGATGAACTGCGTCGGCATGCAGCGCGAGCAGGGCTTGCTGGAGGTGACCGAAGAAGCATTTGACGAAGTGCTGCAGGTCAACCTCAAGGCCGCCATGTTCCTTGCGCAGGCTGTGGCTAAAAAACAGATTGAAGGCGGCAGGGGCGGGGCGCAGGTGCATCTGCTCTCGGTGCGTGCGCAACTGGGCTTGCGCGGCCGCGGCTACTCGGCCTACAGCAGCAGCAAGGGTGGGCTGGTCATGTTGATCCGCCAGCATGCGAGTGAACTGGCGCCACATGGCATCACCGTCAACGGCATTGCACCCACGGTGGTGCAGACCGAGATGGCGCGCCACTGGCTGGAGAACCCCGAGACGCGCAAACAGGTGCTGGAGCGCATTCCGCTGGGCCGTGTGGCCGACCCGCAGGACGTGGCCGGTGCGGCGGTGTTTTTTGCGGCGCCCGCGTCGCGCTTCGTCACCGGGCAAGTGCTATACCTCGACGGCGGAATTACCGCGACCCAGTAACCCCGCTCGCCAGTGCCGCGACGGCATGTTGCACGCCGCCGCTGCCTATGGGAATGCCCTGCACCCGCAGGGCGGCTTCCACGCCGGCCAGGCAGCCCAGGATCATCGCCGGGTTCATGTCGCCCAGATGGCCGATGCGGAAGGTTCTTCCCGCCAACGGGCCCAGTCCGCCTGCAATCGCCACCTGAAATTGTTCGCGCGCAACCGTGCGCAAGGCTTCGGGGTCAATGCCGGCGCCGACGGACACCGTCGTGACCGAAACCGATCGCGCCGCCGGCTCACGCACAAAAAGCGACAGCGCACCGCCTTCACTCCAGGCGTCAACAGCGGCGTGCACCGCACTGGCGATCAACTGGTGGCGTGCGATGACCTCTTCGACGCCCTCATGAAAAATCAGTCCCAGCGCGGCCTCCAGGCCGAAGAGCAGGCTTTGCGGCGGCGTGCCGCAGAACTTGCGGTAGCAAAGCGGGCTTTGCCGCCTCGCCCAGTCCCAATAAAACCGGGGTGAAGGATTGGCGGCGGCTACTTTCATCGCGGTGGCGTCCGCAGCCACAAAGGCCAGGCCCGGCGGCACCATCAGGCCTTTTTGCGACGCGCCCAGCACCACGTTGGCGCCCAGGCCGTCCATGGCAAACGGCGCCGCGCCCAATGAGGCCACCACGTCCACCACCAGCAATGCAGGGTGTGCCGTGGCATCGAGCACCTGCCTGATTCGGGCTGGGTCGCTGGTCATGCCGCTGGCGGTGTCGGTGTGCACCACAAACACGGCCACGATGGCGTGTGCGGTGTCAGCGCGCAGCGCGGCTTCCAGGGCCGGCACGTCAATCGGGTAGCCTTCGCGCCAGGCCGTGCGGATGACGGCTGCGCCCATGGCCTCGGCCTGTATAGCCCAGGATTCGGAGAAGTGCCCCGTGCCCGCGATCAGCACCTGCTGCCCGGGCGCCAGCAGGTTGGCGATCACCGCCTCCCACGCGCCGTGGCCGTTGCAGGCGTACATGAAGACATCGGCCCTGGCCGTTTGCAGCAGTGCTTTAAGGCCGTTCTCGCAGGACTGGATCACGCTATCGAGCCGGGGATCGGCCAGGTCCATGGGTTGGCGCCGCATCGCGTCCATGACCTCGTCAGGTACCCGCGTCGGCCCAGGTGAGTGAAGGAAGCGATGGCCGGGGATGCGTTTGTGGGGCGTCATGCTGAAAAATTATGCGCTTGCCGGCTTGCGGTTGACCAGCACAATGCCAGCCGCCACCGTGGCCAACGCCACCAGCAAGCCGGTGGTGACGCTTTCCTTGAGCCACAGCGCGCCGAAGAGCAGCGCAAACAGCGGGGTGAAAAACACGAAGACCGAAATCTTCGTTGCAGGATAGCGCCCCAGCATCCACATCCAGAGCAGGTAGCTTGCAAAGGCGCCTATGACAGTCTGCAGCAGCAGGGAGGTGACGGCAAAGGGGCTGAAGTGCCACGACCACTGCTCGCCCAGGTACAGAGACAAGAACGGGAAAACGGCGGCGCTGACGGCCAGTTGGTAGAAGAGCAACTTCTCTGCGGAAATGCTGACCAGTCTGGTCGCCCGGATCACCACCGTGGTCAAGCCCCACAACATGCCGGCGGCCAGTGCCAGCAGGTCACCGCGCGCTGTTGACGCGTGGTCTCCGGTGAAGCCTTCGCGCAAGGCAAACACCACGGCGGCAAAAGCGCACAGCAGGCCCACCCATTGCAGCCCGCGCAGCCGTTCGGACTTGACCCACAGCGGCACCAGCAGCGCGACCCAGAAGGGCGAGGTGTACAAAAACACGGTGAGGCGCGAGGCGCTGGTGTACTGCAGCCCCACATAAATGCAGGCAAACTCTGCGCCGAAAAGAGCGCCTGCCAGCAGGCCGGCCTTGAGCGACCCATCACCGCGGAACAGCGGAATTTTTCGCCACAGGCACCAGAGCCACAGCAGGAACGTGGCGCCTACCAGCCGCAGCGAAGCCTGGAACATGGGCGGAATCTCGCTGATGGTGGCTTTGATCAACACCTGCTGCAGGCCCCAGAACAGGCAGCAGCCCAGCAGCAGTGTCATGGCGAGGGTGTCGAGATGGGTCTTGCGTGAAGTCATTGAGAGTGATGGTAACGAGGTCGGGCGCAGGCTGCAGGCGATACCATCGCATCATTTCCCCGAACGAGGTGCTGCCGTGGACCACAAATGGCTGGAAGACTTCATTGCCCTGGCTCGTGAGCGCAGCTTTTCGCGCGCGGCGGAGCTCCGTCATGTGACGCAGCCGCAGTTTTCGCGCCGTGTGCGGGCGCTGGAGTTGTGGGCGGGCGCTGACCTGGTCAACCGGGCAGTGGTGCCGCTGGCGCTCACCGCTGCGGGGGAAGAACTGTTGCCTGTGGCGCGCCGCGCCGTGGCCGGCCTGAACGACGTGCGCGCCCGCATCCGCCATGCGCAGGGTGGCCTCGACTGGGTCACGCTGGCCACCGGCCGCACGCTGTCGCGCACCACCGTGCCCACATGGCTGGCGCGCGTCAAGCGCGGCGCCGGCGAATTCCGCCTGCGCATCCTGACGGGCTCCATCCATGAAGGCGCCACGGCGCTGGAGCAGGGGGCGGCCGACTTCCTGTTGTCTTTCACGCATCCGCGCCTGCCTATGCTGCTGGACGACCAGACCTTTGAGGGACTGACGCTGGGCACTGACGAACTGGTCGCCGTGAGCGCCCCACGCCCCGACGGGCAGGCGCTGCACGCCTTGCCCGGTACAGCGCGCGAGCCGGTGTGTGTGCTGGGCTATGCGCCTACGCTGGCGCTCAGCCAGATCCTGCAAGACGGGCTGAGCCGCGACTCGCGTGAGCTGTTCCTGCACACGGTGACCGAGTCGGACTTCGCCGAATCCCTGCATGAGCAGGCCTTGCAAGGCGTGGGCCTGGCGTGGTTGCCGCGGGGGCTTGTGGGTGACGACCTGCGCAGCGGCCGGCTGGTGGCGGCCGACCCGCAGGCAGGCGCCGTGCGCTTTGAGATCCGCCTCTACCGTAACCGCAGCCCGCGTAGCGAACTGATGCAGCGCATCTGGGCTGCCAGCAGCGCCTGAGCGAACATGCGCATGCGCCCATGCGTGATGCGCATGCGGCCTGCGGGATCGATTCATAGACTGGCTCCACCCACAAGGAGACTGTCATGCCCGCTCAATTTTCATCCTGCTACACCCGCCTCGGCCGCGCCGCGCGCGCAGCCGCAACCACCTTCCTGGCGCTGTTGGCCCTGTCAACCGCGCAGGCCCAGAGCTGGCCTTCGGCCAGGCCGATCTCGCTGGTGGTGGGCTATCCCGCCGGCGGCAGCGTCGACCTGGTGGCACGCATCATCGCCGAGCCGCTGGCCAAGCGCCTGGGCACGCCGGTGGTTGTTGAAAATGTCGGCGGCGCCGGCGGCACCATAGGCGCCCAGAAAGTGGTGAGTGCCAACCCCGACGGGTACACGCTGCTGCTGGGTTCGGGCAGCGAAATCTCGATTGCCAAACTGTTCAATGCCGCGGTCAAATACAACGGTGAAACCGACCTGAGCCCGGTCGGGCTGATAGGCGTCACGCCCATGGTGTTTGTGACCAACGCCAAGACCGGCGTCAAAACCATTGAAGAGGCCATTGCGAAATCCAAACGCGAACGCAACCAGCTGAGCTTTGCTTCCTCGGGCATAGGCACGCCGCTGCATGTGTCGGGCGAGCTGATCAACCTGATGGCCGGCACGACCTTTCGCCATGTGCCGTATCGCGGCGCAGGGCAGCAGTTGCAGGACTTGCTGGGCGGCAATATCGAGTTCAGCGTTTCGGTGCTGTCCTCCGCACTGCCCCACATCGAATCCGGCAAGATGATTCCGCTGGGCGTCACCACGCCCACACGTTCGCGCGCCGCGCCGCAAATCCCGGCACTTGGCGAGAACCCCAGGCTCAAGGGTTACGACATGAACGTCTGGTTCGGTCTCTTTGGTCCCGCCAAGCTGCCGGCGCCTATGGTCGCGCGCCTGAACAAGGAGCTCAACGAAATCCTGCGCGAAGAAGCCACATGGCAAAAGCTGCAGAAAGCCGGCATCTCCAATGACGGCGGCACGCCACAGGCGCTCACGGCCTTTATCCGGGCTGAGACCCAGCGCGTGCGCAACGTGGTCAACAAGGCAGTGAGCACCGGGGCGGCCAGCTGATGCACCATCCGGTCAATACCCTGCCTCCCAATCTGGCGGGCTGGTCAAGTTCGTCAACGGGCGTGGACCATGTGCATGAGCGAGTTGGCGTAGCCGCTGGCCCTGAGATTCTGGTAACGGCCTTGGTGCACGGCAACGAGTATTCGGGCGCGATCGCGCTGGCCGAGTTGCTCGCCAGCGGCTGGGCGCCGGCCTGCGGCAGGGTCACCCTGGCGTTTTGCAACGTGGCCGCGTTTGAGCGCTTCAATCCTGCCCAGCCAGATGCTTCCCGCTTTATCGACGAAGACTTCAACCGGCTTTGGGCGGCCGAGGTGCTTGACGGTCCGCGCCGCAGCGCCGAACTGGACCGCGCGCGGCAGCTGCGGCCTTTTGTCGACCGTGCGTCGCACTTGCTGGACCTGCATTCCATGCATGAGCCTTGCATGCCTTTGCTGGTGACCGGCACATTGGCGCGCAATATCGCGTTTGCCCAGGCGCTGGGGACCGCGTCGCAGGTGGTGGTGGACGGGGGCCATGCCGATGGTGTCCGGATGCGCGACTATGGCGAGTTTGCGGAGGCTGCGGGGAGCCGTATTGCGCTGCTGCTGGAAGCCGGCCAGCACTGGGACCCGCACGCCGTCGGTGCGGCACGCGATACGCTCATGCGCTTTCTCGTGCTCGCCGGGGCATTGGCCCGCAGCCAGGTTCCTGGCGGCTGGCTGCTGCCGGACCGGCAGCCTCCCGCGCCGATTGTGGTGACCGATCGTGTGGTGGCAGCCTCCACGGATTTCCGGTTTGTTGATCACTTCACCGGCGGAGAAACCATTGCCAGGGCGGGAACCGTGATTGCCACGGACGCGGGCCGGGAGATCACCACGCCTTATGACGACTGTGTACTGGTCATGCCCTCGGTGCGGCAACTGCGCCCAGGCGTCACCACGGTGCGGCTGGGCCGGCGGGCTTGAACACGGCCCGCTTCGGGGGCGTCGTTACAGCGGATGCTCGGTATAAAACTTGCCGCCATGGAACAGCAGCGGCGCCGCGCCGGTACGGTGGGTGCAGCGCTCTACCTCGCCCACAAAAATCACATGGTCGCCCTCTTCGTAGCGGCTGCGGTTGAAGCATTCAAAGCTGGCAGCCGCGCCGTCGAGCAGCGGTGCGCCGCTCGCGCCCTCGGTATAGGACACACCCTCCCAGCGGTCTGCGCGGCCGCTGGCAAAACGCTCCGCCAGGTCTTTCTGGTCGGCCGCGAGAATGTTGATCGCATAGTGTGAGCCGGTGCTGAGCGCGGGCATCGAGCCCGCGGCCTGCGCCAGGCTCCAGAGCACCAGGGGCGGCTGCAGCGATACCGAATTGAAGGAATTGGCGGTCAGCCCGACCAGCACGCCTGCGGGTGTGCGCGCGGTGACGATGGTGACCCCGGTGGCGAACATCGCCAGCGACGCCCGGAATTCCCGCTGTGAAAAGCTGGGGCGGCTCGCTTGGCGAGGGATGGCAGGGGTCGGCATAGAAGGCTAATTTAACTGAAGCGGTCCCGGCCCACCCGCGGCAGGGTCTAGGCCGTTCTCTTTGCCATGGCGGTTAAACTCGCGGGCATGCCGCTGCCTCGCTCCGTCCACGGATTATTTGCTATCTATTTAATAGCTACTAACGCTTATGCCAATTCGCCTTGCGCCGAATATGCCGCAAAACTTCCGAATGTGAAGCGGGACCTGTGCGAAGCGGCCCAGCTGCAACCGGCGGGGCCGCGTTCGGTCAACGGGCAGGCGCTTTGGGTGCGCGACATCAAACCGGAAAACGCCACGTTGCGCGTGCTGGTGGTGGGTGCGATCCACGGTGACGAGTTGTCCTCCGGCGCGGTGGCGCTGCACTGGATCCAGTTCGCGGCGCAGCCTCCGCTGGATGCGCCCCAGGTAATTCACTGGCGCTTTGTGCCGGTGCTTAACCCCGACGGTGTTCTCGCCCGGCCGCCGCGCCGCGTCAACGCGCGTGGCGTCGATTTGAACCGCAACTTTCCCACGCCCAACTGGGAGCGCGATGCCAAGGTCTATTGGGAAAAACGCACCGGCAAAGACCCGCGCCGTTTTCCCGGACCCAAGCCGCTGTCCGAACCCGAATCGCGCTTTTTGCATGAGCAGATGCAAAGCTTCAAGCCCCAGCTCATCGTCAGCATCCATGCGCCGTATGGCGTGCTCGACTTTGACGGGCCGTCTGTTCCGCCCTCCAGGCTGGGGCGCCTGTATCTTGACCAGGTAGGCATCTTCCCGGGCTCACTGGGCAATTACGGCGGCATCCACAAAGGGGTGCCGGTCGTGACCATCGAGTTGCCCAACTCCACCCGCACGCCGCTGGACGCCGAGATGCGCCAGATGTGGCTGGATCTTTTGCGCTGGGTGAACGAGAAGGTGGCGGTGCAGGGCGGCGTTGCCCCAGGCGTGCCGGCGGCAACATCGCATCGCGCGCCCTGACCTGCGGCCAAGCCGGGCCGGAGCGTTAGCGCTCTTTAGAGTTTTTTGTAGGCGCGGTCCATCTCCACGCTTTTGCTGGTGTCTTTCACGCCGCGCTTCACATCCTGGCCTGCTTGCTCAACAACGGGGTTGGGCTTGCTGTTGGTCATGTCGACGGCCTGGTCGCGATCATGCGGCAATTCCAGGCTGGCTTCGACGGCACCGTCCTTCATCGTGTCCTGCTGCCCTGGCCGGGAGCGCTGCACGCGCGGTTCTTTGGCCGGCATGCCTTTGCCGGCTGGAGGGGAGGCCGCTTGCGTGGTGTTGTTCAGGGATGTGTTTTTCCGGGTCATGCGCACACTCTGCGCTTGCTGCCGGCGGGCCCCTGTCAGCCCGTCAACGCAGGGCCTGTAGGAAATTCACCTGCCTTGCGGCGCGGGCGCTTGCCGCCACGAAGCGGCCGCGCCCATGAGCAGCAGGGCAGGGCCCAGCCAAAGCCCGGCGTTCAGAGAACCGGTGTGGTCGGTGATCCAGCCGGCCAGCAGCGGCCCGATCGATTGGCCCAGTGAAAAGCTGGCCGTCAGCAAGGCCAGGCCCCAGGTGAGCGACGAGGCAGACAGCAGGCGCTGGGCCACCACGCTTACGGCAGCCGGCCCAGCCATGAAGCTGGCACCAAAGATCAGCGCAGAGACGATGACCGCCCAAGGCTCGGGCCAAATCAGCGCGGGCACTGTGCCCACGGCCACCATGAGGCAAACCAGTGCGAAGCCACGCCCTGTTTTCAGGCGGCTCAGCAGCCGCCCCCACAGCGGGCTGGCCAGCAGCGACGCGCCGCCAATCAGCGCAAAGAAAGCCATGGTCAACCCGGCGCCAAAACCCAGACGCTGCAGCAGCGCAATCATGAAGGTCATGTAGCCGACATAGCCCGCGCCGTAAAACAGGTTGGCCAGCAGGCTGGGGCCGATGGCCCGGCCCACCGGCGTGGCGGTTGCTGTGGGGCGGCCAGGCGACTGCCTGATGCACTGGCGCGCCGCCAGCCATGCCAGCGCGGAGGCCGCGGGAGAGCCCAAGCCCATTAACAACCAGGCCAGCCGCCAACTGGGCCCTGCGCCGTCCGCATGGGCCAGCGGAATGAGGGTTCCGGCCAGGACCACGCCCAGGCCTGAGCCCGCAAAGTAAATTGACAACGCGGTGGCCGCGCGGCCTGGCATGGCGCTGGCTGCCAGCGCGCTGCCCAGCACGAACGCCACGGCCGTCGCGAGCCCCCCGATAGCGCGCACGCTCAGCAACAACGCAAAGCTCGAAGGCCATGCGGTAGCCATCAACGCGAGTGCGCTGGCCACCATGGCCGCCGTAAAGACTTTAAGCCGGCCGAAACGCGCGCCCAGCCAGGCGGCCAGCAATGCGCCGGCAAGGTAGCCGATGGCATTGCTGGTGTTGAGTGCGCCGGCTTCAGCAAAGCTCCAGTTGAATTCAGCCTGCATGGGCGGCAGCAGCAGGGCGTAGGCAAAGCGCGTAAAGCCGAGCGCCACCAGTGGCGAGAGCGCCAGGCCCAGCGCCGCGCCCAGGCCCGGCCAGCGGCGGGGAGCATCTGCAGGCATGGAAAACTCAGGCGGGCCGCGTAAACAGCGCGACGAGGTCGATCTCGGGCGCGTTGGTGTCGCGTTGCAGCTTGACCTCGGCGCCGTGCAGGTGCGCACTCATCAGCGTGCAGGCGCGTTCGCTGTCGCCGGTTTCAAGCGCGGTGAGGATGTCGTTGTGCTCGTCGAAGGAGCACACGTTGTGGCCCAGCGAGTCATACAGCGCAATCATCAGGGTGGTTCGCGCGATCAGGCTGCGCAGGATGTCTTCGAGCTCGGTGTTGCCCAGCAGGCGCGCCACCTGCAGGTGGTATTCGCCCGACAGGCGCACCCACTTGGACCACTCGCCGGCGCTGTAGGCCGCGTGTTCCTGCTCGACCAGCTTGCGCACGGCCGCCAGTGATTCCGGCGAGGCCTTCTTGCCGAGGGCGCGAATGATGCCGTTCTCGATTAGCTGGCGGGCCTCGAAAACCTGGCGCATTTCTTCCGGGCCGGGCTGCGCAATGATCGCGCCCTTGTTGTGCTGCAGCTCGATGACCTTGTCGCCCGCCAGGCGCACGAACACGCGGCGCAGCAGCGAGCGGTTGACGCCGAAGGCCTCGCACAGACGCGTCTCCACCAGCCGCGTGCCCGGCGGCAGGCGGTGCGACAGCACGGCCTCCACGATGGCGTGGCGCACGCGGTTTTCCTCGGCCAGCTCATTGAGCGAGGCTTCGGAAGGGGCGTCCTGGGGAGGGGCAGCGGTTGGATTTTTTCGGGGTCGGGCCATGGCAATTTATGAAAACCAGGCTAGATGGTGCCACAAAATTTTCTTGACGGTCACCATTTATTCAATTATTGTGACAATCATTAAATTAAATGTAGCAATAAATCTCAAGCCAAATCCCTGAAACAACCTGAGATCCCTCTAATGGTGCAGAGATAAAGGGGAGGCAAATTGTGACAATCCGAGAAAAAATGCGAATCCAGCTGATCAATCCCAACACCACAACCGCCATGACCGAGAAGATGGCGGTGGCCGCCCGTGAGGTCGCAGCTGCCGGAACGCACATCCTGGCCGTACAGTCCGCCACCGGCCCGGCGTCCATTGAAAGCGCCACCGACGAAGCCATGGCCTTGCCCGGCCTGCTGGCGCAAATCCGCGCCGGCGAGGCGGCCGGGGTGGACGCCCATGTGATCGCCTGCTTCGGCGACCCGGGCTTGCGCGCCGCGCGCGAAACGGCCAACGCGCCGGTGATCGGCATTGCCGAAGCCGCCATGCAGATGGCCTGCCTGGTGTCCGCCTCTTTCAGCGTGGTCACCACGCTGGCGCGCACTGTGCCCACCGCGCACCGCCTGCTTGAGGACTACGGCATGAAGTCGCGCTGCCGCCGGGTGCGTGCCACCGGCATCGCCGTGCTGGAGCTGGAGGCGCAGACCAGCGATTTGCTGCGGCAAAAAATCGGCGACGAATGCCGGCGCGCCCTGGCCGAAGACGGCGTGGGCGCCATCGTGCTGGGCTGCGCCGGCATGGCCGACCTGTGCACTGAACTGACGGAACAGCTGGGCGTGCCTGTCATTGACGGCGTGACCGCGGCCGTGAAGCTGGCTGAAGCACTCGCCGCACTCCAGATACGCACCAGCAAGCGCGGCGACTACGCGTTGCCTTCCATCAAACCCTATGCCGGCGTGATGGCGCAATTTGCGCCGGCCTGAGTTTTCTTTACCTTCCGTTCCCTTCCGTTCAACAGCACTTCCTTACTTCAACACCAACCCAGAAGGACTCCGCGATGAAGCTCTCCTCACTCAAACGCACGGCCATGGGCCTTGCCGCCTGCGCGCTCATGTCGGCCGCGGGCGCCGCGACCTTCACCTGGTCTTCCAACCTGGATGCGCTGTCCATGGACCCGCATTCGACCAATAACAGCTTTACCAACGCGTTTGTCAGCAACATCTATGAATCGCTGGTGCGCTTTAACGACAAGCTGCAGATAGAGCCCGCGCTGGCCACCTCCTGGAAGGTCGTCAGCCCCACCGTCTGGCGCTACACCCTGCGCCAGGGCGTGAAGTTCCACAACGGCGAGACTTTTGACGCCGACGACGTGGTGTTCTCCTGGCAGCGCGTCAATACGCCGGGCTCGCTGGTCAAGGGCAACCTCAGCGACCTGAAAGACGTGCGCAAGGTCGACGCCTACACGGTCGATGTGGAAACCCACTCGCCGCTGCCCACGCTGAACAACGAAATGGTGCAGCTGCTGATCATGGACAAAGGCTGGTCCGAACAGAACCGCGCTACAGAGGCCAGCGACCTGGGCCGGCAAAAAGAAAACTTCGCCAACCGCAACGCCAACGGCACCGGCCCCTTCAAGCTGGTAGGGCGCGAAGTTGACACCCGCACCACGCTGGCGGCCAACACCGGCTGGTGGGACAAGCCCAAACACAACCTGACCGAGGTGTTGTTCACGCCCATCAAATCGGACGCGACCCGCACGTCGTCGTTGATCAGCGGCGGCATCGACGCCTCCATCAGCGTGCCGCTGCAGGATGTGCCGCGCCTCAAGTCCATCTCCACGCTGGAGGTGGTGCAGGGCCCCGAGCTGCGCACCATCTTCATGGGTATGGACCAGAGCCGCGACGAGCTGCTGTACAGCGATGTCAAAGGCAAGAACCCCTTCAAGGACCTGCGCGTTCGCCAGGCGCTCTACCAGGCCATCGACGTGGAGGCGCTCAAGCGCTCTGTCATGCGCGGTGCCTCCTGGCCGGCCGGCAACCTGTTGTCGCCCTACCTCAACGGCTCGCCCGTGAGCCTCAACAAACGCCTGCTGCCTTTCAACCCCGAGGCCTCCAAAGCGCTGCTCAAGGAAGCTGGCTACCCCAATGGTTTCACCGTGGGCATGCAGTGCCCCAATGACCGCTATGTCTACGACGAGGCCCTGTGCCTGGCGATGTCGTCCATGCTCGCCAAGGTCGGCATCAAGACCAATCTGATGATCGAGCCCACCGTCAAGTGGAGCGTGCGCCTGAACTCGAACGACGTGTCGCTCTACATGGTCGGCCATGCCGGCTTGCCCATGGCCGACGTCTACGGCCTGCTCAAGGATGTGGTCGCGACGCGCACGGGCAAGGAAGGCTCACTCAACGCAGGCAAATACTCCAACCCGAAATTCGACGCCTACCTGCCGCAGATCGCCAGCGAGATCGACCCGGCCAAACGGGCCAAACTGATTGAAGAGGCCGTCACCATTGAGCGCAACGACGTCTCCCACATCCCGCTGCACCAGCAGCCCGTGACCTGGGCCGCGCGCAAAGGCATCTCGCTGTCGCAGGCGCCTGACAACCAGATGCGCCTGTGGCTGGTGCAGGTGCACGGCAAGTGATGCGGCAGGGCGGTGTGATGTCAAACCAGATGCATGCCGCCCGCCCACTGGAGCAATCATGATGCTGCGCTTTCTTTTGGGACGCCTGGCCAATGCGGCCGTGGTCATGGTGCTGGTGTCCATGCTGTCGTTTTCCCTCTTCAACTTCATCGGTGACCCTGTGAGCAACCTGGTCGGGGAAAACGCGACGGTGAATGAGCGTGACGCCATGCGCCACGCGCTGGGGCTGGACCAGCCGCTGCCGCTGCAATACCTCAAGTTCGTCGGCCGCGCGGTGCAGGGCGAGTTCGGCGTGTCCTACCGCAACATCGAGCCAGTGTCGCGCGTGATCGCCAGCCGGCTGCCCGCCACGCTGGAGCTCAGCCTGGTCGCAGCCGTGCTGGCCCTGGGCGTGGGCATCCCGATGGGGGTGTATGCGGGACTCAAACCGCGCTCCTTGCTGACGCGTGGCCTCCAGGTGCTCTCGCTGGTCGGCATCTCGGTGCCGTCCTTTGTCACCGGCATCATCCTGATCCTGATCTTTTCGATCTACCTGAACTGGCTGCCATCTTTCGGCCGCGGCGACACCGTCATGCTGGGCGCGTGGAGCACCGGCTTCCTGTCGGCCAGCGGCTGGAAGTCCTTGCTGATGCCGGCCGTTACGCTGGCGCTGTTCCAGCTCACGCTCTTCATGCGCCTGACGCGCACACAGATGATGGAAGTGCTGCGCAGCGAGTACATCAAGTTTGCGCGGGCCCGCGGCCTGCGTGAGCGCTCTATCAACTACCGCCATGCGCTGCGCAACACGCTGATCCCCATCATCACCGTCGCGGGCCTGCAGCTGGGCTCGATGATCGCGTTTTCCATCATCACCGAGACCGTGTTCCAGTGGCCCGGCCTGGGCCTGCTGATCATCCAGGCGATCAGCTTCGGCGACGTGCCGGTGATTGCCGCCTACCTGTTGCTGATCGCCTTGCTCTTCGTGGTGATCAACACGGTGGTCGATCTTCTGTATTTCGCGGTAGACCCGCGCCTGCGCGCACAGCGCTAAGGAACCGGCATGAAAACCCTGATGCTGACCGCGCGCCGCTGGCGCCATTCCGACCTGGCCTGGAGCCTGGGCCGCTCGCCTGAGGCCTGGATCTCCGCGCTGGTGCTGCTGGCCTATCTGGGCATGGCTGTGCTCGCCCCGCTGCTGGCGCCGCAAAATCCCTTCGACCTCGCGGCGCTGGACCTCATGGATGCGCGCATGCCCCCGGCCTGGGTGGACGGCGGCCAGCTCAAATACCTGTTCGGCACCGACGGCCAGGGGCGCGACATGGTATCCGTCATGCTCTACGGCTTGCGCATGTCGCTGCTGGTGGGCGTGGCCTCCACGCTGCTTTCGCTGGTGGTCGGCGTCACACTGGGGCTGGTGGCCGGCTACGTGGGCGGGCGCATCGACAACGTCATCATGCGCGCGGCCGATGTGCAGCTGAGTTTTCCAGCCATCCTGGTGGCGCTGCTGATCGATGGGCTGTCGCGCACCGTGTTGCCGCGTGCCGTGCATGAGCAGCTTTCGCTGCTGATCGTGATCGTGGCGATCGCGCTGGCCAACTGGGTGCAGTACGCGCGTACGGTGCGCGGCGTCACCATGATCGAAAAAGACAAGGACTACGTGAATGCGGTGCGCCTGATCGGCATGGGCCGCGCGCGCATCCTGTTTCGCCACGTGCTGCCCAATATCCTGAGCCCGGTGCTGGTCATCGCCACGCTGTCTATCGGGCTGGCCGTGCTGACCGAGGCAACCCTGAGCTTCCTGGGCCTGGGCGTGCCGGCCACTTCGCCTTCGCTGGGTACCTTGATACGCCTGGGCAATGAGGTGCTGTTTTCGGGCGAGTGGTGGATCACGGTGCTGCCGGGCCTGCTGCTGGTCGGCCTGGTGCTCAGCGTCAACCTCTTCGGCGACTGGCTGCGCGATGCGCTCAACCCGCGATTGAAATAACCATGACCACTTTGAATGCCTCCCCAGCGCCGGCGCCTTTGCTGTCGGTGCGCGGCCTGCGTGTGCAGATACCGACGCGCCACGGCCCGCTGCTCGCGCTGGACGACGTGAGTTTTGACATTGCCCGCGGTGAAATCCTCGGCTTCGTCGGCGAATCGGGCGCCGGCAAATCGCTGACCGGCATGGCGGTTCTGGGCCTGCTGGACGCGCCGGCCCACATCGCGGCCGGCGAAATCATTTTTGACGGCAAACCTGTTCATGCCTTGCCGGCCTCGCAGATGCGCAAGCTCCGCGGCCGGCGCATCGCCGCGATCTTTCAGGATCCGTTGCTCAGCCTGAACCCGCTGCTCACGGTCGGCGACCAGCTCACCGAAACCATGTGCACGCATTTGCCGTTGACCAGCGAGGAGGCGCGAGAACGCGCCATCGATTGGTTGCGCCAGGTCGGCATTCCCTCCCCCGCCGAACGGGTGGACGCCTATCCGCACCAGTTCTCGGGCGGCATGCGCCAGCGCATCGTGATCGCGCTGGCCCTGTGCGCCGAGCCCGACCTGGTGATCGCCGACGAGCCCACCACGGCGCTGGATGTGTCGGTGCAGGCCCAGGTGCTGGAGTTGCTGCGCACACAATGCCGCGAGCGCGGCACTGCCGTGCTGCTGGTCACGCACGACATGGGCGTGATCTCTGAGAACGCCGACCGCGTTGCCGTCATGTATGCCGGCCACATCGCCGAAACCGGCCCCGTAGACCAGATCGTCAACCGGCCGCGCCACCCCTACACCCGGGGGCTGATGGGTTCCATCCCGCCGGTAGACAGCGATGCCCAGTGGCTGCAGCAGATTGACGGCGCCATGCCGCGCCTGGCGTCGCGGCCCACGGGCTGCGCGTTTCACCCACGCTGTGCGCATGCAAGCGCACAATGTGTCAGCACCCAGCCCGCGCCGCACCAGGAGGCGGATGCGCTGGTCGCCTGCTGGCATCCCCAGCAGCACGCCCCTATGGCGGAGGCCTTATGAGCAGCCCTTACCTGAGCGTCAAGAACCTGTCGCGCGAATTCAAGGCGCAGGGCCGCACGGTGCGTGCCGTCGACAACGTGAGCTTTGAGATTCCCGCCGGCACCACCTTCAGCCTGGTCGGCGAGTCCGGCTGCGGCAAGACGACGCTCGCCCGCGTCATTGCGGGGCTGGACAAGCCCAGCGCCGGCTCCCTCAACTTTGCAGCACCGACCGGCGGGCGTGTGCAGCGCACGCAGATGATCTTTCAGGATCCGTATGCCTCGCTGAACCCGCGCTGGCGTGTCGGCGATGCGATTGCCGAGCCCATCACCTTTCAGAATCTGCGCCCGCGCACCGAGGTGAAGCAGCGTGTGGAAGACCTGCTGGTGCGAGTTGGGCTGGCAGCAGCCGACACCGCGAAATTTCCGCACGAATTCTCCGGCGGCCAGCGCCAGCGTGTGTCGATTGCACGCGCGCTGGCCGGCGAGCCGAGCTTTCTGGTGTGCGACGAACCGACCTCGGCGCTGGATGTCTCGGTGCAGGCGCAAATCCTCAACCTGCTCAAGCGCCTGGAAAAGGAAGAGGGCCTCACCAGCCTTTTCATCAGCCACAACCTGGCCGTGGTGCGTTTTGTGTCTTCGATGATTGGCGTGATGTACCTGGGCCGCCTGGTGGAAGTCGCGCCCACGGCAGAATTGTTTGCCGCACCGCGTCATCCCTACACCCAGCTGTTGCTCGAAGCCATTCCGCGCATTGGCCAGGGCCGGCGTGCCGTGGCGGTGCCTGCGGGCGAACTGCCCAGTCCGCTGGCGCCGCCGCCTGGCTGCACCTTTCACCCGCGCTGCCCCGCCGTCATGGATATCTGCCGCCGCGAGGCGCCAGCGCTCAAACCCGTGGCGCACGGCGCATCTGTAGCCTGCCATGCGGTCGAAGCCGCCAGCCAGCCCATTCGTTTTATGCCCAAGGCCGCGGCTTTGGGCGCCGCTTTATCCTCAAACTTAACTTCCGGCGTTCCCGCATGACTGAAACCGTAGACATCCTGATCGAACACGGCACCGTGATCACCGTGGACGCCCAGCGCCGCGTGATTGAAGACGGCGCCGTCGCGGTCAAGGGCGACCGCATCGTCGCCGTCGGCACCACCGCCGAACTGCGCGCGCGCTACAGCGCTGCCAAGACCATCAACGCGCACCGCAAGGCCGTGCTGCCAGGGCTGATCGACAGCCATGCCCACGCCGGCCACGGCATGTTGCGCACCATGGGAGCGGGCGATCCGGGCGCCTGGATGGATGCCTGTGCGGTGATCTACACCACGGCCTCCGACGAGCAATTCTGGCGCGCCGAATCGGCCATGACTTCACTGGAGCGGCTCAAGGCCGGCGTGACCACCGGCGTGTCGCTGTTCGGCGGCGGCGACTCCGTCATGCGTGTGGACGACCCCAAGTACGCGAAAGCGCATTGCGATGCGGTGGAGCGCGCCGGCACGCGCTCGGTGCTGGCGGTCGGCCCGACGCGCCCCGGGGGCCCCAGGCGTTATGTGGACTGGGCCAGCGAATCGCCGACCTCGCGCGACATTGACGCTGAAACCATGCTGAAGGTTTGCAACAAGATCGTCGATGAGAACCACGGCCGGGCCGATGGCCGGTTGAACATCGCCATCGTCCTGCCGGTATTTGCGCCCATGCACGAGCCGGATCATGTGCTGCTGCGCGAAGAGTTTCAGCGCCAGGCCCGGGATTATTTCGGCCTGGCCCGCAAGCGCGGCCTGACCTTCACGCAGGACGGGCACCGCAGCGGCACGCTGGCACTGGCCCACAACGAACTCGGCCTGCTGGGCCCCAAGTCCTTCATGTCACACAGTATTGACCTGACCGACGAGGACATCGCGTTGACCAGGGCCACCCATACCCGCATCGTGCACAACCCCAGCGCCATCATGTCGATCCGCGGCCGTTGCCCGGTGCCCGAGCTGATCGATGCGGGCGTCATCGTCGCGATGGGCTCCGACGGTTCCGCCCCGGATCGCGGCTATGACATGTTCCGCCACATGTCCCAGTGCATGCACTACCACCGCCGGCATTTCCGTGATGCCGGTGTACTGCCGCATGGCAAGGTGCTGGAAATGGTGACGATTGACGCTGCCCGTGCGCTGTCCATGGAGCACGAGATTGGTTCGCTGGAAGCCGGCAAAAAGGCCGACATCATCCTGGTGGACCTGTTCAAGCCGCATATGATGCCGCTGAATATGCCGGTCTACCGCATCACCTGTTTTGCCAATGCCGCCGATGTGAGCACCACCATCGTCAACGGCCGTATCCTGATGGAAGACCGCCAGGTGCTGACCATCAATGAGAGCGAGGTTCTGGAGGAGGTCAATGTTGCCGCCGAGCGCATGCTCGATCGCAGCGGCCTGCGTCACCTGACCGAGCCGCCCGCCCGCTTGTGGGGTGTCAGCCACTATTGAGCGATTGCGCACAGCAGGACCGCCACGGCGCCCAAGCTGCAAAGCCATGACAAGTGAAAAGGATTACGGATGCAAGACCTGGTGATACGGGGCGCTCGCCTCTGGGGCGGCCAGAACGCCGACATCGCCGTGCGAGGTGGCGTCATCAGCGCGATAGGCACCGATCTTCCGGCCGCGCCGGGAGCGGAGATTGTGGATGCCCGCGGCTGTTTCGTCATGCCGGGCCTGGTGGATGCGCATGCCCATATCGACAAGACGCTCTGGGGCACGCCCTGGCACCCGCACCAGGCCGGCCCCAGCCTGATGGACAAGATCACCAACGAGCGGCAGGTGCTGGCTGGTCTCGGTCTGTCGCCCGAAGTCCAGAGCGCCCGGCTGCTCAGGCGCCTGGTCGCCTGCGGCACCACGCATGTGCGAACCCACGTCGACGTCGGGCCCGACATCGGCCTGGCGCACCTGCATGGCGTGCAGGCGATGCGCGACAAGCATCGCGACTGGATAGACATCGACATGGTGGCCTTTCCGCAAACCGGCGTGATGGTACGGCCGGGCACCCTGGACCTGCTGGAACAGGCCGTGCGCGATGGCGCGGAAGTGATAGGCGGGCTCGATCCCGTGGGCGTGGACCGCGACCCCAAGGGCCAGCTCGACGGGATTTTTGCCATTGCCGGGCGGCATGGTTGCGGCATCGACATCCACCTGCATGACCGCGGTGATTTGGGTGCGGTGACGGTGGAGATGATTGCCGAACGTACCCGCAGCCTGGGACTGGCCGGCAAGGTCGCGATCAGCCACGCGTTCTGCCTGGGCAGCGTAGAGCCTGCGCGCCTGGAATCCCTCATCGCACTGCTGCTGGAAAACGACATCGCGATCATGAGCCACGCACCCTCCGGCCTCACCCCTTTCCCGCCGATACGCCTGCTGCATGAGCGCGGTCTGCGGCTGTTCTCGGGCTCGGACGGCATTCGCGATACCTGGAGCCCCCTCAACAATGGCGACATGCTGGAGCGCGCCTACCTGCTTGCCTACCGTAATGGATTCCGCGACGACCCGGGCATTGAAATCGCCCTGCACATGGCCACTTATGGCGGCGCGCAGGTGATGGGCCTGGAAGGCTATGGCCTCACGGCCGGGTCGGCCGCCGACCTGGTGCTGGTCGAGGCCGAGACCGCTGCCGAGACCGTCGCCTACCATCCACCGCGCCGGCTGGTGCTCAAGCGCGGCCGCGTGGTCGCCCGTGATGGGCGCTCGTTGTTGCCCGACTGCGCGTGAGACGGTGCCGATCTCGCTGCATCAGACAATCCCACCCTTACCCGAAAGTTTCCCCATGCCCTCTCTTCGTCCATCCAAACGCCATGTTCTGATGCGCGCCTGCACACTTGCGGCTTTGACAGTCATCCCGGCACTGACCAGCCTGTCCCACGCACAGGAATGGCCGGGCAAGAAGCCCATCACGCTGATCGTCGGGTTCCCGGCCGGCGGCAGCGCCGACATGATTGCGCGCACCGTCGCCGAGCCGCTGGGCAAGCGCCTGGGCGCGGCGATCGTGATCGACAACGTGAGCGGCGCGGGCGGCACCATCGCGGGCCAGAAGGTGGTGAATGCGGCACCGGACGGCTACACCCTCTTCATGGCTTCAGGCAGCGAGGTGTCGATTGCCCGGCTGTTCAACCCCGCTGTCAAATACAACGGCGAAACTGACTTCACCCCCATCGGCATGGTCGGCGATGTGCCCATGGTGCTGGTGGCCAGCCCCAAATCCGGGCTCAAGACGGTGGCTGAAGCACTCGACAAAGCCCGGCGCGAGCCCAATGCGCTGAGCTACGCTTCCTCCGGCGTGGGCACCATCCTCAATGTGGCGGGCGAGTTGCTCAACCAGAAGGCCGGCACCAAAATCAGCCATGTGCCTTACCGCGGTGCGGCGCAGATGGCGATTGACGTTGCGGGCGGCAACATCGAGCTGGCCTTCTTCATGACGCCTACCGCCTTGCCGCATATCGAATCGGGCAAGATGGTGCCGCTGGGTGTGACTACCCAGGGCCGCTCCCGTGCGGCGCCGCAGATTCCCTCACTGTCGGAAACACCCGCACTCAAAGGCTATGACATCAGTTTGTGGAACGCGCTGTTTGGCCCGGCCAAGATGCCGCCGGCCATCACGGCCCGGCTGAACAAGGAACTCAACGAGGTTTTGCGTGAGCCGGCCGTGTGGCAAAAACTCCAGAAGGCCGGCGTGGATGCCCAGGGCAGCACCCCGCAAGGGCTGTCGCAGCGGATTCGCGACGAGGTCAAGCGCGTGCAGAGCATCGCGCCGGCCACGATGAAGGCGGGCGGTTAGGCCGCTTCGGGAGCCAGAAAACTCGCGGCCTGCGCTACAGCCGCCGTGTCGGCCTTCACCGCATCCGGCGGCCCGCCTTTGCCCCATAGCTCGCCGCCGTAGTTCATGGCCATGAACTGCGCACACAGCCGGATTGAGTCCACCATGGGCTGCGCTTTGGCGCGGTCGCCGCTGGTGGTGATCAGCCGCAGCGTCTTTTTGGCCATCTCTTCCTTGAACGGCAGGCCGGGCACACGCATCCAGGCGCTCCAGTGGTCCAGGTAGATTTTCAGCGGCGCCGGGATGCTGTACCAGTACACCGGCGCTACGAACACGATGTCGGTGGCGGCCATCGTGGCGTCGAGCAGGGTCTTCATGTCGCCCTGCGGCATGTCGTATGTGCCCGTGGTGTGGCGCTGGTCCACAAAGGGCGGCATCTGCATGCGCGCCAGGCGATGCCAGGTTTGGGGCGTACCGGCCGGCAGCGCCGCGGCGGCCTGTTGCGCAAGCCACTCGGTGTTGCCCAGTGCGCCGGGTTCACGCGTGGAGGTGGTGAGAAAGAGGAATCGGGGGTTGTCGTTCATGGCGGCCAATGGTAGCGGCAGTGGCCTGTCTTTGCTCGCGCAGGGCCTGGGCTTGCGTGCCAGAATGAATTCACCGGAAACTTTTTTCGACCCATTCCCATGATTCATATTCGAGACATTGACCATATCGTTCTTCGTGTCGTGAACCTGGACGCGATGATGAAGTTTTACATCGAAGTGTTGGGCTGCGCCATCGAGCGCCGGCAAGACGAGATCGGCCTCGTGCAGTTGCGCGCAGGCCGGTCGCTGGTCGACCTGGTGCCGGTGGACGGCAAGCTGGGCCTGGCCGGTGGCGCGGCGCCGGGCAGGGAAGCGCGCAACGTCGACCATTTCTGCTTTCGCGTCGAGCCCTTTGACGCCGAATCCATTCACCGGCATCTGGCAGCCCACCGCGTTGAAGCGGGTAAGGTGGAGTCACGCTATGGCGCTGAAGGTGAAGGGCCTTCGATCTATCTCAACGACCCGGAAGGCAACACGGTGGAGTTGAAGGGCCCGGCTTGGCCTAAAACTGCCGCCAGCCTTGCCAGGCGGTGAAGACGGCGCAGAGAATCAGCACCGCGCCCACAGTGCGCGCCATCGCCACGCTGGCGCCCGGCCGGTCGGCCAGCCATTGGCGCGCACCGCCTGCGGCCAGTGCCAATGAACCATAAACGCCGGCTTGCGTGACGGCGATGATGAGCCCCAGCGCCACAGCCTGCATCCAGAGCGATCCATATTCGAGCCGCAGGAACTGCGGAAAGATCGCCAGCATGAACAGATAAGCCTTGGGGTTTAGCAGGCAGGTCAGCGCCGCTTGCCGGAACGTGCGCCATGGCGATTGCCCTTCGACGTCCGGCAGGGCGCCGAACACCGAGGTGCTGCGCGTGAGCGACCAGCCTATCCACGCGATATAGAGGCTGCCCGCCAGCAACATCACGTTCACCATGCCCGGCACGAGCTGCAGCAGGATGCCCAGTCCCAAGGCCCCGGCCACGACGTGGCAAATACCGCCGGCCACGATGCCACCCACGGCAAACAGCCCGTAGCGCCTTCCGCCGGTGAGCGAGCTGGCCATCACAAACGCCATGTCCATGCCGGGCAGGATGATGATGCCCAGCACCATCAGGAAAAACAGCCACAGGTGTGCGAACTGGTCCATGAACGGGCTCCCTTTGTCTTTGTTTTTAGTGGTGCGCTACGTGATAGGCGGGCCGGGCCAGATTCATCACCCAGTTGGTTTCCCAGTGACGGCCGCCATCGGCTGAAAATGCCTGTTCCCAGCGCGCGCTGCCGGGCGTGATGTCCGTCCACATAAAGCGCACCCGCACCGGCCGGCCCTCGTGGGTATCGTTGCCTTCAAAGCGCCCGACGCCATTGGCAAACGAGCCCACCACAGGCGGCTGCAGCAAGCCGTCGCTCTGGCTCACCCAGTAAATGCTCCAGAGGCGGTCTTGCGGATTGAAAAAGCGCAGGGCCATGCCAATGGTGCCCTTGTCTTCCGTCACCAGGTCGTTCATATTGCCCAGCCCGCCCAGCAGCAGCGCACCATCCTGCACGGCTTCAAAACTTTCCCAATCGGTGCAGGCTTGCAGCCGCTTCTTCAGGCGCCTGTTGCTGACCAGCCAGCGCCCGGCGATGAAGTTGAAGTCGTGGCGGCCGTCATTGCCGTCATGGATAGGGGATAGATCCAGGGTTTTTGGCAGGGAAGTCGTCATGGAGGTGGTCATGGGATGAAGGACGCTTTTGGCGCCCGGGAGGGGTGGCGTTAAAAGCAGTCTAGAAACGTAATAGGGCGGTTTCGGCCCTAATTAAGGGATAGACTTTTCCCCCATGTACTCCCCGACTACGCGTGTCCTCACGGTGCTTGAACTGCTGCAGTCCCATGGGCGGCTGAGCGGCGCGGAACTCGCCCGACGGCTGGAAGTCGATGGCCGCACCTTGCGCCGCTATATCGCCAAGCTGGAGCAGCTGGGCATCCCGGTGGTGGCCGAGCGCGGCCGTTATGGCTGCTACAGCCTGGTCGCCGGTTTCAAGCTGCCGCCCATGATGTTCACCGACGATGAGGCCCTGGCCTTGTCGCTGGGTCTGCTGGCGGCGCGCGGCCTGGGGCTGGCCGAGGCCGCGCCCGCCGCGCAGAGCGCCCAGGCCAAGCTGGAGCGCGTCATGCCCAACAACCTGAAAAACCGCATTCGCGCGCTGGGCGAAACGGTGACGCTGGACATGCGCCAGGTCGACGCACCGGGCGACAACACGGCCCTGCTGGCGCTGAGCATTGCGGCCCATGGCTGGCAGCGTGTGCACATGGCGTACCGCTCGGCGGAAGGCGATGTCACCGAGCGCGACTTTGACGCCTACGGCCTGGTGTTCCGGCGCGGCCGCTGGTATGCGGCGGGCTGGTGCCACTTGCGCGGCGCGCTGCGTTCATTCCGGCTGGACCGGGTGCAGGACGTGCGGCCGCTCAATGTGGTGTTCACGCCGCCGGCTGATTTTGATGCCGTGCAACACCTGGCGCTGGGCCTGGCCACCATGCCGCGCAGCAACACCGTGCGCCTCTTGCTTCACACCGATTTGCAAACCGCGCAAATGGAGTTGCCCGACAGCGTCGGCGTGTTCCAGCCCAGCGAGGAAGGCGTGCTGCTGCACAGCCAGACCGACCACCTTGGGTGGTTCGCGCGGCAGTTGATGCGGCTGTCTTTTTCGTTCGATGTGCAGGAGCCGGCTGAGCTGAGGGTCGCGCTACGCGAACATGCCCAGCGCACGCTGGAGCAGCACGCCGCCTGAGAAAAGCGGTGGGTGCGTCAGGCCGCGCTGGCCTGCAAGCTGCCTCGGGTGCGGTCCATGCCGTAAAAGCCAAAATCCATGGCCGGCACTTCGCCGCTGATCAGTTCGGCAATTGCTTTGCCCGAGCCCGCGCCGTGCGTCCAGCCCAGCGTTCCGTGCCCGGCATTGACCCACAAGCGGCCCACCCTGGTTTTGCCGATGTAGGGAATGTTGGTCGGCGTGGCGGGCCTGAGGCCGGTCCAGAAGTTGGGCGTGCCGCCTTGCTCTTCGAGGCGCGTGTCGCACACGCCCGGCAGCACTTCCTCGATACGGTCGGCCAGCATCTTGCAGCGGGCCTTGGCCAGCGGCGTGTCCAGCGAGAGGTCGTAACCGCCGACCTCGATGGTGCCGGCCACGCGCAAATGGTCGCCAAGCCGGCTCATGGCGCACTTCACCTCGTCGTCGATGGTGCTGACAAAAGGCGCCAGCTCCGGCTTGAGCAGTTTGAAGGTGGCGCTGTAGCCCTTGCCGGGATAGATCGGCAGGTCAACACCCACCGTGCGCAGCAGCGGCGCCGTGTAAGAGCCACAGGCCACCACCACTTCGTCGGCTTTCAAATAGGCAAGGTTTCCGCTCTCGCCCCTTATGGAGCGTGGGCGGACAGCTATCGATTCAATAGCGCCTCCGGCTTTTTCCAGGCGCAGCACGTCGTGCCCGAACAGGAAGCGGGCGCCCCGGTCGGCGCAACGTTGTGCCAGTGCCTGGGTGAAGACACGGGCGTCGCCGCTTTCATCGCTGGCGGTGTAGGTGCCGCCCACAATGCGGTGCGCGAAGGGCTTGAAGGCCGGCTCAATGGCCAGCAACTCGGCGGTGCTCACCACGCGGCGTGCCACACCGTATTTGCGCATCAGGGCAGCGGCTTCGCCGGCGGTGTCAAAGGTTTTCTGGTCTGTGAAGTAGTGGGCGATGCCACGCTCCAGCCGGTTGTATTCAATGCCGGTGGCGGCCACCACGTCTTTGAGCGCCGCGTGGCTGTACGCGCCCAGCGCTACCAGCTGCTGCACGTTGCGCTCGAAGGCTTCGTCGTTGCACTGCGCCAGGAATTGCAGGCCCCAACGCCATTGCTGCCAGCCCTCGCCGAACGGCAGCTGCGGGCGAAACAGCAAGGGCGCGTCGTCGCGGAACATCCATTTCAGGGCTTTGAGCGGGGCATCCTTGTTGGCCCAGGGCTCACAGTAGCTGACGGAGATCTGCGCCGCGTTGCCGAAACTGGTTTCCAGCGCGGCCTCGGGCTGCCGGTCGACCACGGTGACCTCATGCCCGCGCTCCAGCAGATGCCAGGCGGTGCTCACGCCAATGATGCCGGCCCCTAAAACAACGACTTTCATGCCAAACCCCTTTACAGCATTCAAGTGTGAAGGATGTTGCTTTCGATTAATAGAAAAATTAAACTATCAGTGAAAACATCAGTACAGCTAATAGAGCTGTACGGTTCACAAAGCGAGGGCCTGTTAACACTATGTTTGCAAATGCGAATGGGGTGAGAAAGCCGCCAATCAAGGCGCGTGACGACGCCCAGACTTTCGTCTGGGCTAGGAGCGCAACGCCGAGTGGCGGCTTTCTCACCCCATTCCCTCCGGGTTGCGATCAAAAGGGCCCTGCGCGGCGTTGCAAAGCCTTGACGGGGTCTACCCCGCCTGCGTTTTGCGCCTTGCTCATGGCCCTTTTGACTCGCAACGCATCTTGCAAACATAGTGTTAACAGGCCCTAGCGGCCACAAGCCAATAGAAAACGAGAGGGAATGCGGGATGAGTACTTTTGACCCTGATGCACTGGAGTGCCTGGCCGCCATCGTGGAAGAGGGCGGTTTTGAACGCGCTGCCCAGCGCCTGTCGATCACCCAGTCTGCGGTGTCGCAACGCCTGCGCGCACTGGAGGCGCAGGTCGGCACCGTTCTCATCGTGCGCAGCCGGCCGCTCAAGCCCACGTCGGCCGGGCAGCTGCTGCTCAAGCACACCAAGATGCTGCGCCTTTTGCGCGCCGACCTTGAACGCGACCTGAAGGAACTGGCGCCCAGTTCGCTGGGCGGCGCGCGCGAGGAAGAGCGCATTTCCATCGCCATCAACGCCGACAGCATCGCCACCTGGGCCTTGCCGGCGTTAACCGATCTTGCGCAGCAAGGCCTGCCCATGGAGATCATCCACGACGACCAGAACTTCACCCATGAATGGTTGCGTGAGGGCCAGGTGCTGGGCTGCGTGACGACGCTCAAACAGGCACTGCGAGGCTGCAAAGTGGAGCCGCTGGGCGCGATGCAATACATTGCGGTGGCCACACCGGAATTTGCCAAAAAGCGGTTGGGCCTGCGCGACGCGCCCGGCGACAAAGAGTCGCATCCCGCGTTGACCCAGTACAACTTTCGCGATGTGCCTTTCATCGCATTCAATCGCAAGGACGAGTTGCCGGTCGATTTTGTGGGCAAGGCTTTCGGGCTCAAGCGTGTCACCCTGAACCAGTTGTTCGTGCCTTCATCGGAAGGCATGGTCAGGGCGGTGCTGTCGGGCTGGGGCGTCAGCGTGGTGCCGCGCCTGCTGGCACAGGGCCTGATCGACCAGAACCAGCTCGTCAATGTGGTGCCCAGTTACACCCTGCCGATCCAGCTCTACTGGCATTGCTGGAACCTGGAGTCCGAGGTGCTGGACGCACTCACGGCGGCACTCAAGCAGTCGGCCGCCCAGTCGCTGGTTCCCTGACGTGCCTGCGCGACGCAAACAATAGTATTGCTTGAGCGGCCGGCTTTGTCGGTAAATGCAATAAAAGGCCACTCGTCCATTTACAAAAGCCGGTGCTTTCCGCACACTGTGGACGTGATGCGCAGGCTGCTGTGCATGGCAGGGGAAAAAAGCACGAGGTAACTGGAATGCTGGGATGGCTGGGGCTGCGTACCCGTCTGGTTTTACTGGTGCTGCTTGCGCTGCTCCCTGTCCTCGGCCTGCTTGTGTATTCGGCTGAACAAAACCACCGCGCAGCCCTGCAACTGGCGCAGTCCAGCCTGCAGTCGCAAGTCCTGATGCTCTCGGCCCGCCAGCAGCGGACAGTGGACATGGTTCAAGAGCTGCTTTATGGCATCGCCAGCAGCCCGTACATCAAGAACACCGTGCCCGAGCTGTGCGGGCAACATCTCAAAAATCTCTACGCCGAACACTCCGAGTTCAACAACCTGGGCGTGACAGCGCTGGATGGAAAGTTGCTTTGCAGTGCGACAGGCGTCACCGGTGAGTTCAATATCAGCGACCGTCTGTATTTCCAGCAGGTCATGGCGGGTAGCCGGCTGGCGGTGGGGCGTTATGGCCTGGGCCGCAGTACGGGGCAGCCGGGTGTCAGCTTCGCAGTGCCTGTGCGAAACGACGTGGGAGAACTCAGCGGCGTCGCCTTTGCGATGCTGGCCCTGAAGCCCTTGAGCCAGTCTCTCGAAGGCGTCCCCGATTTGGCGGATGCCCGGTTGAGTGTGTTGGACGGGGGCGGAACGGTGCTGGCGGTATCTCCCGAGGAGCCTTCGTGGGTGGGTCATCTGCATCCGGAACCGGTGGTGCGGCAGGCGGCCCAGATGCGCCAGCAGGCGATCCTCCAAGGCGCGGACAAAAACGGTTCGGCCCGTGTATACGCAGTGGCACCCGTGCCCGGGGGCGGGCGCGACGGCTTGTCCGTCGCGGTCAGCGTGCCCTATGAACTCATTGCGGCGCCGGTGCGCCAGGATCTGGCCATCGAGTTGCTGGTATTGCTGGCCGTGGCGCTGTTCGGTGTGGCCTGCGCCTGGTGGATGGGAAACCGGCTGATCGTCAATCCCGCCCACGCCATCCTGAAAGAGGCCAACGAGGTGGCGCTGGGCAACATGAATGCCCGCGTCAGGCTGGGGCCGCTCTACCAGGGCGAGCTCGGTGAGATCGGCTCTTCGTTCAATCGCATGGCCGAGTCGCTGCAGGCGCGCCAGCAAGAGCTCGATGCCGTGCTCGGCCGCGTGGACAAAGAGCGCGCCCTGCTGGATCTCATCCTCAACAGCATGAGTGAAGGCGTGATCGCTGCGGACACCGAGGGCCGGTTCCTGCTCTTCAACGCTACGGCCCGCAAGCTCTTTTCCATCGCACCCGAGCCCGGCATGGTGGTCGATGACTGGCGACGCGGCCATGAGCTGCTGATGCTGGACGGGAAGACCGCCTATCCCGTGTCCGAGCGGCCCCTGGCAAAGGCTGTGCACGGCGTCAGCCTCGACAACTGGGACCTGATATTTCGCCGGCCAGGCGCCGAGGACAGCGTGCTGCGCGTCAGCACCCGGCCGCTGCGGGATGCCGGCGGCGCCCTGGTGGGCGGCATCACGGTATTCAACGACATCACCAAACTCAAGGCGGCGGAAAATTTTGCGCTGGCGCAGGAACAGGTGCTCGCGCTGATTGCCGGCAGTGCGCCCCTGCGGGAATCGCTGGACGCCGTGGTACGGCTGATCGAAAAGAGCTCGCCCGACAGCCTGTGCTCCATCCTGCTGCTCAAGGGCCAGAAGCTGTACCTGGGCGCCGCGCCCAGCCTGCCCGACAGCTACAACCAGGCCATCGAAGGCCTGCAGATAGGCGAAGGTGCCGGGGCCTGCGGCAGCGCGGGCTTTCGCAACGCCCTGGTGGTGGTGGAAGACACCCAGGTTGATCCGCTGATGCAGGACTACCGCGAGCTGATGCGTGTCCACAACCTTCGCGCCTGCTGGTCCACGCCCGTCGTGTCGACCGACGGCGATGTGCTGGCAACCTTTGCGATCTACCGGACCTACCCCTGCAAGCCCGAGGCAGCCGACCTGGAGCTGATCGACACCGCAACCCGGCTGGCCGGCATTGCGCTGCAGCGCGCGCGCGCCGAAGAAGCGCTGGTCAGCAGCGAGGCGCGCTTTCGCGAACTCGCGGAAAACATCAACGACGTCTTCTACAACGTGGACCCCCGCACCGGCCGCCTTCTGTACATCAGCCCGGCCTACGAGAAGATCTGGGGCCGCAGCCGCGAGAGCCTGTACGCGGACCCGAGGTCGTATGGCGACGCTGCGGTGATGGAAGACCAGCCCTTGCTCAAGCTCGCCCGAAAGCGCAACCGCTCGGGCGAAACCTCCGACATCGAGTACCGCATCGTGTCCACCGGCGGTGAACTGCGGTGGATACGCGACCACTCCTACCCCGTGTTCAATGCGTCGGGCGTGCTCGAACGCGTGGTGGGCACCGCGCGCGACATCACCGGCAGCAAGCTGGCCGAGCTGGCGCTGGCCAGCACCAACCGGGCCTTGCAGATGCTCAGCCGCTCCAGCATCGCCATTAACCGCCTGGACGAAGAGGCCGCCCTGCTGGCCGAGGTGTGCCGCGTGGCGGTCGATGTGGGCAACTACCGCATGGCCTGGGTGGGCTATGCGATCAACGATGAGGGCTACAGCATCGAGCCCGTGGCCCATGCCGGCGACGAAGGCGGCTACCTCTCATCGATACGCCTGAGCTGGCGCGATGACGATGCGACAGGGCAGGGTCCGGCGGGCCAGGCCATCCGCAGCGGCCAGCCGCAGCAAAGCGGCGACATCAGCAATGCCGCGAACCATTTCCACTGGCATGAGGCGGCTCTTGCACGCGGCTATCGCAGCGCCGTGTGCCTGCCGCTGCGCGACGGGCCCCGCAGCTTCGGGGTGCTGTGCCTGTACTCGGCCGAGGCCCAGCATTTCACCGCCGGAGAGATCAAGCTCTTGCAGGAGCTTGCCGACAACCTGGCCTTCGGCATCGGCAGCCTGCGTGCACGGCTGGAACGCCACCGCAGCCAGGGGGCCGCACGCCAGGCCGCCGCCAAGATGCGCGAACAGGCTTCGCTGCTGGACCGGGCGCAAGACGCCATCATGGTCCGCAACCTGGACCACACCATACGCTTCTGGAACAAGGGCGCCGAGCGCCTTTACGGCTGGACGGCTGAAGAGGTGCTCGGCAAGACCATGGAAAGCCTCATGTACCACGACCCTGAAGTGCTCAGGGAGGCCATGGCCCACACCCTGAGCAATGACGGCGACTGGACGGGAGAGCTGGAGCAGCGCGCACGGGACGGTTCCACCGTGTGCGTCGAGGCGCGCTGGACTGTGGTGCGCGATGAGCAGGGCCAGATCAGCGGCGTGCTGGGCATCAACACCGACATCCGTGAGCGCAAGCGCGCCCGCGAAGAAATCCTGCAACTCAATGCCAGCCTGGAAGAGCGGGTGCAGCAGCGCACCGCCCAGCTGGAATTTGCCAACAAGCAGCTGGAGGCGTTTTCCTATTCGGTGTCCCATGACCTGCGCAGCCCGCTGAGCGCCGTGGACGGATTCAGCGACCTGCTGGAGCGCGCCATGGCCAAAGCCGACGCCACCCCGCTCACCAGCCGAAGCCGGCACTACCTGACGCGCATACGCGCCGGGGTCTCGCAGATGGGAGAGCTGATCGACGCCATGCTCACGCTGGCGCAGGTGTCCCGCTCAAGCCTGCGCTGGGAGCCGGTGGATCTCAGCGCCCTGGCCACGGCCCTGCTGGACGGCCGGCGCGAGCGCGAGCCCGAGAGACAGGTGCAGATCCGGGTTGAGCCCGGGCTTGTGGGGCAGGGCGATCCGCGGCTTCTCAAGCAGGTACTGGACAACCTGCTGGGCAACGCCTGGAAATTCAGCGCCAAACAGGAACTCACCGACATCAGCTTCGGCCATGAGGTCAACGAGGCCGGCGAAACCGTCTACTTTGTGCGCGACGGAGGCGCCGGTTTTGACATGGCGTACGCGGAAAAGCTTTTCGGCGCTTTTCAGCGCCTGCATTCACTGTCGGAATTTGCCGGCACCGGCATCGGCCTGGCCACCGTGCACCGCATCGTGGCGCGCCATGGCGGACGGGTCTGGGCGCAGTCCTCACTCGGGCACGGCGCGACGTTCTACTTCACGCTAGGTGCCCAGACTTTGTGAGAGGGAGTGTGGAGTAGGCCTCTTCACCAGCAGGAGCCGCGGGACTGGCTTTGCCAGACCGCAGGCACCGCCCCCTTGAGGGGGGAACAGGCTACACGCAGTGAGCCTGGACGGGGGTGTTCAAAAGCTCTGCGACCGCAGAGTTTCGCGCAGTGTTTGCGCTTTGTCGGCGTCGAACTGTCCTTCCACGCGGGCCAGCACTTCGCCTTGGCGGTTCACGACCACGGCATAGACCTGGTCGGTGCCGCCCAGCCCGGCAGAGCGCACAAAGCTGGCGCGGTCGGTGAATACCGGCACCAGCTTGGCCCTTTCGGTATCTTGCGGGTAGTGCTTGAGCAGCCTGTTTTCGACCGCGCTGCGGCCCACCATGGTGCCGGGATCGTTCACGACCGGCATGCGCATCCAGCTGATCGAGGGGTCGTTGCGCAGGTTCATGCCCTGGATCCAGCTCTCGACCTGCGTATGCTGGCCGCGCTGGAAGGTGATCAGGGCCAGGGTGCGGTCAGAGGGCAGGCCTTCAGGCACGGTGACAGGCTGGCGCAGGAGTGTCTGCGCCATGAAGGCCGGCAGTCGGCCCATCACGCTGGAGTCATTGGGCGACGCAACTGCGAGCCCAAAAGCCAGGCCGACGGCAAGCAGCCAGGCGCCAAGGTAGGTCACATTGCTTTTCATCACGCTCTCCCGGTACGGGTTTGGTGCAAGAGATGTTGCGTAAACCTGTTCTTGCAAGATACATGCAAGACCAAGGCCGCGCAAACCCACAATTGGAACAAAGTGTTGCCCTTGTTAAGCCCTTGTTAAGGCTTTAGAGCAATGAGTTGGGTCAAGCGGTGGCCGGGAAGTTCAAAAACAGCGGGGCAAAAGTAAATACATCACATCCGGATGGCATGACGGCCGACGGCGGTTGAAGCGGTGAGTGCCCTGGCGCTATTATTTTGATAGCTGCTCGCCATTGCTGCATATGGGCTAGAGCCCGATTGTGATCAACAAGTCGGGCAAATACCCTTCTTGTTCGCCCTTGCGGGCATAGCCCAGCGGGTTGGCGACCACTCGGCAGCCGCGGCTTGTGTAACTGATTGCGCAATGCAGATGGCCATGCAGCCACAGGTCCGCAAGCGGCAGCAATTCATCGAGCGAATTGCAAAAACCGGCGGTGCCCGGCACCAAGCCGTAGCGTGGGTCGGCGCTCAGCAGGCTGGGCGCAAAGTGCGTCACGGCCACCGTGGGTCCGTCAAACGGCACGGCCAGCGCCTGCCGCAGCCAGGCCTGGCTTTTGAGGCCCTGCTCACGCACGTCGGCCGCCAGCAGGGGCTGGCCATTGCGAAAAGAATGGTTTTTGCTGAGGTAAAAGTTGGCCGCGCGAAAAGCTTTTTCACGCGCCTTCAATTGCTCGCCCAGCGTAATGTCCGCCTCTTGCGGCTGGCCCACGCTCAGCGCGTCGAAGTCGGTCCACAGCGTACTGCCGACAAAACGCACGCCTTGCAGCACCACGCTTTCCTGCTCCAGCCAGACCATGCCCAGCCGCTCGCAGGTTTCGCGCAGCCGCACATGGGTGGCATCGAAGTCCAGGCCGTCATATTCATGGTTGCCCGGCAGGAACAACACCGGCGTCGGCCAGCCCGCGCCGCCGCGCTCCACCGGCAAGGGCGAAAACCGCGCCAGCCCGAAGTCGGCCACGCCCAGCTCTTCAAGCCGCGAACCCTGCTGGTAAGAGCCGATATCGCCGGCCAGCACCAGCACATCGGCGCCGGGCACCGGCTGCGCCGTGAAGTGAGGGTTGGACTCGAGATGAAGGTCGGAGAGGAGCTGGATGTTCACCCGGACATTGTGTCATCCGGGCCTTGCGGAAAAATCTTGCCGCCACTGGCAGCCGGGGTTCTTTGGCATTCACTTGCGCCGCCGGGCGCTCGTGCGCTAGATTCCCATAGCACGACTATGGAACGCCAGGAGCCGCTTTTGCTTTTGAAAGAAATCCCCAACGCAGATGTCGCGCAGGTTTTTGCGTCGTACCCGCCGGCGCTGCGGCGCAAGCTGCTGGCGCTGCGACAGCTCGTCCTGGAAACCGCGGCCGCCACGCCCGGTGTCGGCGAGATCGAAGAAGCACTCAAGTGGGGTGAGCCGGCTTACCTCACCTCCGCCAGCAAAAGCGGCAGCACCATCCGCCTGGGGCCGGTCAAATCCAGCCCGTCGCACTACGCGCTCTACTTCAACTGCAAGACCAACCTGGTAGACACCTTTCGCACGGTCTTTCCGCACGAGTTGCGGTATGACGGCAACCGCGCCATCGTGCTGGACAGCGCCGACGCGGTGCCGCGCGACGCGCTGGCGTTTTGCATCCAGGCGGCATTGACTTACCACCGGAGAAAACCCTCATGAAACCCCGCATCACTTTGGTCACCCTGGGCGTTGATGATTTGAAGCGCTCACTGGCTTTTTACCGCGATGGCCTGGGCCTGGCGACGCCGGGCATCATCGGCGAAGAGTTTGAGCACGGCGCCGTGGTCTTCATCGACCTGCAGCCGGGCCTCAAGCTGGCCCTGTGGCCGCGCGCGAGTCTGGCGCATGACACCGGCCTGGCGGTATCGCAGCGCGGTGCGCCGGGGTTTTCACTGGCGCACAACGTGGCGTCGCGGCAAGAAGTTGATGCCGTGATGGCCGAAGCCGCCAAGGCGGGCGCCGTCATCACCAAGCCGGCAGGCGCAACTTTTTACGGCGGCTATGCCGGCTACTTCCAGGATCCGGACGGCCACCTGTGGGAGGTGGCGTGGAACCCGCAGTTCGAGCTGGCGGACTAAGCCGATTGCCGCGTTAGGGCGTCAAAAAGGCCTCTAGCCCAATACCAGTACGCGCTGAATGCTACTGAATTGGTAGCGCGGTGCGTCACAGTCAGGCCAGCGGCGCCGCCAGCCGAACCGTGAAGGTCGTGCCCTGCCCAGGCCGGCTGCTCACCTCGATCTGGCCGCGGTGCAAATCCACGCATTCCTTCACGATGTGCAGGCCGATGCCGGTGCCCGAGATGCTGCCCACGTTGGTGCCGCGGTGAAAGCTGCCGAAAAGCCGGGGCAGGTCGGCCTCCGGTATGCCGATGCCCTGGTCGGTGACGCGCAGGTGCAACTGGTCGTCCACGCCCCTGACGGCCAGCTGCACCGGCGTGTCGGGGTCCGAGTATTTGAGGGCGTTGCCCAGCAGGTTGACCACGATGTGGCGCAGCAGCTGCGAATCCGCGATGCGCGGCGCATCCAGCGCGTCGCAGGTCAGCGACACGCGCGCAGCCTGCGGGTTGCCGCGCTCCAGCTCCGCCATCATCTGGACCAGCCAGTGGGGAATCTCCAGCGCCTTGGCCTCGAATTTGAACTTGCCCAGCTCCAGCCTGCTGGTCAGCAGCACCTGCTCGACCATGCCGTTCATGCGCGCGACGGCGGTCTTGATCTGGCCGAGAAGTTCGCGGCGTTCATCGGCCGGAAAGCTGGCGCCGTAGGTGTCCAGCAGTTCCACCGAAGACAGGATGGCGGCCAGCGGTGTGCGAAATTCGTGCGAGGCGACGGCCACAAAACGCGACTTGAGCTCCGACAGTTCGCGCTCATGGGCCAGCGCCTTGTGCATGTCTTCTTCGGCCTGGCGCTTGCGCGTCACGTCGGTCAGGAAATTGAGCGTGGCGCGCGTGCCTTCCCACTCGAACATCACCGCGCTGATCTCCAGCCAGCGCGTGATGCTCTGGCTGTGCTGCACGCGAAACTGGTAGTGGTTTTCAACCGCCTCGCCGCGCAGCCGCTTCATGTGGTTGTTCAGCACCTTCTCGCGGTCGTCCGGGTGGATGAACTCGATGAAAGGACGGGACCTTGCGGTTTCATCGTCGAGCGAAGTCAACTCCAGCGCCTTGGGGTTGGCGTAGAGGATGCGCCCGGCGGCCGTGACCAGAATGCCTTCGCTGACGTTTTCGACCACCGCACGGTACCTGGCCTCGGAATCGGTGCGCCGGCCGATTTCCACGCGCAGCTGCTTGGAGGTGTCGAGCTGCCAGGTGATGTTGGTGGCCAGGTGGATGACGCGCAGCAACTGGCCCGAAGGACTGTGCATGGGCAGGGCCCGCTGGCTTAGCCGGGCGATGCCGCCCCCGGGCCGGATGACTTTGTATTCTTCCATGCGCTTCAAAGGGCTGGTCTGCAGGTCCCGCACGCGTTCGCGGTCGGTTGCATCCACGTGCTCCAGCCATTGCCAGGGCTTGTCGGCCAGGGTGTCGGCCGACAGGCCCCAAAACGCCTCGAAAGCCGGGTTGGTATAGCTGATGCGGCCGTTTTGCGGGTCCCAGGACCACAACATGGCGTCAATATGCGAGGCGACCTGCCGCAGCAGCACCAGTGCTTCGCTGGGCGATGACGCTTGTGCTCCGGCCACGGATGGGGCGGGGGGACTCGGGGGATTGGCCATGAAGCCAAGCATAGTCGCCCGGCCCTGTGACCTTTTCCCCGGAAATTACCTACATGTGCCCCGGCGTGGCTCGATATGCATTTCTTGCATGGATATTGGCCCCGGTTAGGGTTGAAACCCTAGGGAAAACCCTTATTCTTCATTCACCGCAACTTTTTCACCCCATGAGGGTGACCCTGACATGTACAGCCTGATTTCCCAGATCGCCCGTTTCCTGCCTGCCGCTACCCGCGTGGCGCCTGTTAACGGTGTAGCCCACAACCTGATGGAGCGCGCCGAAGCCCGCGCCGGCCGCAATCCCTTGCAGGCTCAGGAACTGCGCACAGCAGCCTACGCCTACCTTAGCGTGGTTCGCTGAGCCCCCACGCTCCCGCACTTCGTCCGGGTCGCTGCCTTCTCAAGAGGCCGGCCGCCTTGCGGCTGGCAAAGCCAGGCCGCTGCTTCAGCTGGGAAAGAGGCGGTCTCGCCTGGGCCGGATGCGGTCAGAGCCTCACCCCCGCGCCTTTGACGGCCGGCGCCAGCACCGCCACCTGTTCCTTGACGAAGCCGGTAAACGCTGCCGGGCTCTCCGGGCGGGTGGCAATACCCAACTCCAGCATTTTCTTTTTGATGTCGCTGCCGGCCAGGATTTCGTTGCAGGCCGTGTTCAGCCTCGCCACCAGGTCGGCCGGCATTTTGGCCGGGCCGCTCAGGCCGAAGAAATTGTCCAGAACCAGCTTGCGGTAGCCGAACTCGACCACGCTGGGCACATCCGGCACCAGCGCCGAGCGGCTGGCTGAAGTCACCGCCAGCGGCACCAGCTGCCCGCTCTTGAAGTAGGGCACAAACGCCGTCAATACATCAATGCCAATCGGAATGATGCCCGCGATCAGGTCGGTCGTCATGGGCGCGCCGCCGCGGTAGGGAATGTGCTGCAGGTTCACACCCATCGCCTTTTTCATCAACTCTCCATAGATATGGCCGATCGAGGCCGGGCCGCCCGAGCCAAAGTCGAGCCGGCCGGTTTTGCGCGCCTGCGTCTCGACGTCCGTGATGGTCTTGATGGGCGCCTGCGAATTGGCCATGACCACACAGGGTGCGTTGCCGATCAGCGCGATGTGGGTGAAGCTTTCCACCGGGTCATAGGGCTGCTTTTCCAGCGCGAAGGGCCCGATGGACACCGGCGTGGAGTTGCTGAGCATCAACGTGTAGCCGTCGGCTGGTGCCTGCGCCACCACCAGGCCGCCCACGCTGCCGCCCGCGCCGGGGCGGTTGTCGACCACCACCGCCTGGCCCAGTTTTTTGCCGAGCTGCTCGGCCATCACGCGTGCCACGATGTCGCTGGCGCCGCCGGCCGGGAAGGTCACCACGATCTTGATGGGCTTGTCCGGCCAGGCCGCCAAAGCCGGCAGGGCGATGGACGCCGCGCCGCCGGCAAGAATCTTCAGCGCAGTGCGGCGCGGGAACGGGCGTTGAGGGACGGCGTGGTCTGGCATGGGATGGTTCCTGCGTGCGGTTGGTGTGCAGGACTGTCAGCAATAACCATGCCCCAGGGTCGCAAACCGTTCAAATAAGGCGCGGGGTGCGCCGGGCGCCGCAATATCGCCGGGAACTTGATAGCCGCCTGTGCATGTTGCGCGGGCTTCGCGGTCAGCGCCACAACTCCCCACTCAGGGACACATCCTTGACCATGCGCTCTTCCAGATAGGCGTCCTTGTATGCGGAGCGCACCGTCTTCCAGGTTTCGCTGTTGGCCGGGAGCTCCGTGCGCGCCGAAATGAGGGTGCGAAACGAAATATGGCCGACTCCGGTGAATGACGCTTCGGCGCGCAAGGTCGCGTTGCAGTTGATCGTCTCCCCCGGGCCGATCAATCCGGGCGGGCAAATGTCGGCTTGTATGTCGCCGGGCTTCAGTGCCAGTTCTGAGGCCCGCATATTCGGCAGCGGGTGCAAGGTCAGGGCGATGCGCGGCTGACTCACCCGGAGGGCGCGGCGGCTTGCGTTGGTCAGGGCAAAACCGAAGGAAACGGTATGGTCCAGCCAGGTGACTTTTTGCTGGAACTTGACTTGCAGATTGGGGGCCAGGGAGTCCACCAGCTCATCGACCACCTTGACCCGCTCCAGCCGCTTGCGCTCCGCGGCCTGGGCGTCGGGCACTGGTTTTTGCACGGGCTCCGGAACCGGTTCCGCCACGGCTTTTGGCAGCTGGATCTCGGCTTTCATCTGCTCCATGTTGGCGCGCAATGCCTCGGTCTGGGCCTTGGCTTCGGCGAGCTTTTGTTCAAGCTGCAGCTGGTTGCGATGGTTGTCGGCCATCAGCTGCTGCATCAGCAACTGGGATTCCCTTTGCGCCTTGGCCGCGGGCCGGTCCACCAGGACGTAACGCGCCGCGCCGCCGGCCACCACAATCGCCAGGCTGACGATAAGCAGGAAAACGATGGTGTCGTACCGGCGGGCCCCGGCGTCCTTGCCGGGTTTGGGTTTGCGCGGCGGGAGTGGCGGCAGGGAAGGCGGGGGAATGGGAGGCATGCTTTTGTAAGCCATGGGGTATGACGCGACAGGTAGGACGAGGGGCTAAGTGGTTTATTAAGCCGGTCGGGGGCGAACGGGCGGGCCGAAGCGGGGCCATTTGCTTCGGGTTGCCGTGTTCACCATTTGCCGCGCACCCCCATCAGCAGCGCCAGGTTGCGCTGGCGTGCGTTCTGTTCGGTTTGCAGATCGGCGAAGAGGTTGAAGTTGTCATGCAGGTGCCCCGAAACCCCCACGCCAAGGACCACCGTGTTGGCATTGAGCGCCACGCCCGCAATCTGGAACTGGTAGGGCGTGGAGGCGCCCTGCAGCTGGGCCGTCATGGGGGTGTTGTATTTGCCAAACTCATGCGCCCACATCAGCCGAGGCTCGATCCGCAGCCGCCCCACTTCAAAGCCGGCTTTCAGTCCCAGCAACGATCTGGTCGAGTACACGGTTTGCGCGGCAACCTGCAGGTTGAGCGCACCGGCGCCCTGCTCGGTGAAACCGTCGGTCTGGTTGCGGCTGAAGGCCAGCGCGGCCATCGGCTGCAGCATCCAGCCGGCCATATCCACGTCATACGTCAGCTCGCCGTAGGCCGTGGCGGTGCTGCTGTCGAAATTCGACGAGGCCAGGCGGGCGATCGGCCCGAACACAATGCCGCGGTCCATGTGGTTGCTGTGAAACGCCAGGCTGGTCAGGCCGTTCAATCGCCAGGCTCCGTCAGCATAGCCGGCGTACACCGCCAGCGCCGCGCTGCGAGCCCGTCCCTGGTCACTTGAGTCAAAGCTGACCCTTGATGTGCCCATCGTCACGGCGCCGCCCAGCATCAAGCCTGGCGCCACTTCGGCGTCGTAGCCCGCACTCATGCCGGTGCTGTTCAGGCGGCTGGCCATGGCATTGCCGTCGCTGTCGGTGGTTTGGTGGCTGCCGTAACCGCGCAGCCAGAAGCCGCAGCCGTCCTCAATGGCCGGGAAGAGCGCCCTGCGGGCTTCGCGGCCCGCGACGTCGTCGTTCCCGCACACGGAGCCCTGGCTGTTTCGGCCCACGCGTGCCTGCAGTTGTTCGCCGAACGCGGCGGCAAAGCTGGGGCCGGCACGGCGCAAGGCCACAAGGTCGGCGCCGCCTATGGCGTCGAAGGCAGCGAGGGCCTGCGGCGCCGACAGGCTGTTGACAGCGCTCAGCACCGTGCTCATGTCGCCGCTTGCGCCGCCGGAGGCATTCTGAAGTGCATTGGAGGCCGACTGCTGGTTGGGTGTCGTGCCGGGCAGGGCGTTGTAGCCGGTGCTGTTGCGGGCAAAGGTCAGGTACACATTGTTGGGGTCATAGGTGAGCAACGGCGTTAGAAACGCCAGGTTGCTAGTGAGTCCGTTAAAGACGCCGGTGCGCCCGCCAGTGGCATTGAGGATGGTGTATTGCGTAGCCAGCGAGTAGGTGCCGGCGCTGGCCAGCACGTTGACCGTGCCGCCGTTGATGGTCAGCGTGCCGGTGGCGTTGGTGCGGTCGCTACTTCCGGCTGGATCGATCTCCACGTTGTAATTGGAGCCCGCATTGAAGGTCAGGTTGCCGACGACAGAGAGCGTGCCGATTGAGTTGCCGGGCGCAAGCGTGCCGCCCGACTGGATGGTGGTGCTGCGCACGGAACCGGTGCCGCCCAGCGTGCCGCCGCTGAGCACCTGTACGGCGGAATTGGTCAACTTGCCGTTGACCGACAGCGTGCCCCCGTTGATGATGGTGTCGCCGCTGTAGGTATTGGTGCCGGGAAAAATGACATTGCCGAGGCCGCTTTTGACGACCGGGCCGGCGCCGCTGATGACGCCGGAAAACGTTCCATTGCCCGCCTGCGCGAACTCCAGATTGGCATGGTTGGTGATGAACCCCTGCAGGCTGGTGGTGGTGCCGCTCAACGTGCCGGCGTTGATGATGGTGGCGCCTGTGTAGGTATTGGTACCCGACAGGGTCACCGTGCCGCTGCCTTCCTTGATCACCGTGCCGCCGCCGCTGATGGACCCCACATAGGTACCGTTGCTGGCCTGGTTAAAGGTCAGCCAGCCTTCGTTGCTGATGGCTCCCTGCAGGCTGGAGGTGGTGCCGGTCAGGAGGCCATTGGTTCTGATGAAAGTGCCGCCGGTATAGCTGTTGGCGCCCGTCAATATGGTCGCGGAGCCGGCGATACTGAACACCTCGACCCACCCGCTGCCAGTGATTGCAGCGGAGAAGGTGTAGGGGGTGGCATCGTTCTGGTTGAATTTGATACTGGAGCTGGCGTTGCCAAGAACCACGGTGCTGGCATCCAGCGTGCCGCTGGGCCCCATGTTGCCGATGATCAATGTTCCGGTGCCCACGCGGCCCAGGTGCAGGGTGCGGGTGCCGCCAACCGTCACGGTAGCGCCGGATCGGATGCCCAGCGTCCCGTCTCCGTTGTTGCCAACAATAAACTGGTCGCTCGCGGCCAGGCTGGGGGGGGCCACGTTCAGGCTGGCACCGGCGCCGCTGATGAATATCTGGCCTGCCGTCGCTGTGTCGCCCACGCTCACCCGACTGGCTGAGACGCTTCCATCAATCACCAAGGATGCGGTGGAAGCCGGCGCGGGCACGGTACCCAGCAGGATCGTATCGACGACCAGCGCGCCGCCGGGATGGACCACCACCTGGCCGTTGTCCTCCACCTTCAGCGTACCCGCCTGGGCTGCGCCGGTGATGTCGACCTGCTCGTTCGTCGGAACCCTTGCCACGCTGGCGGCGGTGGGAGTGCCGCCGCTCCAGTTGGCGGGGCTGCTCCAGTCCTGGTCGGCTGCGGCCGCGAAATCGTTGGTGGCCTGGGCGTGGCCGGCATGCGGTGCCATCGTCAGGCTGGCGAATGCCAGTGCCAGGCAAAGCGGCTTGAAGGGAGGATTCAGGCAGGAATTCATGCTGTGCCGGTTTTCAGGGTGTGGGTTCAAGCCGTGGCGGTGAGCGGAACCCAGAGACGACAGCCTTGCCAGTGGGCACCGCGATGCAATTCGCACGCGCAGCTAACGATTTCGCTAACATTTTTTAACGTTTGCCTCGCAGTGACCAGGGCGTGTGACAAAGGCTCTGTACGGTGGTGAAGTTCAAGTTTTGACTTTGCGGTACGTTACATTTTTTTGCAAGTAAGCCGTTTGGCGGTCTTCGGCCGTACAAGTGCCATAAATTAGAACTAAAGAATTATTTAGACGCGCCAGCATTAGCTGCGAGATGCCAGCCGGCGGTTTGAGAGGCCAGGCGGACGGTTTACCTGGCGAAACCGTCATTTGCTATCGCTGAGGGAGCGGCCTGCTGAGTGGAATCAGTGAGACAGTGGGCAGTGAAGCGGCGGTGGGCGTCATCCCGCCGCCGTTTTTTTGGGGAATGTAGGCTTTCGCTACACAAGCCAGCCGGGAGAGTTGCAGTTTCCCGAGCAGATTTATGCATCAAATCGGGCTCTAGCCCAATATCCACCTGAACAGATTGCTATTAATTTGATAGCGCTACCAGCGACTGCGCAAGCCCACCAGCAGGGCCAGGTTGCGTTGGCTCGCATTGTGCTCGGCCTGCACGTCGGCAAAAAGATCCATCCCCTTGCCGATGCTGCCGGTGGCGCTCATCCCCAGGATCAGCGAGTCGCGCTTGAGGGCCGCGCCGGCAATCTCAAACGGGAAGGCGGCAGCGGCCCCCTGCAGCTGCGCCGTCATGGTCTTGTTGAGGTCGCCAAACTCGTGGGCCCAGATGACTCTGGGCTCAAAGCGGATGCGGCCCGCTTCAAAGCTGGCTGTCGCACCCAGCAGGGACTTGCTGGAGTGGATGGTTTGCCCGGCAAGCTGAAGGCTCAGCGCGCCCGCGCCGGTTTCCGTGAAACCGTCAGATTTGCTGCGACTGAGAGACAGGCCCGCCAGCGGCCGCAGCGTCCAGCCGTCCATGGCCACCGTGTACGTGGCTTCACCATAGGCCGACAGCGTGTCGCTGTCAAAGTCGCCGCTGGCGACGCGGTTCAACCCGCCAATGGTGAGGGCGCGGTCCATGTGGTTCTTGCCCCAGCTCATGCCGGCCGAGCCGCTGAAGCTCCAGGGGCCGGTGACATAGCCGCCATAGACAGCGAGCGCGGTGCCGCGGGTCTTGCCGGTTTCGTTGTTGTCGGTGCTCAGGCGCGACGTGCCGCTGGTCACAGCGGCGCCCACACGCAAGCCTGCCTGGATCTCGGTATCAACGCCAATGCTCAGGCCAGCGCTGCGCAGGCGGCTGGCGGCCGCGTTGCCGTCGCCGCCGGTCTCGCCGTGCCCCCCAAAGCCGCGCACCCACAGGCCGCGGCCCGCATCCGATGCCGCGGGCAGCGCCTGCGCATTGCCGGCGAGCGAGAACCTCTGTACCGGTGCATCGGAAGCCGGCGCCATCAGGTCGGACAGTGTGTCGTTGGCGGCCAGCTGAAGCGGCCGGTCGCCGAACGAATTAGCCAGCACGCCCGTACCGCGATTTTGCACGGCGCCCAGCCGCGCCTGCAGCTGGTTGCCGAAATTGGCAGCGAAGCCGGCAGAGGCCCGGCGCAGTTCAACAATGCCCGCGCCGCTGGCTGCGTCATAAGCGGCACGCGCCTGCACGGCCGACAGGCTGGTCAGCGCGGTTTGCACTGTGCCCATGTCGCCTGAATTGCCGGCGTTCTGCAGCGCGGTTGATGCGGCGATCTGGTTCGGGGTGATGGCGACCGAGGTAAAGCTGTTGCCGTTGCGCACCAGCGTGAGGAACACATTGTTGGCGTCATAGCCCAGCGTCGGCGTCAGGAAGGCCAGGTTGGAAGTGACGCCGGAAAAGCTGCCGGTGCGACCGCCCGCGGCGTTGAGGATGGTGTATCGCGTGCTGGCAGCATAGGCGTTCCCGCCGGCTTGCACATCGACTGTGCCGCCGTTGATGGTGGCCGTGCCTGTGGCGTTGATGCGGTCGTTATTGCCGGCCGCATCGACTTCGACGCGGTAGATGGATCCCGCCGCAAATGTCACATTGCCGTTGACTGTCAGTGTTCCGATGGAGTTGCCCGGCGCCAGCACGCCACCTGTGGTGATGGTGGTGCTTCCGACCGTGCCGCTGCCGCCCAAGGTGCCGCCGTTATTGACGGTGACGGCCGAGTTGGCGATGGTGCCATTGACGGACAGCGTGCCGCCATTGACGGCAGTGCCGCCGTTGTAGCTGCTGATGCCGCTGAGCACCAGGTTGCCGGCGCCGGTTTTGCTGAGAGTGCCAGTGCCGCTCATGGCGCCGGCGTAGGTGCCCGTGGCAGTCTGGTCAAAGGTGACGGCGGCGTTGTTGGTGATGTTGCCCTGCAGGCTGCTGCTGTTGCCTTGCAGCGTTCCGGCCGTGACGGTGGTGCCGCCGGTATAGACGTTGGCGCCCGTCAGGATCAATGTGCCCGCGCCGGTTTTGGTGAGGGCGCCGGCGCCGCTCATCGCGCCTGTGTAGGTGCCGTTGGCGGCCTGATTGAAATTGACGATCGCGTTATTGGTGATGGCGCCTTGCAGGCTGGTAGTGTCGCCCTGCAGAGTGCCGGCTGTGGCGGTCGTGCCGCCGGCATAGTTGTTGGCGCCCGTTAGCACCAGGGTGCCCGCGCCGGTTTTGGTGAGGGCGCCCGCGCCGCTCATCGCGCCGGTGTAGGTGCCGTTGACCGCCTGGTTGAACGTGACAGTGGCGTTGTTGGTGATGGCGCCTTGCAGGCTGGTGGTGTCGCCTTGCAGAGTGCCTGCCGTCACGGTGGTGCCGCCGGAGTAGACATTGGCGCCCGTCAGGATCAGTGTGCCCGCGCCGGTTTTGGTGAGGGCGCCGGCGCCGCCCATGGCGCCGGCGTAGGTGCCATTGGCAACCTGATTGAAATTGACGATCGCGTTGTTGGTGATATTGCCCTGCAGGCTGGTGGTGTCGCCCTGCAGGGTACCGGCTGTGACGGTCGTGCCACCGGAATAGTTGTTGGCGCCCGTCAATGTCAGGGTGCCCGTGCCGGTTTTGGTGAGGACGCCGGCGCCGCTCATCGTGCCGGTGTAGCTGCCGTTGACCGCCTGGTTGAAATTGACGGTGGCGTTATTGACGATATTGCCCTGCAGGCTGGTCGCGTCGCCCTGCAGTGTGCCGGCGCCCACAGTAGTTCCGCCGCTGTAGCTGTTGGTCCCCGTGAGGATGGTGGTGGCGCTTCCTGTCTTGACCAGTGAGCCGGTTCCGCTCATCTGCCCGGCATAGGTGCCGGTGGCCGCCTGGTTGAACGTGACAGTGGCGTTGTTGGTGATGTTGCCTTGCAGGCTCGTGGTGTCGCCTTGCAGTGTTCCACCGTTGACAGCGGTGCCGCCGGTGTAGCTGTTGGCGCCCGTGAGGATGGTCGTGCCGGCCCCGGTTTTGGTCAGGGTTCCGGTGCCGGATACGGCCGCCGCAAACGTCGTGGTGCCGGTGTGGTTGAACTGCACCGAGGAGCCCGCCGTGCCCAGGATCACGCTGTCGGCCGTGAGTGTGCCGGCGCCCGTACCACTGCCGATGAAGAGCGTGCCGTTGGCCGTATCGCCGACATGCAGGGTGCGCGTGCCGTTGATGGTGACATTGGCGCCCGCATCAATGTGCAGTTCACCCGCGCCGTTGCCGCCGATTTCAGCACGGTCCGCCTGCCCCAGCCCGATGGGTGCGAGTGTCAAGGTGGAACCCGCGCCGGTCACCGTGACAATGCCCTGCCGGGGCGCGTCACCCACGAAAAGGTGCGCAGCGGACGCCGTGCCGCCCCCCTGTATGGTGAGCTTGGCGGCGCCGGCGCCGGCGGTCGTCCCCAGCTTGATGATGTCAGTGACGGCCAGCGAGCCGCCCGCGCCGACGACGACTTCGCCGCTGTTCATCACTTCCACCGCTTGCGCTGTGCCTGCGCCGGTCAGGGTGACCTGCTCGTTGGCATTGGTCAGGCGTGCGGTCTCCGCCCCGGTGGGGGCATTGCTGGTCCAGTTGGCGTCGATAGACCAGTCCCCGCCAGCGCCGGCGTTCCAGTCGGTGCTTTGGGCAAAGCCGCTGCCGGGCGCCATGAGCAGGCCAGCCAGTGCAAGGGCCGCATTCAGCGGGCACAGGCGAAGATTCAGACGTGTGGTCACGAAAGCGCTCCCTCGGGGTTGCATGTTTGTTATGGCCCCGGTCCAAGAACCTGTCCACGATCTAAACGGGGCCGCGCCAGCTTAGCCGATGTGTCGCCGCTCTTGCAACCGCTCTATGTCACTTGTAATAGAGGCGCTCAGGCGGAAAACGCCTTGTCGGCGGCGTGCGCCACCGCGTGCCGCAGCCACATATGGGCGCTGCGCTGCTGAGAGCGCCGGTGCCACACCGCGTCCACATGCACCGGCGACACATCAAAGGGCAGGGGGCGCAGCACCAGTTGCTCGGCGATGCCCGTCACGCGCACGAAATGGCGGGGCAGCACGGTCAGCAGATTGGAGTTGGCCACCACGCGGCCCGCCGTGAAGAACTGGTTGACCGTCAGCACCACCTGGCGCTCGCGCCCCAGCGAGGCCAGCGCCTCGTCGATAAAACCGTAGGGCCGGCCCGAAAAACTCACCAGCATATGCCGCGCGGCGCAAAAGCGGTTCAGCGTGAACGGGCCGGTGGCCAGCGGGTGGTCTTTGCGCATCACGCAGACGTACTCGCCGTCGTACAGCCGCTGGTGCAAAAACGGCAGGGGCTCGCCGCTTTGCGCATGCGCGGTGAGGTCGGCCAGCAGTGAGGGGAAGTAGCCGACAGCCAGGTCACAGGTTTCTTCGTCCAGCAGGCGCCGCGGGTCGCGGGTGGTGAGCGGCAGCACCCGCATCGACACGTGAGGCGCCTCCTGGTCCAGCGTTTCGACCAGGCCCGGCATCAGCTCGGCGGCGGTGGCGTCGGCCATGGCCAGCACAAAGGTGGTGTTGGCCTTGCCGGGCTCGAACGCACTCGGGATCAGCGACTCTTGCAGTTGCTGCAGAGCCTCGCGCACGGCCGGCCAGATGGCGACGGCCCGCGGCGTCGGCGCCATGCCCTGGCCGCTGCGCTGCACCAGCTCGTCGCCCAGTGTCTCTCTGAGTCGGCGCAACGCATTGCTGACCGCAGGCTGCGTCAGCGACAGGTTGCGCGCCGCCCGTGTCAGGCTGCGCTCGGCCATCACTTCGTCGAACACGCGAAGCAGGTTGAGATCCAGCGTCCGGAAATTGAGGGGATTCAAAGGAGGTTTAACCCGGGTTAAAAGCGGGAAAAGAGGAGAAATCCGAGGAAAAGCTTCTGATGGCCTTTAGATTATCACTAGTATGAATGAATCTCATCATAAAGATAAAGTTGAGTAACATCAGTGATAACCCTAATATCCCCATACCCGCTGCAATTTTGGTTCAGCGGAGTTAACAAAGGAATTCATCATGACCAGCTTCGTCAATATCAAATACTCCACACAGCACTCCGGCGTTGCCCGCGCTGAGTCGGCTTTTGGTGCCGTACGTCGGCTGGCGCATGCTTTCACCGGCACCCGCGGCCTGGCCACGCTGCTCTTGTCCGCCATCGCTGCTGCCGTCATGGTCGTGGCCTACCAGGTGATGGACAGCGTGACCGAAGGCCACCTGCTGGTCATGTGGATCGGCGTATGGGCTGTTGCTTTTGCGGTTTTGGCCATTTTCGCCGGCGCTGCACGCAACGCAGCGGTCAGCCTCAAAACCGGCCTGGACAGCTGGTCGCGCAGCCTCGCTGAAGCCCGCGCCGACCAGCGCCTGTGGCAAGCCGCCAAGAACGATCCCCGCGTGATGGCTGATCTGCAAATGGCTTTGCTGCGTAGTCAAGCTGATGCGGAAGTTGTTGCTGACGCTGCTGTAGCTGGCCCCGCCGCCGTGGCATCTGTGCCAGCCGGCCTGACACAACGCGCTCTCCGTGTGGGCGGCGCCGAACTGCAGGCTTATCTGCAGAGCGCCAAGGACGATGCATCCGAGGCGATCAATACCGCAGCTGCGATTGAGCCCCTTCCCGCAGGCTTGACACAGCGTGCCAAGCGGTTGGGTGGCGCTGAATTGCGCGCCTACTATCACTACTACGTCTGACCGCGAAGCTGCCCGCCGGGCGTCCACAAAAAAAGCCACCGGATCCGGTGGCTTTTTTTTGCCCTGAAGAAGTGGCTCCAGGGAAGGAGCGCCTCGCAGGTTGTGCGCGACGCCCCGGCGCGTGGTGTGCCGGTCAGGCAGCCAGGCGGCGCTCGATGGCGGCTTTGGTCTCCTCCAGCTCTTTTGGCAGGTGATGTTCGAGTTGCTTGAACAGTTCGGCGTGCAGCTCCAGCTCTTTTTGCCAGGCGGCTTTGTCGATGCTGGTCACGGTCTGGAACTGCTCGGCGCTGAAGTCCAGGCCGGTCCAGTTCATGTCTTCGTAGCGGGGGCTGACGCCGGTGATGTGCTCCACGCCCTGGCCCTTGCCTTCAATGCGGTCAATCATCCACTTCAGCACGCGCATGTTTTCGCCGTAGCCGGGCCAGACGAACTTGCCGTCTTCGCCCTTGCGGAACCAGTTGGCGGTGAAGATCTTGGGCAGCTTGGCGCCCGAGGCTTCCAGTTGCTTGCCCACGTTGAGCCAATGCTGGAAGTAGTCGGACATGTTGTAGCCGGCAAACGCGATCATCGCAAATGGATCGCGGCGCACCACACCGACCTGGCCGGTGATGGCGGCGGTGGTTTCAGAGCCCATGGTGGCAGCCATGTACACGCCTTCGACCCAGTTGCGGCCGTCGGTGATCAGCGGCACAGTGGTGGAACGGCGGCCGCCAAAGATAAAGGCGTCGATCGGCACGCCGGCAGGGTCGTTCCAGGCCGGGTCCAACGCCGGGTTGTTGATGGCGGCCACGGTAAAGCGTGAATTGGGGTGGGCGGCCTTGGCGCCGGTTTCCCTGGCGATTTGCGGTGTCCAGTCCTTGCCTTGCCAGTCGATCAGGTGTGCCGGCAATGCCTTGCCTGGGGCGTCCTGTTCCATGCCTTCCCACCAGACATCGCCGTCGTCGGTCAGGCCGACGTTGGTGAAGATGACGTTTTTGTCCAGGCTGCGCAGACAGTTGGGATTGGTCAGCATGTTGGTGCCCGGCGCCACGCCGAAGTAGCCGGCTTCCGGGTTGATGGCGTAAAGGCGGCCGTCTGCACCGGGCTTGATCCAGGCGATGTCGTCGCCGATGGTGGTGACCTTCCAGCCTTCAAAACCAGCCGGCGGCACCAGCATCGAGAAATTGGTCTTGCCGCAGGCAGACGGGAAGGCCGCCGCGACGTGGTACTTCTTGCCTTCGGGCGAGGTCACGCCCAGGATCAGCATGTGCTCGGCCAGCCAGCCCGGGTTGCCGGAGCCGTCTTGCGAGGCGGCGCGGCCCATGTTGGAGGCAATGCGCAGCGCAAAGCATTTTTTTCCCAGCAAAGCGTTGCCGCCGTAGCCGGAGCCGTAGGACCAGATCTCGCGCGTCTCGGGGTAATGCACGATGTACTTGGTCTTGTTGCAGGGCCACTTCACATCCTTCTGGCCTTCAGCCAGCGGCGCGCCCACGGTGTGCACGCAGGGCACGAACTCGCCGTCGAGGCCCAGCACGTCAAACACGGCCTTGCCCATGCGGGTCATGATCTTCATGTTGACGGCCACATAAGGGCTGTCGGACAGCTCGATGCCGATGTGCGCGATGGGCGAGCCGAGCGGGCCCATGCTGAAAGGCACCACATACATGGTGCGGCCTTTCATGCAGCCGTCAAACAGGGGCTGCAGCGTGTTGCGCATCTCGGCGGGCGCCATCCAGTTGTTGGTCGGGCCGGCGTCTTCCTTCTTCGCCGAGCAGATGTAGGTGCGGTCTTCGACACGCGCCACGTCGGTGGGGTCGGAGCAGGCCAGGAAGCTGTTCGGGCGCTTGGCTTCGTTGAGCTTTTTGAAGGTGCCGGCGTCAACCAGCTGCTGGCACAGGCGCTGGTATTCGGCATCACTGCCGTCACACCAGTACACGTTGTCAGGCTTGCACAGGGCCACCATGTCGGCGACCCAGGCGATCAGTTTGGCATGCTTGACGTAGGGGGGCGTATTGAGGTTCAGCCCTTGCATCGCGGGATGGTTCATCGAAAAAACTCCAAAGTTAAAAAGCGTTATTTCGGGAAACGTCGCGTGGCAACCCGGGTGGTGCTGCTGAGACGTTTGCCGGAATAAAGCTTGGAAGCTTTCTTGCGCAACAAACAGGTCCCGGTCGGCGGGTGGGCCGCAAGCTGCAAAAGTGCTGCGGCGCTGTGGCAAAAGAGCGGCTGCGGGCGCTGCTTTTTCACTTCCCACGGGTCGACCAGAGAGTTCATTTTAAGAACATCGGGCGTGGTTACCTTGGAGTTACAGGCAAAAGTTATGCATAACCTGCATGAGGTTATGCATACACCCTGCCGGGGTTCCGGCAGTCATGACAAGCGGGTGGGGAATGCGGCGGCGGGGGCTTTGGGCCGCAAATTTCACTGGCGATCTCGCTGTGAACAGGCCGGAGAAGACACGAAAGGGCGCGGTGGCCCGGAAACAAAAAAGTCCGCAAGGTGCGGACTTTTGGGGTGAAAGCCGGGGGGCTTTCAGGCCATGTAGATGGCAATAAAGGCCAGCAGGAACATCAGCACGCCGCCAACCACAGGCAGAACAATAGGAATCAACGGGACGATCGAATCGACGGCGTCCTGCTCCTGGGAGGGCGTGGCGCTGTCGTGGGCTGCGTTGGTGGTGTGCTGTGGGCTGGACATAGGTAGTTCCTGAAATGCTTGAGAGTCTTGGCGGGATTTTACCCGCATGAAGATGGTTACATGAAGAGACGGGCGGCAAACGCGCCCGGCGCCTGGTTTGCGCTACCCTTTGCCATGCTTTATTTGTGGAAGGAATGCATGAAATCCCGAGCCCATCTCCGGACTTTTTCAACGGGCGCTGCCTTGTCCGCCCTGGCCCTGTTGTCGGCCTGCGCTACCGGCGGCCCCAACAGCGCTTCGGCCCGGCCGGTGCTGTATCCCAACGCCACCCTCAACCGGGTGGGCGATGCGCAAGGCCAGGCTGAAGCCAATGCCTGCATGTCACGGGCCTCGGCCGCCGGGCTCAACCCGTCGCAAAGCGGCAATGAAGTGGGCCGCCGCGCCGGCGAAGGCGCGGCCGTTGGCGGCGTGGCCTCGGCCGTCGGGGCGCTGATCACCGGGCGCGGCGGCGAGGGCGTGTTGCGCGCTGGCGCCGCGGGCGCTGCCGTGGGCGGCTCCGCGGGTGCGGTGTCAGGGGCGTTTCACAACGACAAACCCAACAGCACCTACCGCAGCTTTGTGCAGCGTTGCCTGAGTGAACGGGGCTTTGAAGTGATTGGCTGGAACTAACAGGCCCCCACGCTTTTCACTTCGTGTAATGCGCTGCCCCCCGAGGGGGCTGTGCTTGCTTGGGGCGGCCCGGCGCGGCGCACGTGGTTCGCGCTGGCCGCCTTGAGGGCGCTCAGTGCTGCTCCGAAGCCTCAAAGCCGGCCGCATTGAGCGCGGCCAGCACCTGCTGGATGTGATCGCGCCCGCGCGTCTGGATTACCAGTTCGATCTCCACGTTCTGCGCCGAGAGCATGGTGAAGGCGCGCTGGTGATGCACCTCGTCAATGTTGGCCCCGGCGTCAGCCACCGTGGCGGTGATTTTGGCCAATGAGCCTGGAATGTCCCGCACGCTGACCTTGATGCGCGCAAGCCGCCCGGCGCGCACCATGCCGCGCTCGATGATGGCCGCCAGCAGCAGCGGGTCGATATTGCCGCCGCACAGCACCAGGCCCACTTTTTTGCCGGCAAATCGCGCAGGGTATTTGAGCAGCGCCGCCAGCCCCGCCGCGCCGGCGCCTTCGACCAGGGTTTTCTCGATCTCGAGCAGCATGACCATGGCCTGCTCGATGTCGCCTTCGTCCACCAGCACCAGGTCGTCTACCAGTTTGGCGATGATGGCCTGCGGGATAAGGCCGGGCGTTCCCACGGCAATGCCTTCGGCGATGGTGCTGGTGCCTTGCGGGTGCTTGGTGCCCTTGATGGCGTTCACCATGCCGGGGAAGCGCGACGTCTGCACGCCGATGATTTCAATGCCGGGTTTGATGGCCTTGGCCGCGGTGGCTGTTCCGGCGATCAGGCCGCCGCCGCCCACGGCGATGACCAGCGTGTCCAGGCTGGGCACGGCGTGCAACATTTCCAGCCCCACAGTGCCCTGGCCGGCGACGATGGCTTCGTCGTCATAGGGGTGCACGAAGACCAGGCCATCGCGCTCAGCCAGTTTCAGGGCATGCGCGCGGGACTCATCCAGCGAGTCGCCATGCAGCACCACCTCGGCGCCAAAGCCGCGGGTGCGCTCAATCTTTACGCCAGGGGTAAAGCGCGGCATCACAATCACCGCCCGTATGCCCAGCCGCTGCGCATGGTAGGCCACGCCCTGGGCATGGTTGCCGGCGCTCATCGCAATCACGCCACGGCGCCGTTCGTCGGATGAAAGTTGGGCGAGTTTGTTACAAGCGCCGCGTTCTTTGAAGGAGGCGGTGTATTGCAGGTTCTCAAACTTCAGGTAAATCTGTGCGCCGGTGAGCTGCGACAGGGTCTTTGACTCCACACAGGGCGTGTCCAGCAGATGGCCCTGCAGGCGCTGGGCGGCTTGTTCGATATCGTTAAGACTGAGCATGGGATTCCTCGGCGGCGAATAGGGATTGTGCGGGGTCAATTTTCTGCGGGATCAGGGTTCATTCTGTGGCGCATTTCACACGGCGGCGTTCAAGTAGTGTCTTCCATGATGCTTCAAGCTGCGTTATGGTGGAGTCTCATTGAACCAGACGGTCTTTGCGGTGCTCATAGTCGCCATGAAGCACACAGGCGGTCGAACAAGGTCAAGCGAGGTCTACAGGCATGTCAACCAGCGGTGCAGGTGCACAAGGGAGGTTTGTCCATGAGCAAGCGTTCCGTTAGCGAGCAGCAGTGGCTGCTGTCCCCCGGGCTGAAAGAGGCACCGGTGCTGGACTTGATGTGCTCGCATTTCGTGCTGACGCTCGCCGCCAGGCAAGGCGCCAAGTTCAATGTACGGCGCGACCTCAACAGCCTTCTGTCACTTTCGGGCCGGCATCTGGTCTGGCCCCTGCCCGCGCTGCAGCGCCTGCGCGAGTTCCTCGGGCGCCGCTGTAAAGACAACGAATTCTGGCGCGGCCATGAAAGCCTGACGGACGCCGAGTTCATGGCGCGCCACGGCGCCTGGCGCGGCCCGTACGAAGAAGGCACGCTGTTCTTCTACCTGGATGAACACGCCAAAGACCAGCCCAAGGATCTGCTCTCCGTGCTGGCCGCCACCGGCGAATGGCTCACGCATGCCCTCAAGAAACAATCCACACTGGTCGAAAAAAACATTGACGCGCTGGCCAGCCTGTTGCAACTGAACCGCGCCGAGCGTGCGCTGCTTCTCTATGGCACGCTGGCCCGTTATCAGCGTGACTTGCGTTCGCTGCTGGTGGAATTCAAAGTCAACAACGCGCCCGAAGCCTACGCGGCCATCGCCGACGTCGCGGGCGTCAAGGCGCCCGAAGTCGCCGAGGCGCTGCGCGCCGGTTCGCGCCTGGAGCGCATCGGCATGGTCGAGAACCTGATCTCCGAACACAACATCACTGACCTCGCCGACCTGATGAAGGTCAGCGAAAAGCTGCCGCCTGTGCTGATGCGCGAATACCGTGACCAGAACGAACTCATGGCCGTCTTCACCCGGCCTGCGGCGCACAGCGAACTGGGGCTGGCAGACTTTGCCTTTGTGCAAGAAGACGCACAGGTGCTGGTGTCCCTGCTGCGCAACGCGGTGGCCAGCAAAGAGCAAGGCGTCAACGTGCTGCTCTACGGCCCGCCCGGCACCGGCAAAACCGAGTTGGCCAAGGTCGTCTCGCGTGCCGCCGGGCTGGACTTGTTTGAAGTCGAGTACGCCGACCGCGACGGCAACTCGCTGAGCGGGCGGGACCGCTACCGTTCGCTGCAGATCAGCCAGGTGTTC
>JAJKJM010000084.1 GCA_021153985.1 Polaromonas sp.
GCAGGGCATGACGGCGGCACGGGCGCATCGCCCGTCTCCTCGATCAAGCACGCCGGCACGCCGTGGGAGCTCGGCCTTGCCGAGACGCAGCAGACGCTCGTGCTCAACCGCCTGCGCGGCCGCATCCGCGTGCAGGCCGACGGCCAGATGAAAACCGGCCGCGACGTCATCATTGGCGCGCTGCTGGGCGCCGACGAATTCGGCTTCGCCACCGCGCCGCTGGTGGTTGAAGGCTGCATCATGATGCGCAAGTGCCACCTCAACACCTGCCCTGTCGGCGTGGCCACGCAAGACCCGGTGCTGCGCCAGAAATTCAGTGGCAAGCCTGAGCACGTGGTGAACTACTTCTTCTTCGTCGCCGAAGAGGCACGCCAGCTCATGGCGCAGCTCGGTGTGCGCAAGTTTGACGACCTGATCGGCCGCGCCGACCTGCTCGACACGCAAAAAGGCATCGAGCACTGGAAGGCCAGCGGCCTCGACTTCGGCCGCCTGTTCTACCAGCCCAATGTGCCGGCCGACGTGCCGCGTATGCATGTGATGGAGCAGGACCACGCGCTCGGCAAGGCACTCGATGTGCGCCTGATCGAAAAATCGAAGGCCGCGATTGAAAAGGGCGAAAAAGTCCAGTTCATCGAAGTGGCGCGCAACGTCAACCGCACCGTCGGCGCCATGCTGTCGGGCGAGCTGACACGCCACCATCCACAGGGCCTGCCCGACGATACGCTGCGCATCCAGCTCGAAGGGACGGGTGGCCAATCTTTCGGCGCGTTCCTGGCCAAGGGCATCACGATGTACCTGATCGGCGACGCCAACGACTACACCGGCAAGGGCCTGTCGGGAGGCCGCATCGTCGTGCGCCCCAGCATCGACTTCCGCGGCGACGCGGTGAAGAACACCATCGTCGGCAACACCGTGCTGTACGGCGCGACCACAGGCGAAGCCTTCTTCAGCGGTGTGGCCGGCGAACGTTTTGCGGTGCGCCTCTCGGGCGCGACGGCGGTTGTTGAAGGCACGGGCGACCACGGCTGCGAATACATGACGGGTGGCACCGTCGCGGTGCTGGGCAAGACCGGCCGCAACTTCGCCGCCGGCATGAGCGGCGGCGTGGCTTACGTGTACGACGAAGACGGTTTGTTTGCCACGCGTTGCAACACCTCCATGGTGTCGATGGACCGCGTGGTCACCACGTCCGAGCAGCACACCCATGACAAGGCTGACTGGCATGCCGAACAGAGCGATGAGGAATTGCTCAAGCGCCTGTTGCAAGACCACAACCGTTGGACCGGTAGCAAGCGCGCGCGCGAGCTGCTCGACAACTGGAGCGAGTCACGCCTGAAGTTTGTGAAGGTCTTCCCGAACGAATACAAGAAGGCCCTGATCGAGCGCAAGGAACGCCGCCTGGAAGCCGCGACCGAAACCACCCGGGCCCAGGTCGCCACCAACCAGGAAGCGGTGGCGGCCAAATAGGCCGGCCGCATCTTCGCTCACTGCACGAATTGCTATTAAATTTATAGCTGCTAGTCCATACAACGATTGGGCTAGAGGCATAAAACGCTTAAAGAATTGCACAGGACTTCATCATGGGAAAAATCACCGGCTTCATGGAATACGAGCGCATCGAGGAGGGCTACAAGCCCGTGCCGGAGCGCCTGAAGAACTACAAGGAATTTGTCATCGGGCTGGACGACGCGCAGGCCAACAAGCAGGCCGCGCGCTGCATGGACTGCGGCACGCCGTTTTGCAACAGCGGCTGCCCGGTCAACAACATCATTCCGGACTTCAACGACATGGTGTTTCGCGCCGACTGGAAAAACGCCATCGACACGCTACACAGCACCAATAACTTCCCCGAGTTCACCGGCCGCATCTGCCCGGCGCCCTGCGAAGCTGCCTGCACGCTGAACGTGAATGACGACGCCGTCGGCATCAAGTCGATTGAGCACGCCATCATTGACCGCGCCTGGTCCGAGGGCTGGGTCAAGCCGGTCATGCCCAAGCACAAGACCGGCAAGAAGGTGGCCGTGGTCGGATCCGGCCCAGCCGGTATGGCCGCCGCGCAGCAGCTGGCGCGCGCCGGCCACGATGTCACGCTGTTTGAGAAGAACGACCGCATCGGCGGCCTGCTGCGCTACGGCATCCCTGACTTCAAGATGGAAAAAATCCACATCGACCGCCGCGTCGAGCAGATGAAGGCTGAAGGCGTGAACTTCCGCACCGGCGTGATGGTGGGCAGCGCCAAAGACCCGTTGGGCAAAGACTCCAAAGTCACCAACTGGGCGAAAGAAAGCATCACCCCCGAGCAATTGCAAAAAGACTTCGACGCCGTGGTTCTCACCGGCGGCGCCGAGCAGTCGCGTGACTTGCCCGTGCCCGGCCGCGACCTGGACGGCGTGCATTTCGCGATGGAGTTTTTGCCCCAGCAAAACAAGGTCAACGCCGGCGACAAGGTCAAGGGCCAACTGCGTGCCGACGGCAAACACGTCATTGTGATCGGCGGCGGCGATACCGGCTCCGACTGCGTGGGCACCAGCAACCGCCATGGCGCGGTCAGCGTCACCCAGTTTGAGTTGATGCCCCAGCCGCCCGAAGAAGAAAACCGCCCCATGACCTGGCCTTACTGGCCGATCAAGCTGCGTACCTCTTCCAGCCACGAAGAAGGCTGCGAGCGCGAATTCGCCATTTCCACGAAAGAGCTGATCGGCGAAAAAGGCAAAGTAACAGGCCTGAAAACCGTTCGCGTCGAGTGGAAAGACGGCAAGATGGTGGAAGTGCCCGGCTCGGAGCAGACCCTCAAAGCCGACCTCGTGCTGCTGGCCATGGGCTTTATTTCGCCGGTGGCGTCTGTGCTGGACGCGTTTGGCATCGAAAAAGACAACCGCGGCAACGCCAAGGCCCACACCGACTTCACTGGCGGCTACGCCACCAACGTGCCCAAGGTGTTTGCCGCCGGCGACATCCGCCGCGGCCAGAGCCTGGTGGTGTGGGCGATTCGTGAAGGCCGCCAGGCCGCGCGCGCGGTGGATGAGTTCCTGATGGGCTATAGCGACCTGCCTCGCTGAACGTTGCGCCCGGTCTTCGAAAATCGCTGCCTGTGCTATAAAAAAAGTAGCTGCCTGCCCAGGTGGTTACTGGGCTAGAGGCTGATTCAGCCAATGAATCGTCGCCGGACACGGCCCGGTGTGCTCAGGCGCGCCGTTGTCCCATCCCTGGTACAGATCGTCCGGTACTAGTACCCGGGAGGGGTTAAGCCAAAGCCCTTATCATTAGGGCATTCCCCTAGCCCCGCCGACACGACCGTTGGCTTTCCCTTTTCCCAATGGCCGACATCTCCACCTCATCGCTGGTTGAATTCAAGGATGTGACCTTTTCCTACCCGGGGTCCGCCGGCGACCGCGTCATCCTTGACCGGGTCACGCTGTCCGTTCCCCGCGGCAAGGTCACCGCGCTTATGGGTGCGTCCGGCGGCGGCAAAACCACCGTGCTGCGCCTCATCGGCGGCCAGCAAAAAGCCACCAGCGGCATGGTCTCATTTGACGGGCAGGACGTCGGAAAACTGGCACAGGCTGAGCTATACGCCGCCCGCCGCCGTATGGGCATGCTGTTTCAGTTTGGCGCGCTCTTTACCGATCTGAGCGTCTTCGACAACGTGGCCTTTCCGCTGCGCGAGCACACCGCGCTGCAGGCCAGCCTGATTCGCGACATCGTGCTCATGAAGCTCAACGCCGTGGGCCTGCGCGGTGCGCGCGACCTGATGCCCAGCGAAATCTCCGGCGGCATGGCCCGCCGCGTGGCACTGGCGCGGGCCATCGTGCTGGACCCTGAACTCATCATGTACGACGAGCCCTTTTCCGGGCTCGACCCGATCTCGCTCGGCACCGCCGCGCAACTGATACGCCAGCTCAACGACACCCTGGGCATCACCAGCATCGTCGTCTCGCACGACCTGGAAGAAACCTTCCGCATCGCCGACAAAGTCATCATCCTGGCCAACGGCGGCATCGCCGCCCAGGGAACGCCCGACGAGGTCAGGCGCTCGACCGACCCGCTGGTGCACCAGTTCGTCAATGCCGAGAGCGAAGGCCCCGTGAAATTCCATTACCCCGGACCCAGCGTGGAGGCCGATTTCGGCAAGGCCGCGGCTAAAAAGGGGGAGCACGCATGAGCCGCTACAACCCCGTCACCCTGATTTCCGACCTCGGTTTTGCCGTGCGCCGCCAGCTCGCGGAGCTGGGCTACGCCGCCCGGCTGATGTCGCGGCTGGTGGCCCTCACCGGCCCCGCGCTGGCCCGCTTTGGCCTGGTGCGCGACCAGATTTTCTTTTTGGGCAATTACTCGCTGGCCATCATTGCGGTGTCGGGCCTCTTTGTCGGCTTTGTGCTGGGCCTGCAGGGCTACTACACGCTGCAGCGCTACGGTTCGGCAGAGGCGCTGGGCCTGCTGGTGGCGCTCAGCCTGGTGCGCGAACTGGGGCCGGTGGTCACGGCGCTGCTGTTTGCCGGCCGCGCCGGCACGGCCCTGACGGCCGAAATCGGCTTGATGAAAGCCGGCGAACAGCTTTCAGCCATGGAAATGATGGCGGTGGACCCGGTGCGGCGCATCCTGGCGCCCCGCTTTTGGGGCGGCATCATCGCCATGCCCTTGCTGGCCGCCGTGTTCAGTGCCGTGGGCATCATCGGGGGCTGGCTGGTCGGCGTGGTCATGATCGGCATTGACGCAGGCTCTTTCTGGAGCCAGATGCAGTCCGGTGTGGACGTCTGGCGCGACGTGGGCAACGGCATCATCAAGAGTTTTGTCTTTGGCGTGACCGTCACCTTTGTGGCCTTGCACCAGGGTTTTGAGGCTCAGCCCACGCCCGAGGGTGTGTCGCGCGCCACCACGCGGACTGTGGTGGTGGCCTCGCTGGCCGTGCTGGGGCTCGACTTCCTGCTGACCGCGTCCATGTTCAGCCTCTGACCCGTCTTTTAAACCGCCCTAAAAAACATTTTTAATCCGCCCATGAGAAAATCCACCGTTCCAGTGTTCGCCTTGAATGGACGGTGCAGGGCAGCCCTCTCGGGCCACTGAAAGAAGAACCATGCAACGCTCCAAAAATGATCTCTGGGTTGGCCTGTTTGTCCTGATTGGGGGCGCGGCCATCCTGTTCCTGGCGCTGAAGTCTGCCAACCTTCTCTCACTGAATTTCGACAGTTCTTACAAGATCACGGCGAAGTTCGACAATATTGGCGGCCTGAAGCCGCGCGCCGCCGTAAAAAGCGCGGGTGTGGTGGTCGGACGGGTTGAAAATATCACTTTTGACGACAAGTCTTACCAGGCCAGCGTGAACCTGGCCATGGAAAGCCGATATGTCTTTCCCAAAGACAGCTCGCTGAAGATATTGACCAGCGGCTTGCTGGGTGAGCAATACATCGGCGTGGAAGCCGGTGGGGACGAGAAGAATTTTGCCGCGGGCGACGTGATTAAAAATACGCAGTCGGCCGTGGTGCTTGAGAATCTGATCAGCCAGTTTTTATACAGTAAAGCGGCGGACAGCAGTTCCGGATCAGGGTCTGCACCGCCACCAGCGACGACGCAAAAAAAATGACAAACAGCAAAACGATGAAAAAATCCAAGGGATGGGCAGGGGCAGTATTGGCAGTGGCGCTGCTGCAAGGGTGTGCCACCGGGCCCGGCGCTAACCCGTCCGACCCGCTGGAGCCGTTCAACCGGGCGATGTTCAGCTTCAACGAAGGCCTGGACCGCACCGTCCTCAAGCCGGTGGCCACGGCCTACCGCGACGTCACGCCCCAGCCTGTGCGTACCGGCGTCACCAGCTTTTTCGGCAATATCTCCGACGTTGTGGCTATCGTCAACAACCTGCTGCAAGGCAAGGGCGAAGCGGCTGCCGACAGCCTGGCCCGCGTGACCACCAATACCCTTTGGGGCCTGGGCGGTATTTTTGACGTCGCCACTGAAATGAAGATCCCGAAACATTCGGAAGACTTCGGCCAGACTCTGGGCGTTTGGGGCGTGGGCTCCGGCCCTTACCTCGTCCTGCCTTTGCTGGGCCCGTCTTCGGTGCGCGACACCGCCGGCCTGGTGGTGGATTACCAGCTGGACGCGGTCAGCCAGGCCAACAACGTTCGCGTCCGCAATTCCCTGACGACGCTGCGCGTCGTGAATGTGCGCGCCAACTTGCTGGGCGCCGGCGACGTGCTGGACCAGGCCGCACTGGACAAATACAGTTTCACGCGCGACATCTACCAGCAGCGCCGCAATAGCCTGATTGGCAATGCACCTGCTGAAAAAGAAGAACGCTTCGACTTGCCTGAAGGTGCGCAGCCCAAATCCGCCGCGCCCGCAGCCAAGTAAAAAGATGAAACAAGCTCAAACAGGGCCACATACGGCACTTGTTTGGCGCTGTTTCAACAATATTTACAAGACTGCCGCATAACTTCATCGCTCGCCCGGACACCATCCCGCAAAATCTCCCCGAACCGTGGGTTTTCAGAGGCAATCGCACTTCAATTCAGCTTGGTGCAGCGATCCTGACAGCCGCATGTTTCAAACCAGAAGGAATATCATGAAACGCAGAACGCTTGGCCATTTGTTGACCGCCACCCTCAGTTTGGCCCTGATGGGCGCAGCGCCCTTCGCCCGCGCCCAACAGGTCGAGGCACCTGACGCACTGATCAAACGCGTGTCGGCCGAAGTGCTGGACAACATCAAAACCGACAAGGCCGTCAAAGCCGGCGACCTCACCAAAGTGCTCGCACTGGTCGACAGCAAAATCATGCCCAACGTGAACTTCACGCGCATGACGGCTGCGGCTGTGGGCCGCAACTGGCGCCAGGCAACACCTGAGCAGCAGAAGAAACTGCAAGACGAATTCAAGATCCTGCTGATCCGCACCTACTCCGGCGCCTTGGCGCAGGTCAGTGACCAGAGTGTCAACGTCAAGCCGCTGCGCGCGGACCCGGCCGACACTGAGGTCGTGGTGCGCACCGAGGTCCTGGGCCGGGGCGATCCTGTCCAGCTCGACTACCGCATGGAAAAAACCCCCACCGGCTGGAAGATCTATGACCTGAATGTTCTGGGCGTCTGGCTGGTGGAAACCTACCGCACCCAGTTCGCCCAGGAAATCAGCGCCAAAGGCGTCGACGGCCTGATCGCGTCGCTGGTGCAGCGCAACCAGTCCAATACCGGCGCCGGCGCGGCTGCCGCCAAGAAGCCCTGAGCGGGCTTATCGCCAGTGCTGACACTTCCTCCTGTCCTCACGCATGCCGAGGCTGCCGGGTTCGCCCTTGGCCTCAAGCAGGCCGTGCTGTCCCAGGCGGCTGGCGTGGTGGCCGATGCGGGCGCGCTCAAGGAGTTTGACTCCTCCGCGCTGGCGGTGCTGCTGGAGTGCCGGCGTGAAGCGCTGGCCGCCGGCAAGACGTTTTCAGTCGCCGGCTTGCCGGCCCGGCTGCGCCAGTTGGCGGGCCTGTATGGCGTGGCGGAGCTCATTCCGGCCGCTTCTGCCCCGGCAGTCTGAGACCGCGGCTTCCAGCTGTCCCTTACCCGGGCCGGGCCAGCACAGGGCATTAGCCGCCGGGCCGGATAAAAACAGCATCCGCCCTTAAAATGGCGGGCTCATGCCAGCGATCTCATTCCAGTCCGTCTCCAAAACCTACTCTTCCACGCGAAATCAGACGGGACCGATCGTCAAGGCGCTTGACGATGTGAGTTTCGATATCCAGCAGGGCGAATTTTTTGGCCTGCTGGGCCCCAACGGCGCCGGCAAAACCTCTCTCATCAGCATCCTGGCCGGCCTGTCGCGCGCCAGCAGCGGCACCGTCAAGGTCCATGGCAGCGATGTATTGGCCGATTACGCCAGCGCCCGCCGAAAACTCGGCGTAGTCCCGCAAGAGCTGGTGTTTGACCCGTTTTTCTCCGTGCGTGAAGCGCTGCGCATCCAGTCCGGCTATTTCGGCATCAAGCACAACGACGACTGGATTGATGAATTGCTGGTCAGCCTGGGCCTGGCCGACAAGGCCAATGCCAACATGCGCCAGCTCTCGGGCGGCATGAAGCGCCGTGTGCTGGTCGCGCAAGCCCTGGTGCACAAGCCGCAGGTCATCGTGCTGGACGAGCCCACCGCCGGTGTCGATGTCGAGCTGCGCCAGACTTTGTGGCAGTTCATCGCCAAGCTCAACAAGCAGGGCAGCACGGTGCTGCTCACCACGCATTACCTCGAAGAAGCCGAAGCGCTGTGCAGCCGCATCGCCATGCTCAAGCAGGGAAGGGTGGTCGCCCTGGCGCAGACGTCCGAGCTGCTCAAGGCCGCGTCGTCCAATGTGTTGCGCTTCAAGATCGACAGTGAGCTGCCCGCGCACCTGGCCGCGCAGGCCCGTATCACCGGCCGCATCGTGCAATTCCCGGCGCACAACGCCAATGAGATCGAGCAATACCTTGCGGCCATTCGCGAGGCAGGCCTGGTCGCCGAAGACGTTGAAATCCGCAAGGCCGACCTGGAAGATGTTTTCCTGGATGTGATGAACAAGAAACCCGCCAATGAAGCCGTGGCCGTGGCAGTAGATCTCGAGAAAGTAGCGACATGACCGGCTGGCAAACATTGCTCTACAAAGAGACGCTGCGCTTCTGGAAGGTGGGTTTCCAGACCGTGGGCGCGCCGGTGCTCACCGCCGTGCTCTACATGCTGATCTTCGGCCATGTGCTGCAAGATCAAGTGAAGGTCTACGACCAGGTCAGCTATACCGCCTTCCTGGTGCCGGGCCTGGTGATGATGAGTGTGCTGCAAAACGCGTTCGCCAACAGCTCTTCGTCGCTGATCCAGAGCAAGATCATGGGCAGCCTGGTGTTTGTGCTGCTGACGCCGCTGTCGCACTGGCACTGGTTCTTCGCCTATGTGGGCTCGTCGGTGGCGCGTGGCCTGCTGGTGGGTACGGGCGTGTTTGCCGTCACCGTGTTTTTTGGCCAGCCTGCTTTTGTGGCGCCGCTGTGGATCGTGCTGTTTGCAGTGCTGGGCGCCGCCATGCTGGGTGCATTGGGCGTGATCGCCGGCCTGTGGTCTGAAAAGTTCGATCAGATGGCTGCCTTCCAGAACTTTGTCATCATGCCGATGACCTTCCTCAGCGGCGTGTTCTATTCGATCCACTCGCTGCCGCCTTTCTGGCAAAAGGTCAGTCACCTCAACCCGTTTTTCTACATGATCGACGGTTTCCGTTACGGATTTTTCGGCGTCAGCGATGTATCTCCCTGGCTGAGCCTGGGGATAGTTGCCACCGCCCTGTTGGTCGTGAGCGGCGTGGCCGTCAACATGCTGCGCACCGGCTACAAGATAAGACACTGAACGAAACACTCCAACATGACCAGCGAAGAACTCCAATCCATCATCGCCGCAGGCCTGCCGTGCGAGCACATCGAGCTGTCGGGCGACGGCCGGCACTGGTACGCCACCGTGGTGTCCAGCGCTTTTGAAGGCCTTCGCCTCATCCAGCGGCACCAGAAGGTCTACGCCACGCTGGGTGGCCGCATGCAGACCGACGAGGTGCATGCGCTGTCGATGAAAACCTATACGCCGGCCGAATGGGCCAACAACCCACAATAACAACAACGCACAACACGCGAACACGCGAACTGAAAAAACGACATGGACAAATTACTCATCAAGGGCGGCAAATCGCTGGCCGGCACGGTTGAAATCTCCGGCGCCAAAAACGCCGCGCTTCCGGAGCTGTGCGCTGCGCTGCTCACGGCCGACACGGTCACGCTGCAGAACGTGCCGCGCCTGCAGGATGTGTCCACCATGCTCAAGCTGATCCGCAACATGGGCGTGCAGGCCGATCGCACCGAGACGGCGCCCAGCACCGTGGTGATCAACGCCGGCCCATTGAGTTCGCCCGAGGCCCCCTACGAACTGGTCAAAACCATGCGCGCCTCCGTGCTGGCTCTGGGCCCGCTGCTGGCGCGCTTCGGCGAGGCCACAGTGTCACTGCCCGGCGGTTGCGCCATCGGTTCGCGCCCGGTTGACCAGCACATCAAGGGCCTGCAAGCCATGGGCGCCGAGATCGTGGTCGAGCACGGCTACATGATCGCCAAGCTGCCGGCCGGCCAGAAGCGCCTGAAGGGCGCCAGCATCACCACTGACATGGTGACGGTGACGGGCACTGAAAACTTCCTGATGGCCGCCAGCCTGGCCGAAGGCGAAACGATTCTGGAAAACGCCGCCCAAGAGCCCGAGATCGGCGACCTCGCTGAAATGCTCATCAAGATGGGCGCAAAGATCGAAGGCCACGGCACGCGCCGCATCCGCATCCAGGGTGTGGACCGCCTGCACGGCTGCACCCACCAGGTGGTGGCGGATCGCATTGAAACCGGCACCTTCTTGTGCGCGGTGGCGGCAGCCGGCGGCGATGTGGTCTTGAAGCACGGCCGCGCCGACCACCTCGACGCCGTGATCGACAAGTTGCGCGAGGCCGGTGCGACGGTGACAGCGAACGAGGGCTCGATTCGGATCCAGGCCAGCGGCCGCATGAAAGCTCAATCTTTCCGCACGACCGAGTACCCCGGCTTCCCGACGGACATGCAGGCCCAGTTCATGGCGCTGAACGCCATCGCGCAGGGTAGCAGCACGGTGACCGAGACGATCTTTGAAAACCGCTTTATGCACGTCAATGAGATGGTGCGCCTGGGCGCGAAGATCCAGATCGACGGCAAGATCGCCGTTATGGAAGGCGTTGAAAAACTGTCGGGCGCCACCGTGATGGCGACTGATTTGCGCGCCTCTGCCAGCCTGGTGATTGCCGGCCTGGTGGCTGAGGGCGAAACCCTGGTGGACCGCATCTACCACCTGGACCGCGGCTACGACCAGATGGAAGCAAAATTGCGCGGAATCGGCGCAGACATAGAGCGAGTCAAAGCATGATTACCTTAGCGCTGTCCAAAGGCCGCATCTTCGACGACATCCTGCCGCTGCTGCGAAGCGCCGGCATCGAGGTACTCGACGACCCGGAAAAGTCCCGCAAACTGATCCTGGACACCAACCAGCCTGGTTTGCGCGTGGTGCTGGTGCGCGCCACTGACGTGCCGACGTATGTGCAATACGGCGGCGCTGACTTGGGCGTGGTCGGCAAAGACACCTTGCTCGAATCCGGCAGCCAGGGCCTGTACCAGCCGCTGGACTTGCAGATCGCCAAATGCCGCATCAGCGTGGCGGTGCGCGAAGATTTTGACTACGCCGCCGCTGTGCGACAGGGCTCGCGCCTGAAGGTGGCCACCAAGTACGTGGCGATTGCCCGCGACTTCTTCGCCACCAAGGGCGTCCACGTCGATTTGATCAAGCTCTATGGCAGCATGGAGCTGGCGCCGCTCACCGGCCTGGCCGACGCGATCGTCGATTTGGTTTCCACCGGCAGCACGCTCAGGGCCAATCACCTGGTCGAGGTCGAGCGCATCATGGACATCAGCTCGCACCTGGTGGTGAACCAGACCGCGCTCAAGCTCAAACAGGAGCCGATCCGCAAGCTGATCGATGACCTCTCGGCCGCCATATCGCCATCTTCGTCAAAAGCCTGATGCTATGAAATTAATAGCTGCTCCTGCACGTCTATCAACGGCTACAGCCTCTTTTGATGCTGAATTCAAGGCGCGCCTGCATTGGTCCGCCGACACTGACGCGGCCATTGAGCAGCGTGTGGCCGACATCCTGGCGGATGTGCAGCAGCGTGGCGACGCGGCGGTGCTGGAATACACGGCGCGCTTTGACGGGCTGGATGTTGCGTCCATGGGGCAGCTTGAACTCACGCAGGCCGAGCTGAAAGCCGCGTTTGATACGATCCCCGCCGCCCAGCGCCATGCACTCGAAGCCGCCGCACGCCGCGTTCGCAGCTACCACGAGGCCCAGAAGAAGGCCAGCGGCGAAAGCTGGAGCTATCGCGACGAAGATGGGACCCTGCTGGGCCAGAAGGTTACGCCGCTCGACCGCGTCGGCATTTATGTGCCCGGCGGCAAAGCGGCTTATCCGTCATCGGTGTTGATGAATGCGATTCCTGCCCACGTGGCCGGTGTTGGCGAAATCATCATGGTCGTGCCCACGCCTAAAGGTGAAAAAAACGCCCTGGTGTTGGCTGCTGCCTACGTGGCCGGCGTGACCCGTGCCTTCACCATCGGCGGCGCGCAGGCCGTAGCCGCGCTGGCCTATGGCACGCAAACTGTGCCCAAGGTCGACAAAATCACCGGCCCTGGCAACGCCTACGTGGCCAGCGCCAAAAAGCGGGTCTTCGGCACGGTCGGTATCGACATGATCGCCGGCCCGTCTGAAATCCTGGTGCTGGCCGACGGCAGCACGCCCGCCGACTGGGTGGCCATGGATTTGTTCAGCCAGGCCGAGCACGACGAACTCGCGCAAAGCATCCTGCTGTGCCCCGACGCCGCATATATCGACGCCGTGCAGGCCGCCATCGACCGCCTGCTGCCCGAGATGCCGCGCGCCGAGATCATCGCCAAGTCCCTCACCGGCCGCGGCGCGCTGATCCACACCCGCAGCATGCAAGAGGCCTGCGAGATCAGCAACCGCATCGCACCCGAACACCTCGAAGTCTCCAGCCGCGACCCGCACAAGTGGGAGCCGCTGCTCAAACACGCCGGCGCCATCTTCCTGGGCGCCTACACCAGCGAATCGCTGGGCGACTATTGCGCCGGCCCCAACCACGTGCTGCCCACCAGCGGCACGGCGCGCTTCAGCTCGCCGCTGGGCGTCTACGACTTCCAGAAGCGCTCCAGCCTGATCGAAGTCAGCGAAGCCGGCGCCCAGGTGCTGGGCAAGATCGCTGCCGAGCTTGCTTATGGCGAAGGTTTGCAGGCACATGCGCGTGCGGCTGAGATGCGCTTGAAATGAGCTTTCCGTGGCGAGTTGCAGCCTGAGCCTATGGTGACGCTGATCGAGCGAATCCAGGTGGCTCTGGGGCTGGCCCGGACGCAGGTGTGGCAGCCTGGGCACTATTTCTCCAGCGGCGATGAGTACCAACGCTGGCTTGAAACCGGGATCTCCCGAATTCGGGACATGACCGATCTGCAGGAGTTGCGCTTGTTGCTGGGCCACCGCAACGGTTACTTGCGAGAAGCGGCATTGCGTCGAGTTAACGCCTTGCACGCAACGGCCTTATGGAGCGAGGTGTTCCAGCTTTGCAATGACTGGGTGGCACCAATCCGGGATCGCGCGAAACGAACGGCGCTTGGCTGGCTGCCTGACGCGAATATCCAAACCCTGCTGCAGCATCTGCCGGCGCTTGCCGACTTGCGCTCAAGGCGCCGTGAAGACCATGCCGCGTTGGTGGCGCAATTTGAGTCCTGGCTTGTTGAAGACAAAAATCTTGCCGCGTTGTTCGAAGCGGCCAGCGCCAGCGATTCGCGCAAGCTCTCCCGCTATTGTTTTGTGCTGCTGGAGCGATCAACCTTTCCTCGGGCCCGCTTGATCGAGCTGGGGCTGGCGAAGGCTGACGTGACCCTGCAGGGGCGGGCATTGCAGATGATTCGCAACCTGCCCGCCGGCGAGCAGGCCGGCTATGCGCAGTCGCTGCTGGCGAGCCCCCGGAACTACCTGCGTTGGTACGGGCTCGACATGCTGTGGTGCGTTGACCCTGCCAAGGTTCGCGAAGTCGCGATGAGCCATCTCTTGTCGCCTTATGCCGCATTGCGCGACAAGGCCTTCAAGCTGTCTGGCCTGTCGCGGGAAGCCTTGCTGGCCTTGGCCGGGCAGCGCCTGCGGTCACCAGGTGCCAGTTCCAGCGATATCCGTATCGGCCTGCACTTGCTTGGGTCAAGCGGCAAAAAGGACTATGCGGAGTTGGTGCATTCGATTTTCCTTAAACACCCGGCCCCGACAGTGCGGGGCGCAGCCTTGCTTGCGCTGGCGCGGCTGTCGCCCGACGATGCCAGGCCGCTGCTATTGCCCGCCGTAGTAAGCGAATCCTCCGCCGTGGGCCGCGCTGCCATGCTCGCCGCGCTGACCCTCGAGTTGAAGCCGTCACAGGCCCAGTGGCGGGAATTGGCGGCACAGGCCACCTCGGACGCGGTCGCGCAACGCCTCCACCGCTGGGCACGGTCACTTGGCAAGTGGTTGGAACTGGCTTTGCTGCTGGAAATTGCCAGCAAGCATTCCCGGCATAGCCGGTTTTGCTTCGCTGGCATCCACCGTTGGATGGCAGCGTTCAACAATTCCTGGCAAACCCTGGATCCAGCGCACCGGGAGTGGATTGATTCAAACCTTCCCCGCGCGGAAGAAATCGGTCTAGACATGAAAACGCTGAAATTCTTTCTGAATTAGTAGATATCTAAGCACGAACTTCGTGTGGCACGAATTTCGTGTAAACTTCAGCCCATGAAGAACGTCACCATCACCGTGGACGACGCCGCTCTCGAATGGGTGCGGGTGGAGGCGGCCAAGCGCAATACCAGCGTGTCGCGCCTGGTGGGCGAGATGCTGACCGAAAAGATGCAGCGCACTGATGCTTATCAGCGCGCCATGCACGACTGGCAAAACAAGGCGCGGCTTTGGGTGTCTGACGGGCAACCCTATCCCACCCGTATCGACCTTGACGAGCGCGGCGCATGAGCACCGCCACCACCACGACCGGCGTGTTTGTCGACGCCGACATCCTGATCTACAGCGAAGACGGTGCTGACCCCACCAAGCAACAGGCGGCGCTGGCCTGGCTGACGGTGCTGTGGCAGCGCGGCATGGGCCGTATCAGCACCCAGGTGCTCAATGAGTTCTACCTGCTGGCCACCCGCAAGATCAACCCGCCCATGCCCGCAGGCGATGCCCGTGCCGAGGTGCGCCGTTATGAGCTCTGGCAGCCCTGGCAAACCGACCACGCCACCGTCGAATCCGCCTGGGCGGTGGAAAGCCGTTATGGCCTGCATTACCGCGACAGCCTGGTGGTGGCCGCAGCCCAGCACCTGGGCTGCCGTTATCTGCTGAGCGAAGACCTGGCGCATGAACAGCACTACGGCGGCGTCCAGGTGATCAACCCCTTTAAAACCGGCATCGAATTGCTGGAGCAAGCCCCATGACCGAATCTTCTACTTCGCTAGACCCGAAATTCAGGCAATTGATCCGCCAGGACGTCCAGTCCATGCACGCCTACGCCATCCAGGACTCGGCCGGCATGGTCAAGCTCGACGCGATGGAAAACCCGCACCGCCTGCCGGCCGAACTGCAGGCCAAGCTGGGCGAGCGGCTGGGCGCGGTGGCGCTTAACCGCTACCCCGACGGCAGGGTCAACGACCTGCGCCGCGCGCTGGCCGCCCACGCGGGCATGCCCGAGGGTTTTGACATCATGCTGGGCAATGGCTCGGACGAGCTGATTTCGCTGCTGGCGATGGCTTGCGATGTGGAAGGCGGCTCCATCCTCGCGCCGCTGCCGGGCTTTGTCATGTACGCCATGAGCGCGCAGTTGCAGGGCCTGAAATTCATCGGCGTGCCGTTGACGGCCGACTTTGAGCTGGATGAGGCCGCCATGCTGGCCGCGATCAAAGAGAACCAGCCTTCGATTATTTACCTGGCCTACCCGAACAATCCCACGGCCAATCTGTGGGACGACGCGGTGATCGAAAAGATCATCGAGGCGGCGCCTGGCCTGGTCGTCATGGACGAGGCCTACCAGCCGTTTTCCAGCAAAAGTTATATCAACCGCATTGCCAAACACAAGCACGTGCTGCTGATGCGCACCATGAGCAAGTTCGGCCTGGCCGGCGTGCGCCTGGGCTACATGATGGGCCCCAAAGCCCTGATCGCCGAGGTCGACAAGGTGCGCCCGCCTTACAACATCAGCGTTCTCAATTACGAGTGCGCGCTGTTTGCGCTGGCCTACCAGGACGTGTTCGCCGCCCAGGCGAAAGATATCCTGGCCCAGCGCACGCGGATCTTTGACGCATTGCAGGCCTTGCCGACGGTAAAAGCCTGGAAAAGCGACGCCAACATGATCCTGGTGCGCGTGCCCGATGCCGCCAAAACCTTTGAGGGCATGCGCTCGCGCAAGGTCCTCATCAAAAACGTTTCTAAAATGCATCCATTGCTGGCCAATTGTTTGCGCCTGACGGTCGGCACCGCGGACGAGAACACGCAAATGCTGGCGGCGCTTAAAGAATCCCTATGACCACCCCCACACTTGCTCCTTCCGCACCGAGAACCGCCGAGGTTTCGCGCAATACCGCCGAAACCCAGATCACCGTCAAGCTCAACCTGGACGGCACCGGCCAGGCTAACCTGTCCACCGGCATTGGCTTTTTTGACCACATGCTCGACCAGATCGCCCGCCACGGGCTGATCGACCTGGACATCCAGGCCAAAGGCGATTTGCACATCGACGGCCACCACACGGTGGAAGACGTGGGCATCACGTTCGGCCAGGCAGTGGCCAAGGCGGTGGGCGACAAAAAAGGCCTGCGCCGCTACGGCCACGCCTATGTGCCGCTCGATGAAGCGCTGTCGCGTGTGGTGGTTGATTTTTCGGGGCGCCCGGGGCTGGAAATGCATGTGCCCTTCAAGAGCGGCATGATCGGCACCTTCGACAGCCAGCTCGCCTACGAATTTTTCCAGGGCTTCGTCAACCACGCCTTCGTCACGCTGCACATCGACAACCTCAAGGGCGAAAACGCCCACCACCAGGCTGAAACGGTGTTCAAGGCGTTTGCTCGCGCGCTGCGCATGGCGCTGGAGATCGATCCGCGGTCTGCCGGTGTGATTCCTTCGACCAAGGGCTCGCTGTAAATATATTCAATGCCTTTTAGGGCTGCAGCCCAATACGGGCATGGCCGAGCAGCTATTAAATTTGTAGCAAAAAGACTTTCTTCATTTTTCAAACCTGATGGCAAAACCCAAAACTGTCGCCGTGGTCGACTACGGCATGGGCAACCTGCACTCCGTGTCGCAGGCTGTCCGCCATGTGGCTTCGGGCAGCGGCTTTGAGGTCATGGTCACCTCCAAAGCCGAAGACGTGATGAACGCCGAGCGCATCGTGCTGCCCGGCCAGGGCGCGATTGCCGACTGCATGCGCGAGCTGGCCGACTCCGGCATGCTCGAATCGGTGCTGCACGCCGCGGCGCACAAGCCGCTTTTCGGTGTCTGCGTCGGCATGCAGATGCTGCTCACCCACAGCGATGAGGGCGTGCCCGGTGACGGCGGCGTCGGAACAAAAGGCCTGGACCTGATCCCCGGCGAGGTCATCAAGTTCGAGCTGGCCGGCCAGCTACAACCCGACGGCAGCCGCTACAAGGTGCCGCAGATGGGCTGGAACCAGGTTCACCAAAATGGGGCTGGCAGCGCCAAAGCCCACCCGGTGTGGGCCGGCGTGCCCGATGGCTCGTACTTTTACTTCGTGCACAGCTTTTACGCCCAGCCGTCGGATGCGCACCACATCGCGGGCGAGGCCGACTACGGCGCGCGCTTTACCGCGGCGATTGCACGCGATAATATTTTTGCGACCCAGTTCCACCCCGAGAAAAGCGCCGACCAGGGGCTAGCCCTGTACCGCAACTTCCTGCACTGGAACCCTTAGCCACCCGCCGCCGGCTTGGGTCAGACCCGGTACCGGGACGCCGGACTTTTTGTTACCCTGACCATCCCGAATTCTTTTTACCCGTCTTTTTTACCGCCACATGCTACTTATCCCCGCGATTGACCTGAAAGACGGTCACTGCGTCCGCCTCAAACAGGGCGACATGGATCAATCCACCATCTTCAGCGAAGACCCGGCCGCCATGGCGCGCAGCTGGGTCGACAAGGGCGCGCGCCGCCTGCACCTGGTGGACCTGAACGGCGCCTTCGCGGGCAAGCCCAAGAACGAGGCGGCCATCAAGCAGATCCTGGCCGAAGTCGGCAGTGAAATCGACGTGCAGCTGGGCGGCGGCATCCGCGACCTCGACACCATCGAGCGCTACCTGGACGCCGGCCTGCGCTACGTCATCATCGGGACGGCAGCCGTCAAGAACCCCGGCTTTCTGCAGGACGCCTGCACCGCCTTCGGCGGCCACATCATCGTCGGCCTGGACGCGAAAGACGGCAAAGTCGCCACCGACGGCTGGAGCAAGATGACCGGCCACGAAGTCATCGACCTGGGCAAAAAATTCCAGGACTACGGCGTCGAATCCATCATCTACACCGACATCGGCCGCGACGGCATGCTGACCGGCATCAACATCGACGCCACCGTCAAGCTGGCCCAGGCCTTGACGATTCCCGTGATTGCCTCCGGCGGCCTTTCGAACATGGCTGATATCGAGAAGCTGTGCGAAGTCGAGGAAGAGGGCGTTGAAGGCGTGATCTGCGGACGTTCGATTTACAGCGGTGACCTGGATTTTGAGAAGGCGCAAGCTCGGGCTGACGAGCTGAATGGATAAGAAAGATCAGAAGAAAGACTTGGGACCTTCGTGGCCCTATCTTTTAGGTCTGTTCTGGCTAATTGCCTGGTTTGGTGTCCTGATTCACTACGCCAACCTACCTCCCGGTGAATACCTTGGCTTTTTCGCCTGGCTTATCCTTTTTCTTCCGATCGCTGCGATCGCAGCTTTCTTCTTTTACTGACCATGCTCGCCAAACGAATCATTCCCTGCCTTGATGTCACCGGCGGCCGCGTCGTGAAGGGCGTCAACTTCACCCAGCTGCGCGACGCAGGCGACCCGGTGGAAATCGCCGCGCGTTACAACGAGCAGGGCGCCGACGAGCTGACCTTCCTCGACATCACCGCCACCAGCGATGGTCGCGACCTGATCCTGCCCATCATTGAAGCCGTGGCGTCGCAGGTGTTCATTCCATTGACCGTCGGCGGCGGTGTCCGCACTGTTGAGGACGTGCGCCGCCTGCTCAACTCGGGCGCCGACAAGACCAGCTTCAACTCCGCCGCCATCGCCAACCCGCAGGTGATCGCCGACGCGTCCGCCAAATACGGCTCGCAGTGCATCGTGGTGGCGATCGACGCCAAGCGCCGCAGCGCTGAAGACGAAAAGCGCCTGACGCCTGCCGGCGAACCGGTCGGCCCGGGCTGGGACGTCTACAGCCACGGCGGCCGCAAAAACACCGGCCTGGACGCCGTGGCCTGGGCCACCGACATGGCGCGGCGCGGCGCCGGCGAAATCCTGCTGACCAGCATGGACCGCGATGGCACCAAGTCGGGCTTTGACTTGGCGCTGACCCGCGCGGTGAGCGACGCCATCAGCGTGCCGGTGATCGCCTCGGGCGGCGTCGGTAACCTGGAACATCTGGCTGACGGCATACAGAACGGCGGCGCCGATGCGGTGCTGGCTGCCAGCATTTTTCACTATGGCGAGTACACGGTGCAGCAAGCCAAGCAGCACATGGCTTCACGTGGCATCCCTGTTCGGCTATAGATTTTCTTAAGCCTTTTCGGCGCTTTGCCCAATAAATACATGGGCAAGCAGCTCCTGATTCGATAGCAAACCAGATCGGCCAACGACTGGCCTCTGGGCGAGTCCGCAACAGCGAACCGGGCGCATGCAGGGTTTGCATGGCTTGTAATACCGGCGCTCAACGCAATCTTGGACAATACACACCATGAACTGGTTAGATGAAGTCAGCTGGGACGACAAGGGCCTGATCCCTGTCATTGCACAAGAAGCCTCCAGCGGCGATGTGCTGATGTTCGCCTGGATGAACCGCGAGGCGCTGCAAAAAACCGCCGAGCTTGGCCAGGCGGTGTATTTCAGCCGCTCGCGCGGGCGCCTCTGGCACAAGGGCGAAGAGTCCGGCCACCAGCAAACGGTGCATGAAATCCGGCTGGACTGCGACAACGACGTCATCCTGCTCAAGGTGACGCAACTCGGCCACACCCCGGGCATCGCCTGCCACACGGGCCGGCACAGCTGCTTTTTCAGTGTGTATAAAGACGGCCAGTGGGTGGTAACCGAGCCCGTCCTGAAAGACCCGGCCGCCATGTATAAAAAAACATCAACAGACTCCGGCAAACATGACCACGAATGACTCCCTCCAGCGCCTGGCGCAGATCATTGAAAGCCGCAAGGCGGCCAACGGCGGCGACCCGGAAACCAGCTATGTGGCGCGCCTGCTGCACAAAGGCTCCGACGCCTTCCTGAAAAAAATCGGCGAAGAAGCTACCGAAACGGTGATGGCCGCCAAGGACATCGACCACGGCGGCCCCACGGCAGAGCTCAAGGGCAAACTGGTCGGTGAAGTGGCCGACCTGTGGTTTCACAGCCTGATCGCGCTGGCGCACTACGGCCTCAGCCCCGCCGACGTAATTGCCGAGCTGGAGCGCCGCGAAGGCACCAGCGGCATCGAGGAAAAGGCCCTGCGCAAGGCGCAGCACCGCGACGCCGCGGAAAAGTCTTGAACCGCTTTCAATTAACGTGATCCCGAGAGGAAGCTGACCTGATGGAAACCGACCTGGCTGAATTCGAAGGCAAGAACCCCAACGACCGCACCGTGATGCATGTGCTCTACGCCCTGCATACTCTGGCCTGGTTCAGCGGCGGCGTGTTCGCGGTGATCGCCGTGATCATCAACTACATCCGCCGCGCCGACGAATCCGACGCGCTATACATCGACCACCACAACTACATGATCCGCACCTTCTGGTGGACGCTGGCCTGGCTGGTGCTGCTGTCGCCGCTGTGGCTGCTGTTCTTCTTCCCGGGCGCCATTGCCTATACCGTGGTCTGGTTCTGGTATCTGTACCGCTGCATCCGCGGGTGGATGCGATTCAACAGCCATCGCCCGACTTAAACCACTTTCGAGTTGACCCCGCCATGAGCCACTCAGACAACTGCATCTTCTGCAAGATCGCCGCCGGCGCCATCCCCAGCCGCAAGGTGTATGAAGACGACGAATTTTTCGCCTTCCACGACATCAACCCCTGGGCGCCGGTGCATTTCCTGATCATCCCCAAGGAGCACATCCCGTCGATGGCGCAGGTGGGTGCTGAGCATGCCGCGATGCTGGGCCGTCTGATGGCGCTGGCCCCGAAGCTGGCGATGGAGCAGGGCTGCAACCCATACCCCGAAGGCGGCTACCGCATCGTGACCAACACGGGGGCGGAAGGCGGGCAGGAAGTGCATCATCTGCATTTCCATGTGATCGGCGGCCCCAGGCCATGGCTGAAAGGCTGAGAGCGTTACAAAGCCCAACGGAACCCCGGCGCCCGCAGCCACACTAACCCGGTAGGGCAATGTGTGTAATCAGCCTCCTGACAGGCCGGGCCTTTAGAATCAAGGCAGTTGCGTGCAAACCGGCAATCTCGCAAGTTTTTGGCATTTACCTGCACTGACACATCTCAATTCCAGACTAGGAGTAAATCATGGGTGGACTTTCCATTTGGCACTGGCTGATCGTGCTGTTGATCGTGGTGATGGTTTTCGGCACCAAAAAGCTGAAAAATATGGGCAGCGACCTGGGCGGCGCCGTCAAGGGTTTTAAAGACGGCATGAAGGACGGCGGACAGCCGCCCGCCGACGTGCCTGTGCCGCCTGCCAGCGTGACGAACGCGCAGGCTGCCGACAAGACGACGATCGACGTCGAAGCCAAGCAAAAGTCCTGATCCGGCCTGACATTCAGTGATTGATCTCGGCATCTCCAAAATGGCGCTGATAGGCGCGGTCGCGCTGATCGTGATCGGCCCGGAGAAGCTGCCGCGCGTGGCGCGCACTGTCGGCACCTTGCTCGGCAAAGCCCAGCGCTATGTGGCCGACGTCAAAAACGAAGTCAACCGCTCCATGGAGCTGGACGAGCTCAAGAAGATGAAGGAAACCGTCGAGGGCGCTGCCCGCGACGTGGAGAACTCCATCCAGACCAATGCCAGCGATTTTGAAAAATCCTGGGCTGAGGCCACGGGCGATTCGTCTTCTTCTTCTTCCAGCCTTCCCGGCATGGAAATCTTTCCCGAATACAAGCACCCGAAAAAGAAGTGGCGCCTCAAGCAGGGCGCGACACCCCAGTGGTACAAGGCCCGTTCGGGCGTGCGCACCCGGGCGCAGTCCGGCGCAGCCCGTGTGGCGCGGTTCCGTCCTCCGGGCCGCCCGCTTTGAACTGCTCCGCTGACTCTTACCGCCAGGCGCGCATACCGGCGCAACCCACACAGCGCACACCTTCTTTCCCATGAGCGATCCCAACACCGACAAGCCCGACGAACTCGCGGGCACCGAGCAGCCCTTTGTGCAGCACCTGATGGAGCTGCGCGACCGGATGATCAGGGCCGTGATCGCCATCGGCATCGCCGCCGTCGTACTGGCGATATTCCCGGGCCCGGGCGCGCTTTACGACATCCTGGCCGCGCCGCTGGTCGCCGCGCTGCCCAAGGGCGCCACGCTGATCGCCACCAATGTGATCTCGCCCTTCGTGGTGCCGATCAAGATCCTGTTCATGGCCGCCTTCATGATCGCCCTGCCGGTGGTGCTTTACCAGGTGTGGGCGTTTGTGGCGCCCGGCCTGTATTCACACGAGAAAAAGCTCGTCATGCCGCTGGTGATCTCCAGCACGCTGCTGTTTTTTGTGGGCGTGGCTTTTTGCTATTTCGTCGTGTTTGGCCAGGTGTTTCATTTCATCCAGAGCTTTGCGCCCAAGTCCATCACCGCCGCGCCTGACATCGAGGAGTACCTCAACTTCGTGCTCGGCATGTTCCTGGCGTTCGGGCTGGCCTTTGAGGTGCCGATCGCCGTGATTTTGCTGGTGCGCATGGGTGTGATCACCGTGGCCCAGCTGCGTGAATACCGCGGTTACTTCTGGGTGGCCGCGGCCGTCGGCACCGCGCTGGTGACACCGCCCGATGCGGGCTCGATGATCATGCTTCTTGGCGTGGTCGGCGGCCTCTATGAGGTCGGCATCATCGCCGCGCAGGTGTTCGTCAAGCAGACCAAAAAGCCTGAAGACGACACCGAGGCCGAAGCGGCCAAGTCCTGAGGCGCAAGGGCCGAGCCCGCTGAAGCCGGGCACCCGGTTCATTTCTTAAGAGAAATCGGACTCCAGCCCAATGAGTACATGCGCTGGCAGCTATTAAATCAATAGCAACCTTCGCGCAAGGCCTGGCGCGTTACGGCTGAAAACCGGCTAGCGCTGCTGCTGCACCTTGGGCCGCTGGCGCTTGCCCGGTGTGACCGCGATCTCGCTTTCCTTGTCTTGGCGCAGCACCGTCAGCGGCGCCGGCGTGCCGGGCTTGAGGGCCGCCACGGCCGTCAGCAACTGGCTCACATTGCGCACCCCTTTGCCGTCGACCGCCGTGATCACGTCGCCGGGCCGGATGCCGGCCTGCGCGGCCGGGCCGTTTTGCAGCACGCCGGTGATGATGACGCCGCCGTCTTTGGCCGCTGCCGGTTTCAGGCCGAAGGTCTCGGCCAGCTCGGGGTTCAGGTCCTGCGGCTCTACGCCTATCCAGCCGCGCGTCACCTGGCCGTCTTTCACGATGCCTTCGAGCACCTGCTTGGCGGTCGACACCGGGATGGCAAAGCCGATGCCCATGGAGCCGCCCGAGCGCGAATAGATCGCGGTGTTGATGCCCATCAGGTGGCCGTTCACGTCGACCAGGGCACCGCCCGAGTTGCCGGGGTTGATGGCCGCGTCGGTCTGGATGAAGTTCTCAAAGGTGTTGATGCCCAGCTGGTTGCGCCCCAGCGCGCTCACGATGCCGCCGGTCACGGTCTGGCCCACGCCGAAGGGGTTGCCGATAGCCATCACCGGGTCGCCCACCTGCAGCGCGTCGGAATTGCCCAGCACGATGACGGGCAGCTTGTCCAGGTCGATCTTGAGGATGGCGAGGTCGGTGTCCGGGTCGGTGCCGATGACCTGCGCCTTGGCCTTGCGCGTGTCGTTGAGGATGACCTCGATTTCGTCGGCGCCTTCGACCACATGGTTGTTGGTCAGGATATAGCCGCTGGTGCTGATGATCACGCCGCTGCCCAGGCCGCCCTGCGGCTCATTGGGACTCTGGTCGCCGAAGAAGAACTTGAACCAGGGGTCTTCAGCGTGCGGGTTTCTGGCTGCGGCCTTGCTGGTGTTGATGCTGACGACCGCCGCGGAAGCGACCTTGGCGGCCGAGGCAAAACCCGCGCCCGCACCGGCGCTGCGCGGTGCATTGCCGGCCGGCGCTTCGATCACGGACACGCCGGGCATGTTGCCGCGGTCCAGCCACTGGGGCTTGAGGGTCGCCACCACGAAATACGCCGCCAGCAGGACGGTGACAGTTTGCGAAAAAAGAAGCCAGGTGCGTTTCATGAAGCGATGGGCGATGGGCGAAAGGTTAAGCGTGGCGGTCAGGGACAAAAATGCGCTTGCCGGGGTCGGGCGCAGGGCTTGGCAGGAGCCGCACCCGGAGGGAAGTTTATCCCTTCGGGGTTTGCCCTCGCTGTAAGGAAGAACGCCGCCTGGCCCGCTACCATGTTCTAGCTGCCCAAAAAAGCAGCGGCCGCGGGCCCGGACGGAACGCCCAGCCCCTCGGCCAACCACTACAACCGGAGGAGATTCATGCATCAATATTCACGGCGGGCCTGGCTCGCGCGCGGCGCGGCCGCCATGGCGGGATCGGCGGGGCTGGCGGTGCCGGTTCTGGCGGCGCCCACTACAACGACATTTCCGGCCAGCCTTGTGGCGCAGGGCAGCGCGTTGCAGCTTAACGGCGCCGGCACGCGCTTCAAGGCCATCTTCAAGGTCTATGACATGGCGCTGTACACCAGCCGCAAGGTCACGTCTGCCGACGAAGCCATGAAGCTGGGCACGCCCATACGCCTGGCCTTTGTGGCGCTGCGGGAGGTCTCGGGCACGGAGCTCGGCCGGCTCTTCCTGCGCGGCATGGCTGACAACGCCAGCCGCGACGCCGTCAGCCGCCATTCGGTGTCCAGCAACCGCCTGATCGACATCTTTTCAGGCCGCAGCAAGCTGATGCCGGGGGATTCATTTGCGATGGAGTTCGTGCCGGGCAAAGGCACCAGCTTTTTCATCGCCGAGCAGCCCCAGGGGGCGCCGGTCGGCGATGCGGAGTTCTTTCGCATGGTGCTGGGCATCTGGCTGGGGTCCGTTCCGGCCGACTTCATGCTCAAGGATGCCTTGCTGGGTATCGAAAAGAACTGAGCGGCCTGAGACAATCGCGGCATGAGTACCTCACGCCACGACCTGCTTGCCGCCTTTGACCGCCTGCTGCAACCGGAACGTTTCAAGGACTATGGCCCCAACGGCCTGCAGGTCGAGGGCAAGCCGGAGGTCGGCAAGATCGTCTCCGGCGTCACCGCCAGCCGGGCGCTGATCGAAGCGGCCATCGCGGCGCAAGCCGACGCGATTTTTGTGCACCACGGCCTGTTCTGGCGCGGGCAGGACGGCCGCGTGACGGGCTGGATGAAGCAGCGCCTGGCGCTGTTGCTGGCGCACGATATCAACCTCTATGCCTACCACCTGCCGCTGGACGCGCACCCTGAGCTCGGCAACAACGCGCAGCTGGGTGCGCAACTGGGCCTGGCGGCGGTGCGGCGCTTTGGCGAGCAGGACCTGGGGTTCATCGGCGGGCGTGCCGATAGTGGTCAGTTCGCCAACGCCGCAGCGCTGGCCGCCCATGTGAGTCAAGTGCTCAATAGGTCTGTAGTCCAGGCAGGACCTGGGGATTCAGCTATCAAAAACATAGCGTGGTGCACCGGCGGCGCGCAGGGCTACTTTGAGGCGGCGATCGCGGCCGGCGCCGACGCCTTCATCACCGGGGAAATCTCCGAGCCCCAGGCGCACTACGCGCGCGAGATGGGCGTCGCCTTCATCGCCTGCGGGCATCACGCCTCAGAGCGCTATGGTGCGCCAGCCGTGGCCGCGCATGTCGCGGCGCAACTGGGCCTGGTCCACGAATTCATTGATATTGACAACCCGGCCTGAGGAGCTGGCCGGGAAGCAGGGCGCCGGCTTCAGGCTGGCTTGTGGCGGGGCCGGCCGGCCCGTGGGAGCTTGGCGCCGGCTTTCGCCCGGGGCGATCCCGTGGACGCGCCTGAAGACGCTCCGGGCTTAGCCGCCTTGCGCAATGCGCGCCAGCTGGAGCCCAGCTCGGCGTGCTCCACCGGCACGGCGGCGTGGGTTTCCGGGTCAAGCAGCGCCGCGCGGGACCGCATGCCGCGCGCCGCTTCGGCCACAGACTGGGCTTCGTGCAGCAACTGGTCCACGTCCTTGTCGGCCGCCGACAGGTGAACAATGCCGACGGCGATGTCGGGCGTGATGCGGATGCGGCCGCTGATGGAAGGCAGCTCCATGGGCCGGCGCAGGCTGGACGCCACGCGCAGGCCCAGGGTGCGTATCCAGCGCGGCGAATGCATGGTTTCCAGCAGCACCACAAAGCAGCGGTCATAGTAGCGCCCGACCGGGTTGACGGCGCCGGTATGGCGCTGCATGCGCTGCGCTAGCCGGATGTAGAGGTCGTTCAGGCCGGCCTGCCCGATTTGCGGCAGCAGGCGTTCGGGCTCGAACACCATGACCGCCATCAGGGCGCCGTCGCGGCGGGTGCGCTGGCGCCGGCGCTGCGCCCAGATGATTTTCTGCACCATCGCCACGCCGTTGTAGAGCTGGGTGATCGGGTCGCGCTGCGAAACGTCGCCCTGCTTGAGCTGCCGGGTTTGCCGGTTGCGCAGCCAGAGCATCCCGGCCGTGGTAACCAGGCTGAGCAAGGCCGCCATCATCACGGCGGCCTGCAGGGCGAGCGGCGGCCGGCTGCTGTTGAGGGCCAGGCTGTACAGGCCGATCTGGGCGGGCAGTGTGAACAGGCATCCGGCAGCCAGGCCCCAGGCGAGTTTGTCGCCCAGCTGCGTGGCGCGCACCGACAGCCAGATCACTACCGACAGGTTGGCGATGGCCAGCGCGCCAGCCACCGGCAGCCGCCATGCCGGCGACAGCAACAGGCACAGAGGCCCGCCGGCGAGGCACAGCAGGGTGACGGCGAGCAGGCTGGTCTTCATCAGGCGGTCGCGTTGATGGGCCGAAAGCCATTTGCTGGCGCCGAAGCTGCCCACGGCGGCGCACAGCGGCCCGCAAAGTATCTGGGCCATGCCCAGCGGCTCTTTGAGCCCGGGCCAGAGGGCGGCGGGCAACCCGCAGAGCAGCATCACGACCAGCCAGCACAGGGCCAGGTAAGCCAATGTTTGCGATGCGGCGCGGGTGCGGCTGTAGAGGGTGTCGGCCAGGGCCAGCAAAACGATCAGGCCAATCGCGCCTGCGCCGGCGCTCCACAGCATCATTTCGGAGCTGGACAGCAGGGGGTGCAGGGCTGCGTCCATGGCGCTTCAGGGGCTTGTGCAGTCGCAGGCGAGCCGCGGCCGTGGGGTTTGCGCCAAAATAGCCCAGGAATGCATCTGCTTGAACTCCCTCTGTCTGTTTTACGGCTCCCGGCATGTCGGCGCCGGCAGGCCTTCCCTTTTTTGGCGATTATGGGCTGTCTGGCCATGAATTGCACCCGATACGGACAAGATGCGCGCTCTCATGAATAAACCCTTGCTCATCACCATGGGCGATGCGGCCGGCATAGGCCCCGAAATCGTCGCCAAAGCCTTCCGCGACGCACCCGCCGACATGGCCGGTTGCGCCGTTGTGGGCGATATAGCCACGCTGCGGCGCGCTGCGGCGCTGGTGGCGTCCCCGCTGGCCTTGCCTGTGGCGCAGCTGGACAACTTGGCCGACCTGGCGGGCGTACCGCCGCGCTGCCTCCCTGTGCTACAAAAATGTGAGCTGCCAACCCTTATCCCCTATGGGCTGGTGAGCGATTTGGCTGGGCAAGCTGCAGCCGACTGCATCGCCTGGGCGGCCCGCAGCGTGCTGGCCGGCGAGGCGGCCGCGCTGGTCACCGCGCCCATCCACAAGGAGGCCCTGGCCGCCGCCGGGGGCTGGGCCGCAGGGTTTCCGGGCCACACCGAAATGCTGCAGGCCGAGGCCGCCGCCTTTTTGGGCAAGCCGGTGGGCGAGGTGCCGGTGCGCATGATGCTGGCCAACGACGAACTCAGAACCGTGTTGGTGAGCATTCACATGTCGCTCAGGCGAGCAATTGATGCCGTCACTTTTGACAACGTGCTGCAGACTTTGCGCATCACGCACGGCGCGGTCGGCGCCAGCCTGGGACACGCGCCCCGCATCGGGGTGGCGGGACTCAACCCGCACGCCGGCGAGGGCGGGCTCTTCGGCAGCGAAGAGCAGGCCATCATCGCGCCGGCCATCGCGGCCGCGCAGGCCGAAGGCCTGGATGTGAGCGGCCCCTTCGCGCCCGACACGGTTTTCATGCGGGCGCGCCAGGCGGCTGGCAAGCCGGGCGAGTTTGATGTGGTGGTGGCGATGTACCACGACCAGGGGCTGATTCCGGTCAAATACCTGGGGGTGGAGCAGGGCGTGAATGTGACGCTGGGACTGCCGCTGGTGCGCACCAGCCCGGACCACGGAACCGCATTTGACATCGCGGGGCGCGGGGTAGCTGATGCGGCCAGCCTGTTGGCGGCGGTGCGCATGGCGCGGCGGCTTGTTGCTGCCTGAAAATTCTAGCGAAATCGGGCTCCAGCCCAATAGCCGCTTGGCCAAGTAGCTATTAAATCAATAGCAATCGACGTGCGTTAGCAAGCGGGGGCCGCGATCTGGCTTTGCCAGGCGCAAGGCGCCCGTCCCCCTGAGGGGGAAGGCGCGAAGCGACTCAGGGGGTTAGCTCTTCTTGAGGCTGTCCCGGATCTCACGCAACAGCACGATGTCTTCGGGCGTCGCGGCAGGTGCGGGGGCGGCCTCGTGATGGCGCTTGAGGCGGTTGATCTGCTTGACCATCAGGAAAATGATGAAGGCCAGGATGATGAAGTTGACCGTGACAGTCAGGAAGTGGCCATAAGCGAACACCGGCACGCCCGCCTTGCGCAGCGCATCCAGCGACATGTCGGTGCCCGCCGGCACATTGCCCAGCAACACGTACATGCTGGAGAAATCCAGCTTTCCGAAGACGAGCCCCACCACCGGCATGATCAGGTCACTCACCACCGCGTCGACGATCTTTCCGAAAGCCGCGCCGATGATGACACCCACCGCCAGATCGATCACGTTGCCCTTGACGGCAAATTCCTTGAATTCCTGCATCATTCCCATGATTGCTCCTCTGTTTGGTTCTGGTTGGTTCTGGTTGATGAGTGTTGTGTTTGTGCTGGCATGCTGCTGTTGCGTCAACGCCGCCATGTCCGGGCGCCGCACAATTTCAGAAAATCATTATCGGCGCTGGCCCCGATTGTAAAAACGCCCGCGCGGCTTTGCTTGAAACAAAGTATGTGCAGATCGGGTGGTGCTTAAAAAAGAGGCGCTCACGCCCTCGCCGGGCAGGCGTGGACCAGCCGAAGCCCGGCCCTTGCCTTGAAAAACGACATCGCGCTCCGCTACAATTGCGGGTTGACCCCACTAAGCCTATTTCAAGCCAGTTCTTGAAGGACTCTCATGACCCAAGCAAGCGAAGCAAGCGTGAACGGTGTGCCCCCTGGTGCATCCGTCGATAAAGATAAAAGAAACTGGCTCGTCACCACCTGCGTCGTTGGCGGCGCAGGCGTTGCAGCCACCGCTGTTCCCTTTGTCAGCACGTTCCAGCCCTCCGAAAAAGCCAAGGCCGCCGGCGCCGCCGTCGAAGTCGACATTTCGGGCGTCAAGCCCGGTGAAAAAATCACCGTCGAATGGCGCGGCAAGCCCGTCTGGATCGTCAAGCGCACCCCCGCGCAGCTCGCCGAGCTGCCCAAGATCGATCCCTTGCTGGCCGACCCCAAGTCCGAGCGCAAGCCCGACGAGCTGACCCCTGAATACGCCCGCAACGAAAACCGCTCCATCAAGCCCGAAACGCTGGTGGTAGTCGGTATCTGCTCGCACCTGGGCTGCTCGCCTTCCGACAAATTCCAGCCCGGCGCGCAGCCGTCGCTGCCCGACGACTGGGCCGGCGGCTTCCTCTGCCCCTGCCACGGCTCGACCTTCGACATGGCCGGCCGCGTCTACAAGAACAAGCCTGCACCGGACAACCTCGAAGTGCCGCCCCATATGTACCTGTCAGACACCCGTTTGCTGATCGGTGAAGACAAAAAGGCCTGAAGGCCGCTTCAACCCAGCCCCTTCAAAAGACCTTGTAGCCAGCGCCTGACGCTTGCCAAAGAACCCCACCGAACCAGGATCAGTTATGGCTGAATTCAAAGAAATTTCCCCCGATGCCCCGATCGCCGTCAAGGCGATGAACTGGATCGACAACCGTTTCCCCGCCAGCAAGCTCTACAAAGAGCACATGAGCGAGTACTACGCACCGAAGAACTTCAACTTCTGGTACATCTTCGGCTCGCTCGCCATGCTGGTGCTCGTCATCCAGATCGTGACCGGCATTTTCCTGACGATGAATTACAAGCCCGACGCCGCATTGGCCTTCGGCTCTGTTGAATACATCATGCGCGACGTGCCTTGGGGCTGGCTGATCCGCTACATGCACTCCACGGGCGCGTCGGCTTTCTTCGTGGTGGTTTACCTGCACATGTTCCGCGGCCTGCTCTACGGCAGCTACCGCAAGCCGCGCGAGCTGGTCTGGATTTTCGGCTGCGCGATTTTCCTGTGCCTGATGGCCGAGGCCTTCATGGGCTACCTGCTGCCATGGGGCCAGATGAGCTACTGGGGCGCCCAGGTGATCGTCAACCTGTTTGCCGCGATTCCTTTCATCGGCCCCGACCTGGCGCTGCTGATCCGTGGCGACTACGTGGTGGGCGACGCCACGCTGAACCGTTTCTTCGCGTTCCACGTGATCGCCGTGCCGCTGGTGCTGCTGGGCCTGGTGGCTGCGCACATCATCGCGCTGCATGAAGTGGGCTCGAACAACCCCGACGGCGTTGAAATCAAGGGCCCGAATGCGCCCAAGGATGCCGCAGGCCACCCGGTGGACGGCATTCCTTTCCACCCTTACTACACGGTGCACGACATTTTCGGCGTGAGCATGTTCCTGATGATCTTCTCGGCGATCATCTTCTTCGCACCCGAGTTCGGCGGCTACTTCCTCGAGTACAACAACTTCATCCCGGCCGACCCGCTCAAGACCCCGGCGCATATCGCCCCGGTCTGGTACTTCACGCCTTACTACTCGATGCTGCGCGCCATCACCGGTGAAATGGCCGGTGCATTGGGCATCATCGCCATCGTCGCCGCAGTGCTTGCCGCCCGCAAACTCTCCGGCATTTTCAAGCCGGCAGTGCTGGTCATCGCCATCGGCGCGGCTTTGCTGCTGGGCTTGCTGCCTTCCATCGCCAACTGGATCGGCCTGATCGCGCCTTCCGCCGGCACTGGCATCGCCCACGGCCTGGATGCGCTGGCCAAACCGCTGGCCGGCGTGCCTTTCCTGGGTGAGCTCTGGGGCATGATGATCAAGGGCATTGACGCCAAGTTCTGGGGCGTGGTGGTGATGGGCGGTGCGGTCATCATCCTGTTCTTCCTGCCCTGGCTGGACCACAGCCCGGTCAAGTCCATCCGTTACCGCCCTGACTGGCACAAATACATGTACGGCATTTTTGTCGTCAACTTCCTGGTGCTCGGCTATCTGGGCGTTCAGCCCCCGTCGGCGATTGGCGAGCGTGTTTCCCAGCTCGGCACCCTGTTCTATTTTGGTTTCTTCCTTTTGATGCCGTGGTGGAGCCAGATGGGCACGTTCAAGCCCGTGCCGGACCGCGTCGTCTTCCACGCGCATTGATCGCCATGAACAAACACACCCTCATGAAGCGCCTGCTTGCCAGCATCGTCGTGGCGCTCTCGTTCTGCGGCGCGGC